>NZ_JBQSXR010000014.1:0-119259 GCF_052378395.1 Brachybacterium sp. AOP29-B2-41
ATCCCGCTGACGTGCATGGACGCGGCCGATCGAGGGCGAGGTTCCGATGCGGTCACGAGTGCGCGACGCCGCGGGCGTCTGGCTCCGCACCCTGGACTGCGCTGCTCATGCCGTACCGTGCCCGGACATGGAAATAGCCCCTGACATGCGATCAAGTCGCAGGTCAGAGGCTATTTCAGCTGGCGGAGGATGGGGGATTTGAACCCCCGAGGGCGTTAACCCAACACGCGTTCCAGGCGTGCGCCATAGGCCGCTAGGCGAATCCTCCAGCGCTCTATAAGAGCAGTGGATAGCGTACCTGACACCCCAGGGTGGTGCGAACCGGACCGACGCAGGTCACATTCGGGGCCTGGGCGAACGGGCAGCGGCGCGCGCTCGCGCACCGGCGATGCCCGGGTGCGACCGCGTCTCAGGCAGGCGCGCCTCCGCCACGCTCCGATGGTTCAGCGATCTCGAGCCGGAACCAGCGCCTCCTCCCTGCGCGCAGGACCCAAGAGGACGAGAGAGTCAGGAGCTCCTCCGGATCTGAGAAGCGGCGCCCCTCCAGCTCGACCCCGCCACCGGCCAGGAGGCGCCGTGCCTCGCTGCGGGAGAGCTCGGGGCGCGCCGTCGTCACCAGGTCGAGTGCGGTCATCGTCGTGCGGCTCAGCGCGAGCGGGGCCATCTCGCGGGGCTGCTCCCGTGCGGAGAAGACACGGAGGAACTCCTCACGGCTGCGACTCGCCGCGGGGGCGCCATCGTGCCGGGCGACGATCGCCTCGGCCAGATCGAGCTTCGCATCCCGGGCCGCAGCGCCTCCGGAACCCGCCCGTCGGCCGAGCTCCTCCACCCGCTCGAAGGGAAGGTCGGAGTAGACGCGGGCCCAGGTGCCCACCAACTCGTCCTGCAGCGTCATCAGCCGACCGAACTTCTCCTCCGGCGCGGCGCACAGGCCCACGTAGTTGTTCAGCGACTTGGACTGCTTGGGCCCGCCGTCGAGGCCCGGCGTGACGGTGCTGGTGATGATCGTCTGCGGTGCCTGCCCGTGCTTGACCTGCAGCTCGCGTCCCCTCGACTCGTTGAACAGCTGGTCGGTGCCCACGATCGTCAGGTCGGATTCCAAGGCGACGGAATCGAAGCCCTGCAGCACCGGGTAGATCAGCTCATGCATCGCGATCTCTGTTCCGGCGGTGATCCGTGAGCGGAACATGTCGCGGGAGATCAGGTGGGCGTGCGTGATCAGGCTGAGCTCGGACAGCAGCCCGGCGACCCCCATCTCGTCGAACCATTCGGAGTTCC
Organism: Brachybacterium sp. AOP29-B2-41; assembly: GCF_052378395.1. NCBI lineage: Bacteria > Bacillati > Actinomycetota > Actinomycetes > Micrococcales > Dermabacteraceae > Brachybacterium > Brachybacterium sp. AOP29-B2-41. Next base: position 1,279 of record NZ_JBQSXR010000014.1, read on the forward strand.
GACGGATCTGCAGCAGCTCGGGCTCGGAACGCAGCACCCGGGTCACCTGATCGAGGAACGAGGTGGCGTTGTCGAGGAGCTGCTGCTCGGTGAGCACTGGGCGTGAGGCACTGCGGCCGGTCGGATCGCCGATGCGGCTGGTGGTGTCCCCGAGCAGGAAGATCACGGTGTGGCCATGGTCCTGGAGGGTGCGCATCATCCACAGGTTCACCGCGTGGCCGAGGTGGAGGTCCGGGGCGGTGAGGTCGACGCCGAACTTGACGCGCAGGGGCCGCCCCTCGCGCAGCCGAGTCAGCAGGTCCTCGCGGCCGATGATCTGGTCCGTGGTGCGCTCCAGCTCGGCGAGGATCTCCTCGGGGGAGCTGTGCGGCGGGGTCGGGGCGATGGTCATGGAGAGGTCCTTCCGGAAGGGCGAGGAACCTCGTGCGAACCCCTCGCCGTGGCGACGAAAAAAGGCGAGGACCGTGTGGTCCTCGCCTGGGGCTCTGAGTCGAGCGGTGCTATCTCACCTCGCCTGCCTCACGGCATCGGCGCGCGCACGACAGCGCGGCTCGTCCCAGAGCCGTGCGGATAGTCGATGCGCAGGTGCATGCCGGAAGGGTAGCGCATGCCTGGTGCCTGGTGCCTGGTGCCTGGTGCCTGGTGTCCGGCAGCGTCGAAGGCGCCGACGACGCGGACGACGCGGACGACGCGGACGATGCGGCCGATGCCGAGGAGACGGAGGAGCGACCGCCGATTCTGCGCTGAGGACCTATGTGGCCGCAGCGGATAGGTCGTCAGCGCACAATGGGCGGTCACCGACCGTACGGGTGCGGGTGCGGGTGCGGGTGCGGGTGCGGGTGCGGGAGCGGGAGCGGGGCCGGTGACAGTGAAGGTGAAGGTGAAGGTGACGGTGACGGCGACGGTGAAGGCGGGACACGTCGGTGCAGCGCCGGGCCGGGACCGGTCGAGGCGCGGAGGGTCAGCACCGGGTCGACGACGCTCACGGCGTCATGCACCCGTCCCGCGATCCGCTCGCGCAGCATCTGGGCGGCGAGGCGGCCCATCTCCTGCCGAGGCTGATTGACGCTGGTCAGGTGGGGGCGCACGGTGAGCGCGACCGCGGAGGAGTCGTAGCCGATCACGCTGAGCTGCGTGGGGACCTCGATGCGACGGTCGGCCGCGCGATGCAGCACGGTGACCGCAGCGATGTCGTTCGCCGCGAACACGGCGGTGGGCGCATCGGCGTCGCCGCGGCGCAGGGCGCGCAGCAGCTGCTCGATGCCGGCGTCGGCCGCGGCCGGATCGGGACCGATCACCTGCGCGCTCTCACGCAGACCCAGGCGCTCCGCCTCCGCCAGGAAGCCCGCCCGCCGCATCGCCGGCCCCGGCCGGGTGGACAGGGTGACATGGGCCAGCTGCCGATGCCCCTGCTCGACCAGATGGCGCACGGCCAGTGCCGCTCCGGCCTGGTCGTGGTTGAGCACCGAGTCGGTGCCGGTGACCGCATCCTGCATCCGCCCGATCACCACCAGCGGCACCCGCTGTCCGGCCTGCTCGAGCGCCTGCGGGCTCAGCCAGGTGGTCACCGCGACGATCCCGTCCACCTCGAGCTCCAGCAGCCGCTGCAGCTGCCGTTCCAGATGGGCGCCGTCCCGTCGGCCGTGAGCGATCACCACCCCGAGCCCGAGGCTCTCCGCCTCGGCCTCGATCCCCGCGATGACGTCCGTGTGATACGGATTCCCGAGGTCCGTGGGCAGCACCCCGATCAGACCGGTGCCCCGTGACCGGCGCCGATAGCCGAGCTGCCGCGCCGCGGCCAGTACCCGCCCCCGGGTAGCCGGCGCGACCCCGTCACGATCATTGAGCGCCATCGACGCCGAGGCCGACGACACCCCCGCTGCGCGAGCGACGTCCGCCAACGTGATCCGGGGTGCGGTCCTGTCTGCGGGGGAGCTCATGAGACCGGTCTACACGACTCTTTTCGGGTTCTGACCGGCAGGACTGAAGAGTTTCAGGTCCAGAGACGAAGACGTGCCGGGAGGTTCACCCGGAGTTCATGAACCCACCGGACTCTCTTCCTAGCGTTGCTCATGCGGCGTCGGGATCCCGGCCTCGCGCCGTTCCCCTCATGATCGGAGAGACGTGAGCACTGCGCCTCGCCCCTCGCAGCCGGACCTCACCGGCATGCACCTCCCGCCGGAAGGGGGCCCCGTGCCTTCGGCGCCGGACCTGTCGGCACCGGACCTGTCGGCACCGGCCCTGCCGGCAGCGGCCCTGCCCGCCCCGCGGGCGCTGCTGCTGGACTTCGGCGGGGTGGTCATCTCCACCTCCTCGCGCGTGACCTGGGCTCGGGAGCTCGCCGAGATCGTGGTGGAGCGGGCGCGCGCCGTCGGCGCCGACCTCGAGCTCGCCGAGGTCGAGGAGTCCCTGCGCACCGGCCGCACCGCCCTGTCGCTGTGGAAGAACGCGGCCAGCCGTCGGCTCTCCCCGCGCGAGCTCGGCCCGCGCGAGATCGTCGAGGACTTCCTGCTCGCGGACCTGCCCGCGACGGTGCGCAGCGCCCTGGCCCTGGACGCCCGCGAGCTGCTCGCCGCGATGGCGCCCCTGGTCGCGGACCACCACCAGCGCCCCGGCATCACCGAGCTGCTCGCCGAATGCGCCGCTCGTGGGATCCGCCTCGGGATCGTCTCCAACGCCCACTCGGGCCGGGCACATCGCGCGGTCCTCGAGCACCTCGGTCTGGCTGAGACCTTCGGCGTCCAGATCTACTCCGACGAGGTCGGGATCCGCAAACCGCATCCCGACATGATCCGTCTGGCCACCGAGGCGCTGGACGTCGACCCGCAGGAGGCCTGGTATGTCGGCGACACCCTGGACCGCGACGTCGTGGCCGGGCGCCGCGCCGGCGTCGGCGCCGTGGTGATCACCCGCGACCGCCGCACCGACCACCCGCCCTTCCGCGTCACCGACACTCCCGACCTGGTGCTCGAGACCCCGGAGGGACTGCTGGCACCGCTGCGGGCAGCGCTCGAGGCGTCGGCCGCCCGCGCAGCTGCTGCCGACCCCGCGGGCGCCACCGTCAGCGGCACCCTGACCCCCGACGGTGCCGTGGGTGACGTCGCCGCCGCCGACGGGACCGCGCTGCCCGGTGAGAACGACCCCGCGCCGTCGGCCGTCGCCGCCCGGCGCCCCGCGCTGCTGCTGGACCACGGCGGGGTGATCACCCTGTCCACTCCGAACCCGCAGCGGTTCGCGGCGGTCGCCGCCCAGATCGTGGCGCTGTCCGAGCGGATCGGCAGCCCGATCGACCTCGCCACCGCCGAACGTGCCGCCGCCGAGGGCTGGGAGCGTCACCGTGCCCGCAAGCGCGCCCGCGACGCCGCCGCCGATCAGGCCCCTCGGCACGAAGAGATCGACCCGGCCATGCTCTGGGGCGATCTCGTCGGCGCAGGGCTGCCCGCCCCGCTGCGTGCCGCCCTGCGGCTCGAGGCCCCGCAGCTCTCCCTCACCCTGCACCGCTTCAAGAATCTCCCGGCGCCGCGCCCCGGCGCGCTCGAGCTGATCCGGTGGTGCCATCAGCAGGGGATCGTCGTCGGCATCGTCTCCAACACCATCTCCGGCGAGGGCGTGCGCGAGATCCTCGCCCGCTACGGGCTCACCGCGATGATCGGCCCCTCCGCCTACTCGGACGAGGTGGGCGTGCGCAAGCCCGGCCGCGCGATCTTCGAGGCCGCCCTCGCGGGACTCGCCACCGACCGGTCGCAGGTCATCTACGTCGGGGACAAGGCCCTGAACGACGGCCGCGGCGGACGCGACGCCGGCATCGGCACCGTCTGCCTGCTGCGCGGCGGCAAGGACTCCGACGCCGACCTCGACGCGGCCCTCACCAGCGGCGACGCCGACCACGTGCTCGACTCCCCGGCCCAGGTCATCGACCTGCTCGCCGCGCAGCTGGCCGTCGGCCCCTGACCTTCCTGACCCGTCCGCCACCGCCCCGAGACCCGGCCCCGACCCCCGTCGGCGCCCTGACCGGACCCCGACCGCGTCGGGTCCGCCTCACCGCAGTGCCTTCTCCCGCAGTGCCGCCTCACCCCGCCCGCCTGCCTTTCCTCGTCCAAGGAGCATCGCCATGTCCACCCAGATCCCCTCACCTCCCGCCACGGACCAGCGCCGCGGCACCCTGCGCGGCGTCGTCGACGGCGTGCGCCGCGCGGAGCTGACCACCTCCCAGAAGCTGATGGTCTTCGTGCTCTCGATGTCCCTGTTCGGACTCTCGAACATCATCCTGGAGATCGTCCCGGACCCCTCGATCGGCCCCGTCGACATCTCGGTCTCGAACATGATCTTCGTGCCGCTCGCGATGGCCGCCCTGCTCTCCCCGTTCTGGGCCGCGCTCGGCGCCCCGCTGGGCGAGATCGTGTTCACCGATCTGCTGATGGGTGACTTCTCCGGCCTCGCCGAGATCGAGGGCTACCTGCAGATGTTCCTCGCGATCTACATCGGCGGTTCCCTGGTGCGGAACCCCCGCAACCGGCTCCAGATCGCGATCGGCGCGGTCGCCATCATCCTCATCGACAAGATCCTCTCCGCCGTGGTCGACCTCGGCAAGGTGTGGGTCGGCGTCGAGGACGCCGAGTACGTCGAGGGCCTGCCCGAGTCGGTCCTGACCCTGGAGATCCTGGGCCTGGGCGTCGACGTCATCATGAGCGGCATCCTGCTCGGCGCGATCCCCGCGATGTGGCTGATCCCCGCCCTGCACGGCAAGATCGAGCCCCTGATGGGCATGCGTCCGCGCGTCCCCGGGGAGCCGATCCCGGGTGATGCACCGAAGACCCCGATGTTCGTCGGCTTCGTGCTGCTGCTCGCGATCGCCTCCTTCGGCTTCGCCTTCCTCGAGGCCTTCGACATCAGCGCCGGTGCCTGGGAGCCGGATTTCCTGGACCAGTTCGGCAACGGGTTCCTGCTGATCTCGGTCGCCGCGATCGCGGTGGTGATGCTGGTGGCGATCCTCCTGTTCCGCCTCTCCCGCTCCACCCCCGCCGCGGTGCGCGAGGCCGAGGAGGTCGTCGCGGCGGACGCCACCGACGCCGGGACCTCCGGGCGCTGAGGCGCCGAACGCCCGCTGGCCCCCACGAGCAGGAGCATCATGCAGACCGTTCCCCCGACCACTGCCCACCCGATCGCGGCGGATCCGATCGTCGCGGCACCGTCGGATCCCGCCCCGTCGGATCCCGTGATCGTCGTGAAGGACCTGTCCTTCCGCTATCCCGGGACCGACCGCGACACGCTGCGCAATGTCGATCTCACGATCGAGCGCGGCGACTTCGTGGCGGTGGTCGGGGGCAACGGCTCTGCCAAGACCACGCTGTGCAAGACCTTCAACGGTCTGGTGCCGCACTACTGGAACGGCGATTACGCCGGCTCCGTGCACGTGGGCGGTGTGGACACCTGGGAGTCGAGCGTCGCGGAGCTGTCCAGCCGCGTCGGCTACGTCTACCAGGACTTCCAGAACCAGCTGGTGCGGCCGACGGTGCGCGACGAGATCGCCTTCGGGCCCCTGAACTTCGGGCACGAGGACTATCGCGAGCGCACCGAGGAGGCCCTCGAGCAGCTGGGCATCACCCACCTGCGGGACAGCTTCGTCTGGCAGCTCTCCGGCGGGCAGGCCCACCTGGTCGCGCTGGCCGCGGTGCTCGCCATGCGCCCCGAGGTGATCGTGGTCGACGAGCCCGTCGCCGAGCTCGATCCGGCGCGTGCCCGCGAGATCTACCTGCGGCTGCGCGAGCTCAACGAGCGCCACGGCATCACCGTGATCGCGATCGAGCACCACGCCGAGTTCATCGCCGAGTTCGCCCGCTCGGTGGTGCTGATGGCCGACGGCGCCCCGGTCTGGCACCTGCCCGTCCAGGAGGCCATGGACCGCCACCGCGACCTCGAGGCCCACGGCATCCCCGCCCCTGACGCGGTCGCCCTGACCGCCGCAGTCGGCGCGGAGCGGGTGGCGCTGGATGTGCCCTCGGCCGTCGCGATGCTGCGCCTGCAGGTGGGGGAGCGGCCGACGGGGGCGGGAGACGAGATCGCCGACCCGACTGCGCTCGTCGCGACTGCGGCTCGCACCGAGCCCGTCGCCACCCTGACCGGCATCCACCACGGCTATCGCACCGTCGGAGGGGAGCTCGCCCCGGTGCTGGTGGATCTGAACCTCGAGCTGCACGTGGGGGAGCGGGTCGCGCTGGTGGGCACCAACGGCGCCGGCAAGACCACCCTCATGAAGCTGCTGACCGGCCTGATCGTGCCCCGCGAAGGCACCGTCACCGTGGACGGCATCGACACCCGCTCCCGCTCCGCCGCCCGGCTCTCCGAGCACGTCGCCTACCTCTACCAGCACCCGCAGCAGATGTTCCTCAAGGACACCGTGCGGGCCGACGTCGCCCTCTTCCCCGTCGGGAGGAAGGTGCCGGGAGCCCAGCAGCGGGTCGACGAGGTGATCGACCGGGTGGGCCTCGTCGAGCTCGCCGAACGCGACGGCCGCACCCTCTCCGGCGGTCAGCAGCGCCGCGCCACGATCGCCATCGGTCTGGCCATGCGGCCCACGATGCTGCTGCTGGACGAGCCCACCTCGAGCCTCGACGTCCGCTCCCGCCACGACGTCACCGGAATGCTCGAGTCCCTCGCCGAGACCGTGCGCTGCGCCGTGGTCGCCACCCACGACATGGAGCTGGTCGCCTCCTGGGCCAGCCGCGTCATCGTGCTGGACCAGGGCCGGGTGCTCGCCGACGTCACCCCGCGCGAGCTGTTCTCCCGCCCCGAGCTCACCGCCCAGGCCCGCCTGGTCCCGCCGCAGGCCGCCCGGATCGCGCACGAGCTGGGCCTGGACCCGCTGCCGCTGACCGCCGCGGAGCTGCGGACATGGCTGCCCGACCTGTCGGCCGTGCCCGGCACGTCGGCTGCGTCTGCGCTGTCGGCTGCTCCTGCGCTGTCGGCTGCGCCCGCGTCGTCCGCCGTGCCCGCGTCGTCCGCCGTGCCCGCGTTGTCGGCTGTGCCCGCCCTGTCGACCGCCCCCACTGCCGCCCTCGATCCCCTGCAGGAGTCCTGATGGCCCGCAAGACCCATGACGTGCTCAGCGTCGACTGGGTGCGCCTGGAGCTGCTGCGCACCGCCTACTCCACCCGCGGCGGACTCTTCTCCCGCATGGACCCGCGAATGGTCATCGCCTGGTACCTGGTGATGGCATTCGCCCCCTGGTTCACCCACAACCTCACCGTGCTGATCGGCTTCTTCGTGCTCGGGATCGTCTCGGTGATCCTCGCCCGGGTGGGTCCGCTGGTGCTGGGCCTGTTCGTGATCGGCCTCGGCGCGGACATCATCGCCCTGTTCGTCGCCGCCTTCCTGTTCGGCGGCGACCTCACGACGCTGGTCGCGCTCGCCGAGCTGAATCTGAAGCTCGGCGCCGTCTCGATGGCGTCCATGGCCGCCTTCGTCTCCCTGGACCCGGAGAAGCTCTCCGATGCCCTGCTGGCCCTGCGCGCCCCCGAGCTGCTCGCCTTCGGCGTGAGCTACGGCTACCGCATGCTGCCGATCCTGGTGGACGAGTATGTGACCGTCTTCGAAGGGCAGCGGCTGCGCAACGCGCCGCCTGCGAGCCGTGGGCTGCTCGGATGGCGGGTGATCTGGCAGTGGTGCGTGATGGCGGTGACGGCGTTCTACCCGATCATGCTCAACACCGCCAAGAACGTGCGCACCACTGTGGAGGCCCTCGAGACACGCGGCTTCACCTATGGCGCGAGCAACTCCGCCGGGCGCACCTTACGGCTCGCCTATCTCAGGGTCACTGCGCTGGACGTCGCGGTGCTGGCCGCGACGGCGCTGACGGTGATCGGGGTGTACTGGCTGGGTGTGCAGGTGCCGCTGTATCGGTGACGGGCCAGTGCTGACGTGGCCCTGGCCTCGCGACCCGAGCCCGTATCCGGGTCGGCCCTGCCCGTGCCCTGCCCTGCCCCGCCCTGCCCTGCCCTGCCCCGCGGACCCTTCCCCAGCAGACGTCGATTGTGCTCGGAGGACCTATGGGCGTGCTCCAGATGAGTCCTCAGCGCACATCGGATGACGGGGAGCGGCGAGGGGGCGGCGTGATCGGGCGACGCAGTGCGGCGCCCGCGTCCCCTTGCCATGCGCTCTCGGGCGGGGCGGGAGCACCGGCGGCGAGGAAGGTGCGCCGCAGCGCGCTGAGGAAGCGGCCGGGCTCGCGGATGTCCGCGGCGGTCAATCGCCGCAGGGTCCAGCCGGCCGACTCCAGCGAGTCCCGCCGTGCGTGCTCCTCTCTCCACGCGCCTTTGCTGCGGTGGATGTCGCCGTCGTACTCGATGCCGATGAGGTGTGAGGCGTAGGCGTTGTCGATCCGCCGGAGGGTCCCCTTGTCCGGGTCCTGGACGCGGAGATTCGGCGTGGGTTCGGGGAACCCGGCGCGGGTCACCAGCAGGCGGGTCCGCGTCTCCCCGGGGGACTCGACCCCTTCGCGTGCATCCGCGAGTGCTCGCATCACCCTGCGGTATCCGGGCCGTCCTCGGTAGGGCTCGAGAGCACGGCCGACGGCTTCGCAGGTGGTCCCCGGGAGGGAGCTGTTCGGTCCCAGGAAGTGATCGATCGCGATGACCACCTCATCGTGCTCGAGGAGGAGCGCCAGCTCGAGCAGCAGCTCCGGGGGTGAGGAGAGGATCAGCCCGCGCCACCTCCTGGTGGCACCGGGGGCCATGCGGTGCACCGTCACGTGCCGCCCCGCCTTCGGCTGCGACCCGGGTGGGACACGGCAGTGCAGGTGAGGCAGCGTCAGCGTCAACGCCGGGTGGCCTGGTCCGAGGCGGTCGGGCTCGGTCAGCGGGGGAGCCTTCGGGTCATGCCGGGGCGCGAACAGGCTCAACCGCCGTCGGCCGCTGCGCGGGTCGCGAAGGTGGAGGAGGAGTCCCACCCCGTCATCGACATCGAGGGGGACCGGCACTCCGTACAGGACGGCAGCAGTGGTGTGGCTGAGGACGGCGCCGGGGATCACGGTCCTCTGCAGCGCGGAGACGATGTCGTCGAACCACGCAGGGAACGCCCGGGGAGTGAGCAGACCGGGCAGGGGGCGGACGAACTGCGTGCCGGCCAGACGCTTGCTGGAGACGCCCATGTCTCGCCAGCGGCTGCGGGAGAGCAGAGCGCCCGCGGGGAGGGGGATCGCACGCATGCCGAGACCGTAGGCGTCACGCGACAGGCATCCCGATGGGGGCTGCTCCCTGTGGAGACCGCAGCACTGTGGAGGAACGGTGCGGGTGCGGGTGGCCGCGCCTGGCCGGTGGTGGTGGCGGCGCCCGGTCGGTGGCGGCGCCCGGCGGCTGGCCGCGTCTGGCGGATGGCGGCACCCGCTCCGGCTCTCACATCCGTACCCGCACCCGCACCCGCGCGGCGCCGGGTGCCGGGTGCGACGAAAGTGCGCTGTGGTTCTATGCGAGTGCTTCGCATAGGTCCACAGCGCACAATCGCCGGCGGGCCGGGGCCGGCGGGCCGGGGCTGGCGGGCCGGGGCCGGCGGGCCGGGGCGGCCCGCCCGGCTCAGTCGTCGGTCTCGGGGTGGCGCCTGAGATTGATGATGGCGGCGACGAGGCCGCCCCAGACGGTGACGATCGCGATGATCATCATGACGATGGAGGCGAAGGACATGATCACTCCTGTGTGGTGGGAAGGACGGTCTGAGCAGAGCGGCGGATGAGCGGACGGGGGCGGTGCAGGTCCGGCCGGATCTCGGCCGGCCGTTCTCCGCGCCGCCCCGAGGTCACGGCGCGCTGCGCAGCTCGTGCGGGGTCGCGGCCTCGGGATCCGTGACCAGGCCCTTGCCGGCCACAACCTCCGGGGCGATCGGATCGCCGTCGGAGTCCGTCTTGTAGAGGTTGGAGTTCTTCGACCACGGGATCAGCGACAGCCCGATCGCGATGACCACCAAGGCGATCGCCATCAGCCAGCCGAAGACCAGGTTGAACCAGCCGGGGTACTCGCTGTACGTGGTCTCGGAGGTGACCAGGGTGATCGTGCTGAGGATCAGCGAGACGCCGAGCACGAGCGGCGCGATCACCGCCACGCAGAGCATCCAGATCCTCCCGATCGGGAAGGTGCCGCGCTGGTTGAGGTGGTCGCGCAGGGTGGGCAGGCCCCGCACCACGTAGGAGACGACGATCGTGGACACGGCGGCGGCCGCGACGATGCCGTACTCATTGGCCCACTTGTCCATGACGTCCAGCAGGGGGAGCCCCATGGTGGTGGAGAACAGCACGATGGAGACCACGGCCATCGGGACGCTGACCGCGAGGGTCGCCGGCACGCGCGCCATGCCGAACTTGTCCTGGATCGCAGCGATGACCACCTCGACGATGGAGATCAGCGAGGTGAAGCCGGCCAGCACCAGGGAGCCGAAGAACAGCACTCCGATGATGGCGCCCGCCGGGGCCTCGCTGATGATGGTCGGGAAGGCGATGAACGCCAGGCCCACCCCGGAGGTGACGACCTCGTCGATGGCGACGCCCTGTGCCTGGGCCATGAAGCCCAGCGCGGAGAACACGCCGATGCCGGCGAGGATCTCGAAGCCCGAGTTCGCGAAACCGACCACCAGGCCGGAGCCGGTGAGGTCGGTCTTCTTCTTGAGGTACGAGGCGTAGGTGAGCATGATGCCGAACGCCACCGAGAGCGAGAAGAAGATCTGGCCGTAGGCCGCGATCCACACGCCGGGGTCCGTCAGCGCGGCCCAGTTGGGCTGGAAGAAGGCGTCCAGGCCGTCGATCGCGCCGGGCAGGAACAGCGAGCGCACCACCAGGATGATGAACATGACGACCAGCAGCGGGATGAAGATGACAGAGGCGGCGGCGATGCCCTTGTGCACGCCGAGGGCCATCACCACGATCACCGCGAGCCAGACCACGATCATCGAGATCAGCACCGGCGGTACGAAGTCGAAGCTGACGGTGGCATCGGCCCCGCCGAGAGCCTGGGTGTACTCGCCGAAGAACGCACCGGCGTCATCGCCCCAGCGCTGGTCGAAGGAGAAGATCGTGTAGTTCGTGGCCCAGGCCAGGATCAGCGCGTAGTAGAGAGCGATGATCAGGGCGATCAGCACCTGCCACCAGCCGATGAATTCGGTCCAGCGCCTGAAGCGGCGCCAGGCGGCCGGCGCCGAGCCGCGCCAGCGGTGCCCGAGCGCGTAGTCGAGGAACAGCAGCGGGATGCCGGCGGTCAGCAGCGCGACCAGATACGGCAGGATGAACGCGCCGCCGCCGTTCTCGTAGGCCACGGCCGGGAAGCGCCAGATGTTGCCGAGCCCGACGGCCGAGCCGATGGCGGCGAAGATGAACGCGGTGCGGCCCGAGAAGGCACCGCGGTCGGCGCTCGGCGCAGGGGCGCCGGCGGATGGGGACGATGCACTCATGAAGAGCCTCCGGGGAGCAGCGCCGCGGGGGAACGGCGCAGGAGAGGGGCCGACGACGATGACGACCCGGGGAAGGACCACCGCGGGGACGGCGACCGAGAACTGCCACGAGGAGCGACAGGCGCTGACGTCGAGCGACGGGGCGTCACCGGTGCGCGGCGGCGCTGTCCATCGGGGGACGACGGGATCGTCGCCACGAGGGCGACGGGGTGGCCGCCAGGAGACGACCACGGATCGCAGGGTGAGCGGTCCGCACGGGAAGCACGGCTGCGGGATCGCCGCAGGGCACTGACCAGATCGTACATTCCTGCGGAATGTGTGCGCGCGGGTGGTCCCCTCACCCACGTCAGAGGGCAGCCCTGCTCAGGCCTGCTCGCTCCCGTCCGCGCCTGTTCGCCCCCGTCAGCGCCTGTTCGCGCCTGCGCTCCTGCTCGCGGAGCCATCTGGTGGAACCTCGCCCCCGAACGCCGGTGTGTGCTCTACCGTGACCGGCATGACGACCGAGCCGACAGCGCGTCCCGGCGCCCAGCACACCGAGGTCTCCTCGGCCTACCTCCGCCAGCTCGATGAGGAGCGCGAGACGGCGATGCGCACCTCGGCCCACCCGGTCTCCGCCTTCGACGGCGCCTCTCCCGCGCTCCACGAGCGCCTCGAGGCGCAGGTGGGGGCCGACGCCGCGGAGATGGTCGCGCTGATGCTCGACCTCGCCGAGCACCCCGAGGTCGCCTTCGAGGAGCACCGTTCCGCCCGCGCGATCGCCGACGTCCTCGCCGCCCACGGGATCGACGCCCAGGTGGGCGTGCATGGCCTGGACACCGCGATCCGTGCGGAGATCCGCGGCCCGGGCGCCGAGGACGACGATGCGCCGACCTTCGCGATCCTCTCCGAGTACGACGCGCTGCCGGGCATCGGACACGGCTGCGGCCACAACGTCATCGCCGTGATGGGCCTGGGCGCGTTCCTGGCGCTCGCCGCGCTCGCGGAAGCGGACCCGTCGGCCGTGCCAGGACGGGTGGTGTTCCTGGGGACCCCCGCCGAGGAAGGCCACACCGGCAAGGAGTACATGGCCCGCGAGGGCGCCTTCGACGGACTGGGCGCCGCCGTCATGGCCCACCCCTACGGCTATGACCTGGCCGATCAGACCTGGCTGGGCCGTCGGACCCTCACCGTCGAGTTCCACGGGCACACCGCACATGCCTCCGCCCAGCCCTACATGGGGCGCAACGCGCTGGATGCGGCGAGCCTGATGTACCAGGGCATCGGCCTGATGCGCCAGCAGACCCCGCCCACGGACCGCATCCATGCCGTGATCCGCGAGGGCGGTGAACGGGCGAGCGTCGTGCCCGACCATGCGCGGCTCGACCTGTACGTGCGCTCCCAGCGCCCCGAGACCCTCAAGGACCTCTCCCAGCGCGTCGAGGAGGTGGCGCGTGGGGCGGCGCTGATGGCGGGCGTCGGCCTCACGATCCACTGGGACGAGCACCCGCCCTCGCTGCCGGTGCGCACCAACGAGGCGCTGACCGGCCGCTGGGTGCAGGCTCAGCGCCGCCGCGGCCGGGACCCGCTGCCCCACGGCGTCGTCTCGCCCTCGCTCGCGGCCTCCACCGATTTCGGCAACGTCAGCTACCGTATCCCCGGCATCCACCCCGTCATCCGCATCGCCCCGCCCGAGGTCGCGCTGCACACCCGGGAGTTCGCCTCGGCGGCGGTCTCCGCAGATGCGCGCACCGCCGCGGCCGACGGCGCCTACGGCCTCGCCGCCACCGTGCTCGATGTGCTGCACGATCCGGCCCTGGCCGCTGCCGTCGCCGAGGAGTTCGAGGCGGCGGGCGGAGCGATCGACGTCCCCGGCTTCTTCGACTGACCGCACGCCCCTGAATGGCCGCAGTTCTTTCACTGGCCGCAGCACTTCGAACGACCGCAGTTCTTCCACAGACCGCAGTCCGCCGCGCTGGGCACGAACCGACCCACCGGCAGCCGCCACTCACCCGACCCGACTGGAGTCACCATGAGCGCCGCACAGACCACGCCGACGAAGACCGGCTTCACCGATCGGGCCCTGAACTGGGTGGAGTGGGCGGGCAACAAGCTGCCCGAGCCCTTCATGCTGTTCATGGTCCTGTTTGTGATCACCGGACTGGTCTCCACCGGGATGCAGATGGGAGGGGTGGTCGTCACCGTTCCCGGCTCGGAGGAGCCCACGGTGATCAAGGGCCTGTTCACCGGGGAGGGCATGGCCTGGCTGACCACCAACCTCGGCATCAACTACATCGGGTTCCCGCCGCTGGTCACCGTGATGCCGATCCTGCTCGCGATCGGCATCGCCCAGCACTCGGGGCTGCTGGCCGCCGGGATCCGGAAGCTGTTCGGCTCCTCGCCGGCGTGGATGCTCCCGTACGTGGTGGGCTTCGTGGGCGTGATCTCCTCGATCATGGCCGACTCCGCGTTCGTGGTGGTTCCGCCGCTCGCGGCGCTCGTGTTCAAAGCGGCTGGCCGACACCCCGTGGCCGGCCTGCTGGGAGGCTTCGCGGCCGCTGGCGCCGGCTACTCCACCAACATCTTCCCCACCTCGCTCGACGCCCTGTTCGCCGGGATCACCACCTCCGTGATGGAGGCGCTGCCCGGGTTCGAGTTCACCGCCGTGAACCCGGTGTCGAACTGGTGGTTCAACATCGTCGCCTCGATCATCCTGGGGTTCGTGGCGGGCTTCATCATCGACAAGCTCATCGAACCGCGCCTGACGCGCCAGAACGTCCCGGTCGACGAGATCGCCGTCGAGGGCGCCGAGGACTCCTCGGACAGCGCCGAGCACATGCGCGCTGCCCTCACCCCGAAGGAGAACAAGGGGCTGCTGGTCGCGGTGCTCGCCGGCGTGGTGCTCACCGCGCTGATCCTGGTGGCCGTGCTGCCGGCGGGCTCCCCCTGGCGGAACGAGGACGGCGGCTTCCTGCCGAAGTCTCCGCTGCTGAGCTCGATCGTGTTCATCGTGGTCGCGTACTTCATGGTGGTCGGCACCGCCTACGGACTCATCGTCGGCACCCTGCGCAACACCCGCGACGCCGTCCAGATGATGTCCGACGCGCTCAAGGAGATGCTGCCGTTCATCGTGCTGGCGTTCATCCTGGGCAACTTCATCTCGCTGTTCAACTGGTCCGGGATCGGCACCTGGATCGCGGTCACCGGCGCGGCGGGCCTCGAGAACGCGGGACTGACCGGATTCGGTGCGGTGATCGGCTTCATCCTGCTGGCCAGCGTGCTGAACCTGTTCATCATCTCCGGCTCCGGCATGTGGGCGATCATGGGCGCCGTGTTCGTGCCGATGTTCGCCCTGATCGGCTACGAGCCCGCCTTCACCCAGGCCGCCTTCCGGGTGGGCGACTCCGCCACCCAGGTCATCACCCCGATGAACCCGTACATGATCGTGCTGCTGGGCATGCTGCGGAAGTACGAGCCGGGCGCGGGCCTGGGCACGCTGATGGCGCGCATGCTCCCGTTCGTCATCCCGTTCTGGGTGGTGTGGACGCTCATCCTCGCGGTGTTCTTCTTCTTCGACCTGCCCCTCGGCCCGGGCAACGGGATCTTCATGGGCTGAGGTGGGGCGATGGCCCGAGTCGTGGGTTCGGTACCGGGGCGGACATCGAGTCGTAGGTTCGGTACCGGGGAGGTCATCGAGTCGTAGGTTCGGTACCGCTCAGCCCCTCTTTGCGGTACCGAAGCTACGACTCGTTGCGGTGCCTGCCCCGGTCCCGGTCCCTGCCCCGGTCCCGGTGTACTGCGCCGGGAGGGGGCGACGAGCGACCACGCTGCACGACCGCCTCCCGCAGAGCACAGCAGCTGGCCGCAGACCCGCAGACGGCGAGGATTCTCTTCCGGCACCCCGGCACCCCGGCACCCCGGCACCCCGGCACCCCGGCGCCCCGGCCCGCTGGCCCCCGGCGAGCGGTGCGGCCGCCGTCAGCTGACGATGGCGGCGTGTCCCTGTCGGGCTTCGAGGAGGTGCTCGGGCGGGTAGGCGGTGATGCCGATGCTCTGGGCGCGCCCCGGGTCGGAGACCAGGATGTTCCCGTCGGCGTCCTCGCCCTGGGCGACCACGAAGTGGCCGTAGTCCGCGTCCTCGCCGAGCAGGGTGCCGTGGTGGACATGCAGGATCACGACCGAGCCGCGAGCGGCCGCCTCGAGCCCCTCCCGGTACTGGGCGCGCGTGGCGGTGCCCTCCGCCTCACGGATCCCCGTCTCGAGGTTCCCGAGATAGGCGCCGACGCAGTCGACGGTCTTGATCTCGGGCTCGCCCCAGGGTGAGATGCCGCAGCGGGCGCGCATCTCCATCACGGCGCGGGCGTTCCCGCCCGGCTCGGCGCCCGCGGTCCCCGGGACGTAGTGCTCGACCGTGCGGCCGGCGGCGACCATCGCGATCACGGCTGCGGCGGGGCCGCAGTTCTCCTTCTCCCAGGGGCCGGTGTCCTTCTGGTCGACGACCACGAGATCACTCGCGGCATGCGCCCGGGGATCGGCGAACAGACCGGCGGCGGCGGTCAGGCCGAGGAGGCCGAGGCCGCGGAGCGCGGCACGTCGATCGAGCGTGGTGTGCAGAGAACTGCTGGACATCCCGGAGACCTCCGAGGGGTGGACGAGGGGCCGTGTGGAAGGGCCTGTGAAATGGCCTGCGCAAGGGCTCCACGCTGGGCGAGGACGGCCGGTCCGGGCAAGTCCGGCGTGATCCTCCGCTCCTGTGGCCCGCGCCGCAGTCGGCCTGCGCACACCCCCGACCCCGGGCGTCCTCCCAGGTCAGCTGCGCTTCATGCCGGGGAGGGCGAGGCCTGCTCGTCCCCGGGCGCGGCGAGCTCGAGGGCGTGATGTGCACGACCGAAGGCCGCCACCTCCGCCGCCCGTCGGAAGCCGAGCTTCTCGAGCACGCGGAGCGAGGCGGGGTTGTCGACGTCGGCCAGGGCGACCAGCCGCGGCAGGCCGAGCGGGCCGAACGCCGCCGCGATGCACAGCCTCCCGGCCTCCGTCGCAAGGCCCCGGCCCCAGGCGCTGCGGGTCAGGGTGTAGCCGAGCTCGACGCCGTGCGCGGTGATCTCGAGCCCCGCGTCACCGATCAGCTCCCCGGTGCCATGGTCCACCACGGCCCAGCAGGCGAATCCGTGCTCGTGCTGGTGACGTCGGTAGCCCTCGATCATCTGCGCCGTCTCCTCACGCGAGACCGCACCGCCCTCACCCACGTGACGCATGACCTCCTCGTCCCCGTAGACGGCATGGGCCGCGTCGGCGTCGGCCGGCTCGAAGGGGCGCAGCAGCACACGGTCGCCGCGCAGCGGGAAGGACAGGGACGCGGAGGAGGGTGCGGAGGAGGGCATGGGGGAAGTGTGCGGGGCCCGTCGGCCGTGGTCAACGCGGTTCCTGCGGGACGGCTCGGGCTACCCTGACCGGGATGTCACGCGCCGCCTTCCTGCCTCCAGTGCTGCTCGGCCTCGTGGTCCTGCTGCTCGCGCAGCTGGTGGGCCTGGCCGTCTCGGCCCTGCTCGGCCTGCCCGTCCCCGGCGTGGTACTCGGGATCGTGCTGCTGGTCGTGCTCGGGATCCTGGGCCCCACCCGCGCCGTGGTGCGCGTCGCCGATCCGGCCGCGACCCCGCTGCTCGCGCATCTGCAGCTGCTGTTCGTGCCGCCCAGCGTGGGGATCGTCCTCGAGCTCGAGTCCCTCGCCGAGAACGCCCTGCCGCTCGCGCTCGCCGTGGGCGGCTCCTTCCTGGTGCCGCTGATCGTCTCCGGGATGGTCCTGCAGGCGCTGCTGCGCCAGCAGGACCGCCGCCGGGACCGGCGACAGGAGGAGGCGGCATGAGCACCCTCATCCACCTGCCCGTCTTCGGGCTCGCCCTGACCCTCACCGCGTATCTCGGGGCGTACTGGCTCCACCAGAGGCTCGGCCGGCCCGGCGTGCTCTCACCGGTGCTGGTCACCACCGCAGTCGTCGCCGCGGTCCTGCTGCTCACGGGGCTCCCGTACGAGGTCTATCTCGAGCAGGTCGCGCTGCTGACGATGCTGCTCGGGCCCGCCACGGTCGCCCTCGCCCTGCCGCTGCTGCGCAACGGGAAGGCGCTGCTCAGCTCGGCGCCCGCCGTGGTCGCGGCGCTCGCCGCAGGCGGAGTGCTCAGCATCGTCATCACGGTGGGGGTGCTGCGCGCGTTCGGCGTCGAGGACGACCTGCTCCGAGCCGCACTGCCCCGCTCGGTGACCTCCCCCGTGGGCCTGTCGATCGCCGAGGTGCTCCAGGCCTCCGTACCGCTCGCGGTGGTGCTCACGATGATCTCCGGCGTCCTGGGCGCGGTGGTCGGCCGGGCGCTGCTGAGCCTCGCGGGGGTGCGGGACGAGCGGGCGCGCGGCTTCGCGGTGGGCCTCACATCGCACGGTATCGGCACCTCCCGCGTGCTCGCGGATTCGACCGAGGCCGGGGGCTGGTCCAGCGCCGCCATGGTGCTGAATGCCCTGGTCATGACCATCGTGCTGCCGATCGTGGCGGCGCTCGTGACGAGCTGAGGCTCAGGCCCTCCGGGGCGCAGACTCCGAGGATCGGATTCCGAGCCTTGCGATGAGCCCCTCGACGCGGCCGCGGAGGTCACCACCGAGGAGGGGAGGGATCACCGAGGAGGGGCGGGTCAGCGGAGGTCGAGGAAGGTGCGCAGCTCCGCGAAGGCGGACGGGACCACTGAATAGTGCGCCCAGCGG
The DNA here is from genome assembly GCF_052378395.1 of Brachybacterium sp. AOP29-B2-41. Classification (NCBI taxonomy): domain Bacteria; kingdom Bacillati; phylum Actinomycetota; class Actinomycetes; order Micrococcales; family Dermabacteraceae; genus Brachybacterium; species Brachybacterium sp. AOP29-B2-41. Next base: position 19,429 of record NZ_JBQSXR010000014.1, read on the forward strand.
CCCTTCTGCTCACGGGTCAGCAACCCGGCCTCGACCAGCTTCTTCATGTGGTGGCTCACGGTGGGCTGCGAGATCCCGAGCGGTTCGGCGAGATCGCACGCGCACACGTCCCCGCAGCCGCGCACCGCCACGTGGGAGAGCAGCTGGAGGCGCGTCGGATCCGAGAGCGCCTTCAACCGCAGCGCCAGGTGCTCCGCCTCTACGACGTCGATCAGGCCGGCGCCGAGCACGCAGCAGCCGTCGGCGGTCGAGGTCCCGGGCTCGCAGGACTCCGCAGGAGCCTCGGCGGAGGCCCTGATCGAGATGCTCACGGAGCGAGAGGCGGTGGAGGAGGACATGGACGCACCTTACATTGACGTTCGTCTATGCGACAGGCTAGCGTTCGCATCGACATCCGTCTATGGGAAGAGGCAGTGCTCGATATGACGACCCCCGACATGACGACCGAAGCGACCAGCGCACCCACCGGTGTGGTCGGGGAGATGTCGTTCCTGGACCGGTACCTGCCGGCCTGGATCCTGCTCGCGATGGGCCTCGGCCTGATGCTGGGACGCGTCGTCCCCGGGATCGCGCCCGCGCTCGAGTCCGTGAGCATCGCCGGGGTCTCGCTCCCGATCGCCGTGGGACTGCTGGTGATGATGTACCCCGTGCTCGCCAAGGTGCGCTACGACGAGACCCGCCGCATCAGCGCCGACCGTCGTCTGATGATCACCTCGCTCGTGCTGAACTGGATCGTCGGCCCGGCGCTCATGTTCGCCCTCGCGTGGATCTTCCTCGCCGACCTGCCCGAGTACCGCACCGGGCTGATCATCGTGGGCCTCGCCCGCTGCATCGCCATGGTGCTGATCTGGAACGATCTCGCCTGCGGCGACCGCGAGGCCGCCGCCGTGCTGGTCGCGATCAACTCCGTCTTCCAGGTCTTCGCCTTCGGCGTGCTCGGCTGGTTCTACCTGCAGGTGCTGCCCTCGTGGCTGGGCCTGTCCACCACCACGGTGGAGTTCTCGGTCGGCGCGATCGTGCTCAGCGTGCTGGTCTTCCTCGGCATCCCGCTGGTCGCCGGCTTCCTCACCCGGGTGCTCGGGGAGCGGGTCAAGGGCCGGGACTGGTACGAGAACCGGTTCCTGCCGCGTATCGGCCCGTTCGCCCTCTACGGCCTGCTGTTCACGATCGTGCTGCTGTTCGCCCTGCAGGGCGATGCGATCCTCTCCGCCCCGGTCGACGTGGCCCGCATCGCGCTGCCGCTGCTGGCCTACTTCGTGCTGATGTTCGTGGGCTCGCTGCTGCTCAGCCGCGCCGTGGGGATGGACTACGCGAAGTCCACCACCGTCGCCTTCACCGCCTCCGGCAACAACTTCGAGCTCGCGATCGCCGTCGCGATCGGCACCTTCGGCGTCACCTCCGGTCAGGCGCTCGCGGGCGTCGTCGGCCCCCTCATCGAGGTCCCCGTCCTGGTCGCGCTGGTCTACGTCTCGCTGTGGCTGGGCCGTCGGCTCTTCCCCGGTGATCCCACTGTCCCCTCCGCCCGCACCCCCGCAGTCCCCGAGGAGATCTCCGCATGAGCGCCCCGTCCACCACCCCGTCCGTCCTGTTCGTCTGCGTGAAGAACGGCGGCAAGTCCCAGATGGCCGCCGCCCTCATGGTGGCCCGCGCCGCGGGCGCCGTCGAGGTGCACTCGGCCGGCACGAAGCCCGGCACCGCGGTCAATGCCCTCTCCGCCGAGGTCGTCGCCGAGGTCGGCGCGGACATGGCCGCCGCTGTCACCACGCCGATCGACCCCTCACTGCTGGCCCGCGTGGACCGGGTCGTGGTGCTCGGCGAGGAGGCCGTGGTCGAGCCCGTCCCCGGGATGGCCGGGACGATCGACACCTGGGTCACCGACGAGCCCTCCGAGCGCGGCATCGAGGGTGCCGAGCGGATGCGCCTGGTGCGCGACGACATCGACCGGCGGGTGCAGGAGCTCCTCGCGGAGCTCACGGCCGACGAGGGCTGAGCGGAGTGAGCTCGCCTGCGTAGCCCGCTACGGCCGGAGCAGGTGGCGCGAGAGCCGGGTGCCGGGGAAGGTCCAGGTGTGCACCAGGCGGCGCACGGACCACACCAGCCTCGGTGAGGACCAGGACTGGGAGGGCTTGTGGAGCACCCAGCCGTCGCCGAGGCTGATCGCCGCATGGACGAGCGTGCCGTGCTCGGTCCACACCAGCACCGTTCCGGGATCATCGTCGTGCGCTGTTCCCGACCATGGGATCGTGCGGCGAACGAGCCAGTCCTCGAAGGGCGCGATCTGCATCCACTCGTCGGCAACTGCGATGCCCTCTGCCGCGGCGACCACCGTGGCGAAGCAGTTCGCCCCGGACCCTGCCTGCGGGAAGGTGCCCGCGAGCGCGTCGGCTCCGGGAAGGACCGGCCGGGCCCGCCACCAGGTCGCCGCGCTGACCTGCGCGTGCTCGCTGGGGGCGACCCCGGCCTCGACCCAGTGGAGCAGTGCGCCCTCGCCGTCCCGGGACTGCCGCGAGGGCCAGGGCGGGGACGGCTTCGGACGCATGCAGGTGCGCCGCCTGCTCAGGAGCGCGCGTCGCGCGGCCGACGGCAGCGCTTCGACCTCATCCTGTGTCAGCCAGGTCCAGGTGCCGTCGTAGAGGAAGTAGGTGTCGCGGACTTCGGCGGTCGCCTCCTCGGAGCGCAGCGGGATCTGTGCGGCGAGCGGCCCAGGGAGGCCATCCATCCGGAACGGCTGGAGCGCGGGTGCCCACCAGCTCCACCAGCGGGACAGGAGGTCATCCCCGACCTCGATGCCGAGCACCTCACGCATGGGGCGCTCTGTTCTCGAGCAGCGCGTCGTAGCCCGCCCGGAAATCCGGCACCTCGAGATGTCCGAGCAGCTCGCGCAGCGCGGAGGCGTCCAGCACCGTGCCCGTGCCCGGATCCGGAGCGATGCGCGGAGGCACGGGCACGCCGAGCCGCTGCGCGAGATGCGTGACGACTTCGCCGAGCCGGGCGGGTGCACCGTCGGCCGCATGGAGCAGCGCCGGCGGCTCGGGCGCCTCCAGGAGTGCGACGATCGCCCTCGCGAGATCCGCCTCGTGGATCCGGTTCGTGCGGCGGTCGTGCTCGACGGGCCGCCCGTCGAGGACCGTCCTGATCAGGTGCTCGCGGCCAGGTCCGTAGATCCCTGCCGGGCGCAGGATGACCGCGCCGAACAGCTCGCGTGCCCGCTGCTCGCCCTCGAGCAGCACCCGGGCGCGGTCGGAGCGGGGCCGGGCGGGATCGGCCTCGGTGAGCGGGCGCGAGACGTCATATCCCTCGAGCACGCGCGTCGAGGAGACGAACACGGTGCGGCGCGGGAGCTCGGGGAGCACGGCGGCAAGGTGCTGCAGCGGCTCGAGATAGCGCGGGGCGGCCGACGGGGCCAGCGTGATGACCATGGCGTCCACCGCGGGCAGCGCGGCGGGCAGCGGAATGCTCAGATCCGCCCCGACCTTCGTGAACGTGGAGGGCAGGGCACTGGGGTCGCGGCGCAGGCCGAGCACCTCGCCACCGCTCCGGAGCAGCAGCTCTCCGACCCGCACGCCCACGCGCCCGCAGCCCACCAGCAGGGTCCTCGTCGTCATAGCCTTCCTCCCGGTCGCGGACCTCCAGTATCGCCGGAGGGCGTGCTCCTGGCCCTTTTCAGGATGCTGATCATCCTCGTCCCCGCCCGGCGCAGCGCCGCGGTGATCTCCTGATCACAGCGGGCATCGGACCACCAGGGGCAGGCGTAGCATTCCGCGCGTGCCACCACTCGGGCTGCTCCAGCCTCGCTCCGCCGACCGACGCCCGCGTCCCTCAAGAACCGTCTTCCTCGCCTTCGCCCTCAGCGCCGTCCTGGGGACGCTCCTGCTGATGCACCCGGCCGCCTCCACCGGTCCCGGCGGCGCCGAGGTGATGGAAGCGCTGTTCACGGCGGTCTCCGCGCTGTGCGTGACGGGACTGATCGTGGTCGACACCCCCGTCTTCTGGACCACCTTCGGGCAGGTCGTGATCCTCGCGCTGATCCAGCTCGGCGGCCTCGGGGTGATGACCTTCGCCTCCGTGGTGGGCATCGCCGTGGTCCGCAGGCTGTCCCTGCGCTCGAAGCTCACCGCCGCCGCGGAGGTCAAGAGCTTCGGCATCGAGGACGTGCGCACCCTCGTGATGAGCGTCGTACGGATCTCGCTGCTCATCGAGGCGGTCGCCGCGGTGATCCTCACCCTGCGCTTCGCGCTCACCTACGGCGAGACGTGGGGCCGGGCGCTGTGGCTCGGCGTCTTCCACGCCGTGTCCTCGTTCAACAACGCCGGGTTCGCGCTCTACAGCGACAGCCTCATGTCCTTCTGGGACGACCCCGTGGTGCTCCTGACCACGAGCGGCGCGACGGTGCTCGGCGGGCTCGGGTTCCCCGTGCTCATGCAGCTGTGGAAGCACTCCGGCACCGTGCGGCTGTGGACCATGAACACCCGGATCCTCCTCGCCGCGACGCCGCTGCTGCTCGTGCTCGGCACCGCGTACATCACCGCGCTCGAGTGGACGAACCCGGAGACCCTCGGCGGGATGCCCCCTCACCTGCGGATCCTCAACGGCTTCGCGATGTCCGCCCAGACCCGCACCGCGGGCTTCAACACCATCGACACCTCGGCCATGGACCCGGCGACCTGGCTGGGCATGGACCTGCTGATGTTCATCGGTGGTGGCCCCGCGGGCACCGCGGGCGGCATCAAGGTCACCACCTTCGCCGTGCTGTTCTTCCTCATGCTCGGCGAGCTGCGCGGCGCCGGAGCCGTGACGGTCTTCGGCAAGCGCCTCTCGCGAGCGGTGCATCGCCAGGCGATCACGGTCATCGTGATGGCGGTCGGGCTCGTGGTCGCCTCCACCGTCGCGATCATGCTCATGACCGACTTCTCCCTCGACCAGATCATGTTCGAGGTGGTCTCCGCGTTCGCGACCGTGGGCCTGTCCACGGGGATCACCGCAGGCCTCCCCGTCGGCGCGCAGCTGATCCTCGTGGCCCTCATGTTCGTCGGCCGTCTGGGCCCGATCACCGTCGCCACCGGGCTCGCCCTCCGCCGCCGCACGCTCCTCTACGACCTCCCCAAGGAAAGGCCGATCATTGGCTAAGCACAGACTCTTCCGCACCGGCCTCTCCTCCGGCCCGACCTCCGACAGATCGGTCGCGGTCATCGGCCTGGGCCGCTTCGGGCAGTCCCTCGCCCTCGAACTCATGGACGAGGGCGCCGAGGTGCTCGGCATCGATGCGTGCGAGGACATCGTCCAGTCGCTCAACGGCAGGCTCACGCACGTCGTCCACGCCGACGCCACCCAGGAGGAGGTGCTGCGCCAGCTCTCCCTTCCCGAGTTCGACCGCGTCGTCATCGCGATCGGCAGCGACATCCAGGCCAGCATCCTCGTCACCTCGCTGCTGCTGCGCTTCGACATCCGCAAGATCTGGGCGAAGGCCGTGAGCGACCCGCACGGCCTGATCCTCGAGCAGCTCGGCATCTCGCACGTGATCTACCCGGAGAAGGACATGGGCCGACGGGTCGCCCACATCGTGCTGGGCACGATGCAGGACTTCATCGAGATCGACACCGACTTCGCGATGGTCAAGACGGCCCTGAGCCCCGAGCTCGCCGGGACCCGGCTCGGCGACAGCGGCATCCGCCGCCGCTACGGGGTCACCGTCACCTCGGTGAAGCCCGTCGGTGCCGCCTGGCAGCCCGCCACCCAGGACACCGTCCTGCAGGAGGGGGACACCATCGTGGTCACCGGCCCCACGAAACAGGCGGAGAGGTTCAGCCGGGCGATGTCCTGACATCTCCCGCGGGAGTGCACCCGGGCCCGAGACTCGAGCCCCTGCCCGGGCGCTCGGGATCTCCGACCAAAAGAGGATGCGCGGGCGCTGCCGCGCAGGCGAGGATGGATCGGAGGCGAGACCGTCACCGGGTCCGGCACCGAGGTGCGAGGACAGGATCTGTCCTCTCGCCGTCCTATTCTTCGTTCGAGACCCCGGCCGCTCACCCCGTCGGCCGGGCCGTTCCATCCTGCTCCGGGAGACCAACCCCATGCTCTGGACCCTGATCCGGCGCCACCTCCGGCCCTACCTGCCGCATGTGGCCGCCGTCGCCGTCCTCCAGCTCGCGACCGTGCTGGCGACGCTCTACCTGCCCAGCCTCAACGCCGACATCATCGACAACGGCGTCGCCACGGGCGATACCGACTACATCTGGCGCGTCGGCGGCATCATGCTGATCGTCGCGATGGTGCAGGTGATCACCGCGATCACCTCGGTCTGGTTCGGGGCGCGGGTCTCGATGGGCATGGGCCGGGACATCCGCCGCTCCGTCTACACGCGCGTGGACCGCTTCTCCACCGAGGAGATGGGCCGCTACGGCGCCCCTACCCTGATCACCCGCGCCACCAATGACGTCCAGCAGGTGCAGATGCTGGTGCTGATGACCCTGAACTTCATGGTCATGGTGCCGATCATGTCCATCGGCGGGATCATCATGGCGATCCAGGAGGATCCGGGGCTGTCCTGGCTGGTGTGGGTGTCCGTGCCGGTGCTGATGGTGATCGTGGGCTTCCTGGTCAAGGAGCTGATGCCGCTGTTCCAGCGGATGCAGGACAACATCGACTCGATCAACTCCGTGATGCGTGAGCAGATCATGGGCATCCGCGTGGTGCGGGCCTTCGTGCGCGAGCGGCACGAGACCGCCCGCTTCGAGAGCGCGAACGCCACCCTCACCGACACCTCGGTGCGGATCGGCCGGCTGTTCGTGATCATGGGCCCGGCCATCACCGTCGTGCTCCACCTCGCGACCGCCGCCGTGCTCTGGTTCGGCGGCCACCGCGTGGATGCGGGGCTGGTCGAGGTGGGCGCGCTGACCGCCTTCATGCAGTACCTGCTGCAGATCCTGATGGCCGTCATGATGGGCACCTTCATGTTCATGATGTTCCCGCGCGCGATCATCAGCGGCAGGCGCATCGGGGAGGTCCTCGAGACCACCCCCACCCTCGCCGAGCCCGCCCAGCCCGTCGCCCTCCAGGCGACCGGCGGCGGCGCGACCGTGGAGTTCCGCGACGTCACCTTCGCCTACCCCGGCGCCGAATCGCCGGTGCTCGACGGTGTCTCCTTCACCGCCGAGGCCGGGAAGACCACCGCCATTATCGGCTCCACGGGCTCGGGCAAGACCACCCTGGTCAGCCTCATCCCGCGCCTGCACGACGCGACCAGCGGCCAGGTGCTGCTGGACGGCGTCCCCGTCACCGACCTGGCCCGCGCCACGATCTCGCGCGCGGTGGGCCTCGTGCCCCAGAAGCCCTATCTGTTCTCCGGCACCATCGCCCACAACCTCCGCTTCGGGGATCCGACGGCCGACGACGACCAGCTGTGGCGCGCGCTCGACGTCGCCCAGGGCACCGAGTTCGTCACGGACCGCAGCACCGGCGAGGGCCAGAGCGCGGCGACCGGCCTCGAGTCGACCGTCTCCCAGGGCGGCACCAACGTCTCCGGCGGCCAGCGCCAGCGCCTGTGCATCGCCCGCACCCTGGTCGCCGCTCCCCGGGTGTACGTCTTCGACGACTCCTTCTCGGCGCTCGACGTCACCACCGACGCGAAGGTCCGCGAGGGCCTCGCGAAGAACACTCAGGGCGCGACCACCCTCATCGTCGCCCAGCGCATCTCCACCATCACCTCCGCGGATCAGATCCTGGTGCTCGAGGAGGGCAGAGTGGTGGGCCGCGGCACCCATGAGGAGCTGCTGGTCAGCTCGCAGACCTACCGGGAGATCGTCGATTCCCAGATCACCGCGGAGGCGACGGCATGAACGCGAAGAAGAACGCTGCGGAGAAGACCTCTGCGAAGAAGTCCGGGGCCCCTGCCGTCGAGCTCACTGAGGCAGAGATTCTCGAGATGCAGGACTCGATGAGCAGCGAGTGGGGTGAGGGTGCGCCCCGCAAGGCCAAGGCCTTCTGGCCCTCCGCGCTGCGACTGGCGGGGACCTTCGCCGATCACAAGCTGGGCCTCACGGTGGTGCTCGCCTTCGGCATCATCTCGACTGTGCTCACGGTCTGGGCACCCACCATCCTCGGCGACGCGATGGACGTCATCTTCGACGGCTTCCTCACCGGGGAGGGCGTCGCCTTCGACGCCCTCGGCCGCCTGCTGCTGATAGTGCTGGGCATGTACCTGGTCGCCGCACTGTTCGACTGGCTGCAGGGCCGGCTGCTGAACGACGTGGTCATGAAGATCGTCTACGTGCTGCGCGAGAAGATCGAGGCGAAGGTCAACCGCCTGCCGCTGTCCTACTTCGACACGCGCCAGCGCGGCGACCTGCTCTCCCGCACCACCAACGACGTCGACAACGTCCAGACCGCCCTCCAGCAGGCCTTCGCGTCTCTGGTCTATGCGGTGCTGACCATTGTGGGCATCACGATCATGATGTTCTGGCTGTCCTGGCAGCTGGCGCTGATCGCCCTGGTCGCCCTGCCGATCACCGCCGTGGACATCGGCCTCATCGGCGCGAAGTCCCAGAAGCTGTTCACGGCGCAGTGGCGCAATACCGGCCGCTTGAACGGGCACGTCGAGGAGTCCTTCACCGGCCACGACCTGGTGACCGTCTTCGACCGCCAGGACTCGATGCGCGAGCAGTTCGACGAGCGCAACGAGGAGCTGTGGGAAGCCTCGTTCAAGGCCCAGTTCTACTCCGGCATGATCATGCCGATCATGCAGTGGGTGACCTACCTCGGCTACGTAGGCATCGCCGTGGTGGGCGGCCTGCGGATCGCCGCCGGGCAGATGTCGCTCGGCCAGGTCACCGCCTTCATCCAGTACTCCCGCGAGTTCAACGCACCGCTGGGCGAGGTGGCGGGGATGGCGAACATGCTGATCTCCGGCGTCGCCTCCGCGGAGCGGATCTTCGAGCTGCTGGACGCCGAGGAGCAGGAGGCCGACGGGGAGATCACCGAGCCGTCCGGAACGGACGCCGGAGCGATCGGCGCCGACAGTGCGGCCGCAGCCGACAGTGCGGCCGGAGCTGGTGGGGCGGTCGCACCGCGCCGCCGGATCGAGCGCGCCGAGCTCACCGGCCCCACCCGCGGACGGATCGAGTTCGACCGCGTCGCCTTCTCCTACACCCCGGAGAAGCCGCTGATCACCGACCTGTCGTTGGTCGCGGAACCCGGACAGACGATCGCGATCGTCGGCCCCACGGGTGCCGGGAAGACCACCCTGGTGAACCTCATCATGCGGTTCTACGAGATCGACGGCGGGCAGATCCGCCTGGACGGCGTGGACATCCGCGCCCTGGACCGCGGCGCAGTGCGCAGCAGGGTGGGGATGGTGCTGCAGGACGCGGTGCTCTTCGGCGGCACCATCCGCGAGAACATCCGCTACGGCCGGCTCGAGGCGACCGACGAGGAGGTGGCCGCCGCCGCGACCGCGACCTTCGTGGACCGCTTCGTGCACACCCTCCCCGACGGCTACGACACCCTCATCGAGGACGAGTGCGCGAACGTCTCCGCCGGTGAGCGGCAGCTGATCACCATCGCCCGCGCCTTCCTCGCCGACCCTGCACTGCTGATCCTCGACGAGGCCACCTCCTCCGTGGACACCCGCACCGAGGTGCTCGTGCAGGAGGCGATGGCGGCGCTGCGCAGCGACCGCACCAGCTTCGTGATCGCCCACCGCCTCTCCACCATCCGTGACGCGGACGTGATCCTGGTGATGGAGCACGGCGACATCGTCGAGCAGGGCTCCCACGACTCGCTGCTCGAGGCCGAGGGCGCCTATCACCGGCTCTACTGGTCGCAGTTCGCTGCGGGCACGGACCCTGATGCGGACGACGCGGTGGTCGAGGGATCCATGACCGTCACCGGTGCGATCCCCGAGGTCGCCGCGACGCGGGACGGTGCGGGGGTGGCTCCTGCTGAGACCGGGGAGCTCCCGGCGGCCGGAGCCTAGCCCGGCGCCGCCCCAGTGCCGCCCGGTGCCGACCTTGCGCCACCCGGTGCGAGCCCGGCGCCACCCGACGTCAGCCCGGAGACGGTCAGAATTTGTGACCGTGAGGACCGATGGTGACCCGCGCATGAGTCGTCACCGGCGCAAAAGTCTTGGGCTGGCTGGGGAGGGCGGGTGCTGGCCCAGCGGGTAGCGTCGGGCCATGGACGTCACGATCATCGGGGGCGGCATCGCCGGCCTCGCCCTCGCCCACGAGCTCGCCCCCGACCACGATGTCACCGTGCTGGAGTCCTCCCCGGGCCCGCGCGGCGGCGGCTACATGATCGATTTCTTCGGCCCCGGCTTCTACGCCGCGGAGCGGATGGGCATCCTCGAGGAGTTCCGATCCCGGGGCCATGAGTTCGAGGGCGTGCGCTACGGGACGCCCGACGGGGTCGACTCCGGCCGCATCGACGTCGGCCCCCTGGTCCAGGCGGCGGGCGGCCGCTACTTCTCGATCCTGCGTCCCGAGGTGGAGCTGGGGCTGCTCTCGGTGCTGCCGGCTTCGGTGGATCTGCGCTACGGCGCGCAGGTCGTGGCGGTGCGCGATGCCGAGCTCGAGGGCGCGGCCCGTGCCCGCCGCGCCGTGGTCGAGCTCGCGGATGGTGCCGCCCTCGACTCCGATCTGGTGGTGGCCTGCGACGGGGTGCGCTCCCTCGCTCGTGAGCAGGTCTCGCCCGGCCACGGGGCGATCGTGCCGATGGGCTACCGGGTCGCGAGCTACCTCTACGAGGACCCGGAACTCGCTGCCGAGCTGGGGGAGCGGATGCTCATGACCGATACCGTGCGGCGCGTCGGCTGGGCGTATGCGGCCGACGACACCCGCGTCGGCGTGATGCTCGCCGAGCGCGTCGAGGTCGCGGGCACGAAGCGTCCCGAGCCGGACCGGGAACGGCTCCAGCGGGACTTCACGGGGCTGCATCCGCAGGTGGACCGGGCCCTGGCCCATGCCCCGGAGAGCTTCTACGACGATCTGGTCGCCCAGGCGATCGCGCCGCGTTGGAGCCGTGGCCGGATTGCGTTGGCCGGGGACGCCGCGCACGCCCCGTCCCTGTTGGCGGGCCAGGGCACCTCGGTCGCGATCGCCGGAGCGGAGGCGCTGGCCCGGAGCCTGCGCGCGACGGGCCCGCACGTCGAAGCGGGGCTGGCGGAGTACGAGCGACGGTGGCGACCGACGGTCGAGAAGGTGCAGCGTTCGGGGCGTCGCAGCGCCTCGTTCTTCACTCCGTCCAGCCCCGGGCAGCTGAGGCTGCAGCAGATCGGCCGTCGCACACTCGGCCTGCCGGGCGTGAGCCGCCTGGTGACGCGGACCTTCATCGCCGCCTGAGGCCGGGCGGGTCGGCCCTCCCGGCTGCAGGCGACGACGGCCGGGGATCAGGCGGCCGAGGTGCGCCTCAGCCGGACGTTGACGAACTCTCCCATGCCCCACCGGCCGAGCTCACGGCCGAAGCCGGAGCGCTTCACGCCGCCGAAGGGCAGGCCGGGCAAGGTGGTCCCGTGCTCGTTGATGTACGCCATCCCGACGTCGAGGCGATCGGCGACTGCCTGGGCGCGCTCGAGATCGGTGCTCCAGACGGACCCGCTCAGCCCGAAGTCGACGTCGTTGGCCAGCGTCACGGCCTCGTCCTCCGAGTCGACACCGTAAATCACAGCCACAGGGCCGAAGATCTCCTCGGCATAGGCGTCCATGTACTCGGTGACCCCGGTGAGCACGGCGGGCTGCATGAAGGCCCCGTCGCGGTCGAGCGCCTGCCCGCCGGTATGGAGCGTCGCGCCCTGCTGGACGGCGCGTCGAACCTGTTCGACGACGCCGTCGCGCGCACCGACCGAGGAGAGCGGGCCGACGTCGACGTCCTCGTCCAACGGATCGCCGAGGGTCGCGGACTCGAAGCTCTCGACGATGGTCGCGACGAAAGCCTCGAGACGAGCCGTGGGCACGATGATGCGCTTCGGGGAGTTGCAGGCCTGTCCCGCATTCGACAGCCGGGCGGTGGCGACGGTCCGGGCGACCTGCTCGAGGTCGCCATCGTCGAGCACGATGAGCGGGTCGGACCCGCCGAGCTCCAGCACCGACTTCTTCAGGTGCTTGCCGGCGGTCTCCGCGACCGCCGCACCCGCCTTCTCGCTGCCGGTGAGGGACACCCCGCGCACCCGCGGGTCGGCGATCATGTCGGCGATCTGGTCGTGGGAGGCGAAGACGTTGGCGTAGGCATCGCGGGGCACCCCGGCGTCATGGAGGATCTGCGCCATGACCTCCGAGGAGCCGGCGCAGATCTCCGCGTGCTTCAGGATGATCGTGTTGCCCACCATCAGGTTCGGGGCGACGAAGCGCGCCACCTGGTAGTAGGGGTAGTTCCAGGGCATCACTCCGACGAGAGGACCGATCGGCTCGGTCTGCACCAGTGATTCCTGCGCGCCCTGCGGATCCAGCTGCTCGGGCTGCAGCAGCTCCGGCCCGTGGGTGGCGTACCAGCGGTAGATCGAGCCGGCCAGCTCGGCCTCGCCGATGGCCTGCTGCAGCGGCTTGCCCATCTCGACGGCGATCAGTTCGCCCAGTTCCCGCGAGCGTTCGTCGTAGGCGTCGGCGACCCGCTCCAGGAGCGAGGCGCGCTCCTGCGTCGACGTGGCGCGCCAGTCGGCGAAGGCGGCATGGGAGCGATCGAGTACGCGCTCGACCTCCGCGCTGTCCAGCGTGGTGAATTCCTTGTCGGTCCGTCCCGTGGTCGGGTTGGTCGTGGTGTATTCAGCCATCCTTCCACCCTCGTCCCGAGGTGCGGATCTGTAAAGCTGGGCCTTCCGACCGGTTGAAGGAGCGCGACGGGAGTGTCTGCCCTCTGCCCTCTGACCTCCGTCCTCCGCCCTCTGTGCTCGCGCCGTGGCCCGGCCCTTGGCGCTCGCGCCGTCACCTGGACGGCGGATCACGCCCGGAGACACCGGCCGTGCCGGATCTGTGACATCTGCCTGCTCAGGAAGATCGGTGTGATGGCCCTGGGAGGGGTCTCCGGGTCCAGGTCACCGTCGGCGCACGTACTCAGTCAGGTTCACACCGCTCTCGAAGCTGCGGGTGCGCACGTGGTCCCAGCGAAGCGGGGCGTAGTCCCCGGGGGCGAACAGCGGGATCCCTCCGCCGAACAGCAGCGGCTGCCGCTTCAGCACCAGGCGGTCGATCTCGCCGCGCAGCTGGGTGGCGAGGTTCGCGCCCCCGCACAGCCAGATGTCGGCTCCCGGCCGCTGCTTCAACCCCCGCACCACCTGGACGGGTTCGGCATCGGTGATGGTGAGGTTCTCCCCGGGCTCGAGCGACCGGTGGGTGAACACGACCTGTTCGAGATGTCGATACGGGCTCGGCATCGCGGGCAACCCGACGGCATGTGTGTTCGCCCCCATCACCACGGCGCCGAACCGGTCGCCGTGCTGGGCGATGCCGAGGTGGGCGGCGATATCAGTGGGGATCGCGTCGGCGAACTCGTCGTTGATCCCCGCCATGTGGTCACCCTCGACGAGGAAGTCGTCGAACTGGTCCTCGGGTCCGGCGATGTATCCGTCCAGGCTCACGGCCACGTAGTACACGAGCTCACGCATCGTCGGGCTCCTTCCCGGCGCGCGACCCTCGCGCCTGCCGTGGGGGCGACGGTACGGCAGGAGCTGTCGGCCGCTCCACCGATTTCTGCGACGTGAGGAGCCACCGTGATCGCCTTCGGCGCCCTCCCTCTGCTCGGCCAGCGCGGCATAGTCCTCGCCTGCGCGATCCTCACGCTCGTCGGTCTCGCCCTCGTCGATGGCGCGCGGCGAGCCGTCGCGGCCGCATCAGCGGGCGAGCGGGGGAGTGCGCTCCGGTCCGAAGAGCGCGGGGTCGGTGAGGGCAGGGAGGCACGAGAGGATAGGGGGGACGACTGTGGTCAGTGAGCTCGCGCCCCGTCGGACGGGAGGTTCGTGCGATCCTGCGACGCGGACCTCGCCGGCGACGGGACGGTGAGGACGGGGCTGTGCGACGGTGAGGGCGGGACTGTGACTGTGAGGTCAGGATCGTGAAGGTGGGAGCCGATCTCTCGGTCGGCGGTGCACGCCAGCACGGCCGTGTCGCTGAGGCGGCGAAGCGTGCGCTCGACGGTCACGATGAGCGGTGGAGGCAGCGGACGAGTGCACTGAGCAGCCGGCGCAGAGCGCTGATGGACGCGCACGGACTCGCGGCGCTGCGCTCCGCGGACGCCCTGGTGCGCTCTCCCTGGCGGCGTCTTCACGTCGTCCTGTGGTGGGTGGTGCTCGGGGCGGTCTTCCTGGGTGCGATAGCCGCGGCCTCGTTCCTGCTGCCCAGCAAATTCCGCGAGGGCCCGGATCTTGCGCTGTTCCTCGAGGTCTCGCCGATCCTGCTGATCGCCGTCGCGGGTCTCCAGCTGCTCGCGGCGCTGTGCGTGCCCTCCCCGCGCCGCGCTCCGGCCGCGGGCTGGTGGATCAGCGGTGCCGGAGCGGTGCTCACGGGGCTCGCCGGCCTGGTCCTCCTGCTGCAGAGCGGGCAGGTCAGGGAGCTCGACGGCGTCTCCGCGGCGGGGGTGTGGGCGGTCGCCGCGGTGGGCCACCTGCTCGCCGTCGGGCTGCTCGTGCTGCGCACTCGCGACGCACCCCTCGCTGCCTGGTACGAGGGGGTACGATCCTCGCACCGCGACGCGCGAGATCTCGAGCGGGAGATCCCGACCGTGGCGGGGACCGGGGCAGGTCCCAGGCGAGAGCCCGAGGACGAGATCGCGCGGCGCTGGGTGCTGGAGCTGGCTGAGCTCGAGGACGAGGTCGGGCATGAGGTCGTCGCCCGCGCGGCCGATGCGGGACCCCGGCAATGGCTGCTCGCCTGCGCGGTCGCTGCGAACGTGCCGATGTGAGTGCCTTTCCTCGGCCGTTGGGTCCCGGCCGGCTGGGTCCCGTCCGGCAGACCCGCCCCTCAGAACGGCGTCGAGGGCGGCGCGTCGGGCGGCGGATCGACCGGCGGAGGCTGCTCGGGCTGGGGCAGCGGCTCCGGGGCCGGTTCGGGGCTCGGCTCGGGCGGACGGCCCGGGATCGGCATCGGGGGACCGGTGGGCGGGGCGCCCGGCGGCTGCGTCGGCGGCTCGGTGGGAGGGTCCGTGGGCGGATACCCGGGCGGGGTCAGCGGAGGCTCGCTCGGCGGGGGCAGGGTTCCCCCTGCGGTGGGGTCATCCGGCGGTGTCATCTGCGCCTCCTGCTCCTGCCCCTGCAACTTCTCGGTTCTCGAGCATCCGCGACCGGGTCAGGAATCTCTTCCCGTCGGGTGTCTCGAGGCTGAAGCCGCCGCCGCGGCCGTCCACGAGGTCGATCGTGAGGTGGGTGTGGCGCCAGTAGGCGAACTGCTCGCGGCTCATCCAGAAGTCCAGCGGGCTGGTGGTGCCGTCCGGCAGCGGCACCTCGACGTGCCCCATCTTCACGTCGGCGTCCCCGGTGAGGAAGTCGCCTTCGGGGAAGCACATGGGCGAGGACCCGTCGCAGCAGCCGCCGGACTGGTGGAACATCAGCGGCCCGTTGCGGTCGATCAGGCGCTGGATCTGCGCGACCGCCGCGCCCGTGAACGCGACGCGGGAGAAGTACTCGTCCTCGACCGTCGGCGCCATCTCGAGGACGTCGTCCGAGGCGGACGGCTCGGGCAGCGTCGGCGCGGGCGGCTGGCCCGCCTGCGGGCCGGGCGGTGCCGCGGTGCGGGTGAACTGCGGGGGAGCGGAGGCGGAGAGGTCGGTCATGGCGAGTCCTTCGCTCGAGGGGCCGATGGGAATGTGTCGTGGCTCACCACGATAGACCTCCTCTGCGGCCATAGGGTTTCCGCATGGAACATCGTCACCTCGGCCGCTCCGGCCTCAAGATCAGCGAGATCATCTACGGGAACTGGCTCACCCATGCCTCCCAGGTGGAGGATGACCGTGCCCGCGCCTGCGTGCGCGCCGCGCTCGATGCCGGCATCAGCACCTTCGACACCGCGGACACCTACGCGAACACCGCCGCGGAGGTGGTCCTCGGCGAGGCGCTGAAGGCTGAGCGGCGCGAGTCGCTCGAGATCTTCACCAAGGTGTACTTCCCCACCGGCCCCAAGGGGCACAACGACACCGGTCTGTCCCGCAAGCACATCCGCGAGTCGATCGACGCCTCGCTGCGCCGACTGCAGACCGACTATGTCGACCTCTACCAGGCGCACCGCTATGACGTCGCCACCCCGCTCGAGGAGACGATGCAGGCTTTCGCGGACGTCGTCCACTCCGGCAAGGCGCTGTACATCGGAGTCTCCGAGTGGAACGCGGATCAGCTCCGCGCCGGCCACCAGCTGGCCCGCGAGCTCGGCATCCAGCTGGTCTCCAACCAGCCCCAGTACTCGATGCTGTGGCGCGTGATCGAGGAGCGCGTGGTGCCCACCTCGCGTGAGCTCGGCATCTCCCAGATCGTCTGGTCGCCGGTCGCCCAGGGCATCCTCACCGGCAAGTACAGGCCCGGCACCCCGGCGCCCGAGGGGTCGCGCGCCCGCGACGAGAAGGGCGGCGCGGACATGATCAAGCGCTTCCTGAACGACGAGGTGCTCACCGCGGTGCAGGGCCTGCTCCCGATCGCGGAGGAGCTCAGCCTCACCCCGGCGCAGCTCGCCGTGGCCTGGGTGCTCAGCAACGACAACGTGGCCGGCGCGATCATCGGCGCCTCCCGCCCCGAACAGATCACCGAGAACGTCAAGGCTGCGGGGATCACGCTCGATGCCGACGTCAGGGCCCGCATCGACGAGGTGCTCGGAGAGATCCCCGAGACCGATGCGGCGCTGACCCAGGCGCCCGGGGCGCGGCTGAGCTGAGCTGTCGGCCGGAACGAAGGTGCAATGACCGAAGGGCCGGTCCGTCGCGATGACGGTCCGGCCCTTCGGCTTTCACTGCGGTGCGTGTCGAGGGATCAGCTCTTGGTGTCGATCCCCAGCTGCGCGGGCGGCAGCTCCTCGCCGGTCTTGCCCTGGAGGGAGTGGCCGTCGGCCCGCATCTCCCAGAACGTGGCGCCCTGGATGCCGAGCTTGCGCGGATCGAACTGCGGGTCCAGACCTGCCTTCTTCTGCTCGCGGTAGTCCTTGAGCGCCTTCAGAGCGGGGCCCTGGATGACCAGGATGCCGATGATGTTCAGCCAGGCCATCGAGCCCACGCCGATGTCGCCCATGCCCCAGGCCGCGCCGGCGGTGTTCACCGCGCCGTAGGCCACGGAGACGAGCACCAGAGCCTGCAGCAGGCGAAGCATCCCGCGGGCGAGCACGCGGTTCTTCATCTTGCGCGTGAGGTAGTTGAGGTTCACCTCGGCCATGTAGTAGTAGGCCACGATCGTGGTGAACACGAAGAACCCCAGCGCGACGGCGATGAACGACGGTCCGAAGCCCGGGAAGACCGAGTCGAGGCCGGTCTGGACGAAGTTCGGCCCCGGCTCGACATCCACGGGCATCTCCCCGGCGCCGCTGCCGATCACGGGAGAGGTGCCGTCGGCCCACTCCTCATTCGAGAACGTGTTGAACATTCCGGTCGAGATGATGATGAAGGCGGTCGCAGAGCACACGAACAGGGTGTCGATATAGACCGAGAACGACTGGGCGAAGCCCTGCTTGGCGGGGTGGGAGACCTCGGCGGCGGCAGCGGCGTGCGGGCCGGTGCCCTGGCCGGCCTCGTTGGAGTAGATGCCGCGCTGGACGCCCCACTTGATGGCGAGGCCGACGATCGCGCCGAAGATCGGCTGGACACCGAATGCGCTGGAGAAGATCAGCCCGAAGACGCGGGGGATCTCGGTGAAGTTCAAGAACAGCACCACGAGCGCGATGATGATGTAGAGGATCGCCATGGCCGGCACCACGAACGCCGCGAAGTGGGCGATGCGCTTGACGCCGCCGATGACGATGAAGCCCAGGCCGATCACCAGGCCGATGGCGGTCACCCAGGTGGGGATGCCCCAGGCACTGTTGATCGCGGAAGCCATGCCGTTGGCCTGCACGCCCGGCAGGAAGAAGCTCATCGCGAGGATGGTGACGATCGAGAACAGGATCCCGTAGAACAGCGACAGGCCCGGGGCCTTGTGCTTGTAGGCCTTCTCGAAGTAATACGCCGGACCGCCGCGGTACTCGCCGGTGTCGCGGTCCTTCTCCTTGTAGATCTGGCCGAGGGTGCATTCGATGAACGAGGTGGCGGCGCCGAGGAAGGCGGAGGCCCACATCCAGAACACGGCGCCGGGGCCGCCGAAGGCGATGGCGGTGGCGACGCCACCGATGTTGCCCATGCCGACGCGGCCGGCGAGCGACATCATCAGCGACTGGAAGGACGAGGTGCCGTCCGGGGAGGTCTCGCCCTTCTTCAGCTGGGCGAGCATGTCGGGGATGTTCCGCACCTGGAGGAGGCCGGTGCGGATGGTGAAGTAGAGGCCGGCGAGAAGACAGAGCCCGATCAGGGGGATGGACCAGATCAGGTTGTTCGCGCCGTTGATCATTTCGGCGATCATGAGGGCTCCTGGGAATAGGGGAAGCGACGGCACCCTTGGCGTCGCGTGCAGGGGTGACTGCAGTCACCTCTTAGTGCTGGATGGAACATACCGGACACTCAGGGCTCTGAGGGGTCTTTCAGCCTCCCGTAGCCGGGTCGTTATGCAACTCGTATTCCGGGTGCTTGTATTCGTCCAGGTGGAGCTGCCGTGCGGCGCCGAGGGGAGTCGGTGGGGGGCATCCCGCCGCCCCTTCCGGCGTGTCGTGACCGGAGTCGCTCAGCAGGGGCTCGAAATCGGGGCTGGAGAGCCGTTACACTTATTGCGACCCCTCGTGCGGTGTCATCTTGCTGAACTCCCCCAGGGCTTGACGGCAGCAAGGGCAGGTGAGCTCTGGCAGGTGCACGAGGGGTCCTTCTCTGCCCGGAGGCGGTGCCGTCCTCGGCCCCCGGTCCCCTGCGGGAGATCGCCCCACCACGGGGCCCGGACCCGGGGGTCGCCTGGCTGCTGGACCTCACCCCCTGGACGCTGTGGCTCACGGTGGCCAGGATGGTGCTGCGCATCGGAGGCGTGTTCGCGCCGCGAGCGGCCGATGCGAGCCCGCGGCCCCTTCCCTCGCAGTCCCGCGATGCGTACCGTGAGGGGACCCGTTCGTCGAGGTCAGGAAACGCTATGAGGGTCGAGACCGTCCACCGGGTTGCGCACCCGCCGTCCGAGGTTCTCGCCTGGCATGACCGCCCCGGCGCCCTGGTGCGGCTCACCCCGCCCGGGCTCGCCTCGGCCGATGCGCCGGACGCCGGAGGGGTGCAGGTCGGCCGGCTCGTCGGGGTGCGTCTCGGCCCGTCGGCGCTGCCCACCGCACTGCGCCCGCATTGGATCCTGCGCCATCTCGAGCATGACCCGCAGGGCCGTTTCGTGGACCAGCAGGTCCGCGGGCCCTGGCGCACCTGGCGTCACGAGCACCGCATCGAGGCCGACGCCGGCACCGCCGACGCTGCCGACGGCAGCGCCACCGCGCTCCACGACAGCATCGAGCTCGAGCTCCCGCGCAGGCTCGAGCGTCTGACCCCGCTCGCCGAGTCGCAGATCCGCCGCCTGCTCGCCTTCCGTGCCCGCCAGCTGCACGACGACCTCGACTTCCACGCCCGTTTCGTCGACACCCCGCGCCGCACCATCGCGATCACCGGCTCCTCGGGCCTGATCGGCACCCAGCTCGCCGCGCTGCTCGAGACCGGCGGGCACACGGTGCATCGGATGGTGCGTGAGAACCAGGTGGGCCCGGGGGAGATCTCCTGGGACCCGAGAGCGGGGCAGCTGGACCCGGCCGACCTCGAGGGCATCGACGTGGTCATCAACCTCGCCGGCCGCTCGATTGCGACCCGCTGGACCCCGACGGCCCGCCGCGAGATCCGCGGCTCACGCGTGAACGGCACAGCGCTGATCTCTCGCACCCTCGCCGGGATGCGGGAGGGGCCGGCCGCGCTCGTCCAGGCCTCCGCCATCGGGATCTACGGTCCGCGACGCCCGGGCGAGCTGCTCACCGAGGCGGATCCGGGCGGCGAGGGCTTCCTCGCCGATCTGGTGCGGGACTGGGAGGGCTCGACCCGCGCCGCCGCAGACGCCGGGGTGCGGGTCGCCCACGTGCGCACCGGGATGGCGCTGACCGACGGTGGCGGCCCGCTGCTGCCCCAGCTGCCGCTGTTCCTGGCCGGGGTGGGCGGCAGGCTCACCGCCGGGGACGCGATGACCTCGTGGATCTCGCTGGATGACATCGTGCGCAGCTTCGCCCACGCCGCGCTCAGCGCCGAGCTGCACGGGCCGGTCAACGGCGTCGGGCCGCAGCCGGTGAGCGCCCGTGACTTCGCCCGCACCCTCGGGATGGTGCTGCACCGGCCCGCATTGCTGCCGGTGCCGCCGCTCGGACCACGCCTGGTGCTGGGCGGGGCGGCCGCGGACGAGCTGATCCGCACCGATCAGAACGTCTCCGACGCGCGGCTGCGGGGGAGCGGCTTCGAGCCCGCGCACCGCACCCTCGAGGAGGCGCTGCGCCACGTGCTGCGACGGTGAGGGCGGGGCCGGCGGAGGCGACCGACGAGGTGCGCTCAGAGGTGCTCGGTGGGGAGCTCCGTGAGCGCGCGGGCCTCCTCGCGGAGCTCATCGTCGCTCAGCTCATGCGCCGGCGGGTGCACGACCTCCGCGCCGCGGCAGGCCAGCGCGTTGACGACGGCGGCGAGCCCCACCAGGGCGGCCGCGCCGACGGGCAGCCACATCGCGACCTGGGAGCCGGCGTCCTCGGCGACCGCGCCGGTCAGGGCGGAAGCGGCGGACTGGCCGACGATCGTCGCCGAGCCGAGCATGGTCATCACGGTCGCCGAGCGGCCCTGCGGGCTGCGCTCGGCGGCGAGGCTGTAGAGCGTCACGATCGTCGGCCCGATCCCGATCCCGGCGATCGCCATCGCCACGATGAGGCCGCTCAGGCCGCCCGCGAGCCCGAAGCCGATCATCGAGGCGAGCATCAGCGCGGAGAACACGAGCCACCGCGCAGAGAGGCGGAACCGCTCGGGGAAGCGCGCCACGGACAGCGCCAGGATCGTCGAGCCGACGCCCATCACGCCGTAGACCAGCCCGGCCGAATCGCCGTTCCCGGTATCGGCGAGGAAGGCGGTGAGCGAGGTGAGCACCGTGCCGAAGAACAGGCCCACGCCGAGCGCGCCGGCGACGACCACCAGCACGCGGAGCGTGCGCAGCTCCCTGGCGGGGGCCTGGGCAACGGGCTCCTCGGCGGTCGGTGCGGCGACCTTGGCCGTGGGATGCAGCGCGAAGGCGGTGACGAACAGGAGCGTGAGCACCGCGGCCCCGATCATCGGGGCGGCGGGGCTCAGGGTGGTCGCGAGCAGGCCCACCACCACCGGCCCGAACACGAAGGCCGTCTCGTCGGCGGCGGATTCGTAGCCCATGGTGGCGTTCAGGCTGTGGGCCCGCCGGCCGCTGGGGAGGCGGGTGAGGATCAGGTGCACCAGGCGGCTGCGGGAGAACGGGCCGATCTGCGGGGAGGAGGCGCCGATGATGAAGCCGACCGCGAGCACCGCGATGTCGGGCAGCGAGCTGAAGGCCACGGCCGCGATCGCCAGCAGCGCGAGCGAGTTCACGATCCCCGACAGGAGGATCACCGGGCGCTGACCGATCCGGTCTGCCGCGGCGCCGAGCAGGGGGCCGACGAGGGCCGAGCCCAGCCCCACCACGGCCGAGTTCACGCCGCCGAGCCAGATCGACTCACGCGCGGAGACGACGAGGGTCAGGGTGCCCACGACCATCATCGCGAACGGGAAGCGGGCCACGAACGCGATCGGGAAGTAGGCGGTGCCGGCGACGCGGCGAAGGGTGGTGGGCGCCTGCGGCGCGGGGGAGGTCTGCTGAGTGGTCATCACTGCTCCGGACGGGGGTGCCGCCTTGGACGATCCACACCGTGGACCCGAGGTAGATGCACTGCTGAGGCCCGGGGGATCGGGCCGATCTGACGGCCCCACTCTAGAGTCCGGCGGCGTGAGCGGCCAGGGCGGGCGGGCCGGTGGTGCGCGGATTCACCCCGGCCCGTCGGCCGAGCCGGAGAGCGGGGCGCGCACTCTGATGCGAGCGGGGTCCTTGCTCTGACGCGAGCGGGGCAGGCACGGGGAACGGCATTGCCGAGTCCTCATGTCTGCCCCGCTCGCGTGCTGCTGCCGGCTGGTGCCGGTGGCTCGCCTGCTTCGGTGTCAGGCGGTGGCGGACTGCTTCTCGCGGTCGCCCCCGGAGCCCTCGCCGGTGGTCGCCTGAGAGGTGGCCGCCTCGGAATCGGCCGGGCCGTCCGCGGCGATCGCAGCCGTCTCCTCGGCCTGGATGACCTGGAAGGAGGTGCGACGGGTGGCGTCGTACGTGCCCTGGTCCAGGATCTTCTCGCGCTTGGCGACGATCACGGCCACCAGCGACTGGCCGGTGACGTTCAGGGCGGTGCGGCCCATGTCCAGGATCGGATCGATCGCGAGCAGCAGGCCCACGCCCTCGAGCGGGAGGCCCAGGGTGGACAGCGTGAGCGTGAGCATCACGGTCGCGCCGGTCATACCGGCGGTCGCGGCCGAGCCGAGCACCGAGACCAGCACGATCAGCAGGTAGTCGGTGACACCCAGCGGCACCCCGTAGAAGTTCGCGACGAAGATCGCGGCCAGCGACGGGTAGATCGCGGCGCAGCCGTCCATCTTGGTGGTCGCGCCCAGCGGGATCGCGAAGCTCGCGTAGTGGCGGGGCACGCCCATCCGCTCGGTGACCGTCTGGGTCATCGGCATGGTGCCCAGCGAGCTGCGGGAGACGAAGCCCAGCGAGGTCGCGGGCCACACGCCGCGGAAGAAGGAGCCGACGGAGAGGCCGTTGAGCTTCAGCAGCACCGGGTAGACGACCAGCAGCACGATCAGCATGCCCACGTAGACGTCGACGGTGAACACGCCGAGCTGGCCGATGGCCTCCCAGCCGTAGGAGGCGACGGCGTTGCCGAGCAGGCCGACGGTGCCGATCGGCGCCAGGCGGATGACCCACCACAGCAGCTTCTGCACGATCTCCAGCGCGGAGCCGGTGAACTTCAGGAAGGGCTCGGCCTTCTGGCCCACCTTGAGCACCGCGATGCCCACGGCGATGGAGATGACCAGGATCTGGAGGGCGTTGAAGCTCAGGGAGACGGCGCCGTCCTCGCTGGCCTTCCCGGCGATGCCGAGGAAGTTGGCGGGCACGAGGCCGGTGAGGAAGTCCATCCAGCCGCCCTGGGTGGAGGAGGCGGCCTCGGCGGAGCGGTCCACGCCGGAGTTCTCGCCGGGGGAGGTGATCACGCCCAGCGTGATGCCGACCGCGACCGAGATGAGCGCGGTGATCGCGAACCACAGCAGGGTCTTCCAGGCCAGGCGCGCAGCGTTGGTGACATTGCGGAGGTTGGCGATCGAGGTGACGATCGCGAGGAAGATCAGCGGCGGGACCAGGGCCTTCAGCAGCGTCACGAAGATGGTGCCGATGGTGTCGAGGCCGGTGGTCAGCCAGTTGGCGCCGTCGGGGTTCGCGTCGGTCTCGGCGACGGGGCCGATCTGCGCGGCGACGAGACCGAGGATGATGCCGAGGACGAGTCCGATCAGGACCTGCCAGCCGAAGGAGATGCCGAGGATCGCGCGCAGCGGGTTGCGCTGGCGCGTCGCGGCCGTGGAGGAGGGAGGGGTCGAGGTGCTCACGGCAGGTGACGCTACGCCGACCTGATCGCACTTTCAATGAAACCGCTATGCGGTCACATTAGAGCTTCTTGGGAGTTTCGAGGCGGGTCATTGAGGGGCTTGGGGGTCGGGGCTCGGGACCTGGGCACGCTCGGCGGGGGACTTCAGCACGCAGAACTGGTTCCCCTCCGGATCGGCCATGATCATCCAGCCGGTGCCCGGCCCGTACTGGCCGCGGTGGTCGGCGACCGGTGCGGCGCCCTGCTCCTCGAGCCAGAGGATCTCCTCCTCCTGCGGGCGCTCGCGCGGGCGCACGTCGAAGTGGATGCGCTTGGCGGGCAGCTCGGTATCGGGCACCTCGAGGAAGAGGAGGGTGTGGCCGGAGTCGGGGTCGAAGATCGCGCACTCCTCGTGCCCGGGGAGGTTCGGATCCTGCGGGTCCATCTCGTAACCCAGGATTCCGCGCCACCACTCGCTGAGGGTGAAGGCGTCGTGGCAGTCGATGCTGGTGTGGGAGACGAAGACGCTCATGCCCCCAGTCTTCGCGCTGCGGGCGGCACAGGCAACAGTGGCGGCGCGCCGATCCGCCGATCCGAGTCCGTCGATCGGTGGATACTCGGCTGCCGATTCCCCTCCGAGCGGCGGATGCGAGAGCGGTGCACGGCAGTGCATCGTAGGGGCATGCCTGAGAAGCACCTAGATCGCCACCGCGCCGCGTCGTCGACGACGGATCCGGCGGCGACGGGCGATGTCTCCACGGAAGGACCGGTGCCGGCCTTCGGGGAGAAGGCACCGAACCGCTTTGCCGCAGACGTCGAGTACAGCGGCACCACGGGCAGTAACGACTACCTGGTCCGAGTCCGCCACCGGCTCCTGGACACCACGTTCACCGTGGTCATCGACGGTATCGAGCACGATCCGAAGGCCGAGGTCAAGGCGAGGCCGCCGGAGGAGAGCGCTGAGGAGGACTCCGGAGCGGCGCGGGATGCGAGTGAGGGCACGGTTGCCGACGGGGACGACGGCCCGGCGCCCGAGGGGAGCGATGCCCCGGAGACGGACGAGAGCGAAGCCCCGGTAGCCCATGGGGGCGAGAACTCCGCCGCCGACGAGGACTCTCCCCTCGAGCTCGACGAGAGCGCCGACGCCGAGCCCTGGGCCGATGATGACCTCCGCTTCACCCTCAAGGACGGCTTCGCGACGCTGCTCTGCACGGTGCGCCGCCCTATGGACAGCGGCGGATATGCGAACTCCGAGGAGATCACCATCCGCACTGTCGGCCTGGGCGGCGCCGGCGAGGTCGAGATCCGTCGCGGCGTCAAGCGCATCGTGCTGGTTCCGGCGGACGGATCTCCGTCGGCTGCCCGGGAGGAGAAGCGCACCGCCCATCCCACCCGGTACGCGCTGGTTGCCGCGATCACGAAGTCAGCGCGCTACCTGCTGCCGCTGCTGGGCTTCGGTGCACTGTTCAGCGGCGTGCTCGACCCGTTGCTGGAATGGATCGAGGCGCGGGTGCGACCGGCGTTCGAGGCCATCGCACGGATGACCGAACCGGTGCGGGAATGGATTGCGCAGCTGCTGCGCCCGGTCCAAGAGTTCCTCGAGGCGGTGTTCTCCCCGATCAGGGAGTTCTTCGCCATGCTGCTGCGACCGGTGCGTGACCTGCTGGCCTGGCTGCTGGGGCTGCTGCCGGACATCGGCCTGCCCTTCGACATCCCCGACTGGCTGCCGGAAGTGCTGGTGCCGGTGATCGTGGTGGTGGGCGTCTTCTCGGCGACCCGCAAGGGACTGCACAGCCGTGGGGAGAAGCTGGCCGCGGCGAAGGCGGCGAAGGCGGCGAAGGCGGCGGGTGGCGAGGAGATTGAGCATCCTGGTCAGAGCGGCCGGGCCGAGGATGAGACGGACCCGTCGGACCCGTCTGCTGGACCTGCTCGTTCCGCGCCGTCTCCGACCGCGGACGACGACTCGCGGGCTGGGGCCGCGGCCGATGTGCGCGCGCCGGAGGACGAGGTGCAAGCGGGATCGCTCAGGTGAGGTTGTCGTCGAGGAGCTTGTAGGCCCTGCCTCGCGCGTTACGCGGTGTGACCTGGTTGAAAGCCCATGCGGCGGGGCTGCCGACGGTCTCCAGCGGGGAATCGCGCCGTCCGGTGACCGTTCCTCCACAGATCCTGCCCGTCCTCAGCGGTGAGGAAGGTGGGCACCCTCGACTAGCCTGTCGGAGTGGCCATAGCTCTGTATCGACGTTACCGCCCGGAGTCCTTCGCCGAGGTGATCGGCCAGGACCACGTCACCACGCCCCTGCGGCGTGCGCTGCGTGCCGGGAGGATCGGTCATGCCTACCTGTTCTCGGGCCCGCGCGGCTGTGGCAAGACCACTTCCGCGCGCATCCTCGCGCGCTGCCTGAACTGCGCTGAGGGGCCGACGGACGTCCCCTGCGGTCAGTGCGACTCCTGCCGAGACCTCGCCACCGGCGGCGCCGGCAGCCTCGACGTGGTGGAGATCGACGCCGCCAGCCACGGCGGTGTCGATGATGCTCGTGAACTGCGCGAACGCGCCTCTTTCGCGCCCGTGCGAGACCGCTACAAGGTGTTCATCATCGACGAGGCCCACATGGTCACCTCGGCCGGGTTCAACGCGCTGCTGAAGTTGGTCGAGGAGCCGCCGGACCATGTGAAGTTCGTCTTCGCGACCACCGAGCCGGACAAGGTCATCGGGACCATCCGCTCACGCACCCACCACTACCCCTTCCGGCTGATCCCGCCGCAGGTGCTGGGCCCCTACCTCGAAGAGGTCTGCGCCGCCGAGTCCGTGCAGGTGGGTGAAGGCGTGATGCCGCTGGTGGTGCGCGCCGGCGGCGGTTCCGCCCGTGACTCGATGTCGGTGCTGGACCAGCTGATGGCCGGGGCGGGCGAGGGCGGGCTCGACGTCGCCACTGCGATTGCACTGCTGGGCTTCACCGACACCGCGCTGCTGGACACGGCGGTCACCGCAATCGCCCAGCGGGACGCCGCCGCGCTGTACGGGGCGGTCGAGCATGTGCTCGCCACCGGCCACGAGCCGCGGCGCTTCGTCGAGGATCTGCTGGAGCGGATGCGCGATCTGATCGTGCTGGCAGCCGTGCCGGACAAGGGCGCCGATCTGCTGCCGCAGGTCCCGGCCGGTGACCTCGAGCAGATGCGCGGCCAGGCCACCATGTTCTCCCCGGCCGATCTGTCGCTGTGCGGGGACCTGGTCCACGAGACGCTCTCGACGATGAGCGGTGCGACCTCCCCGCGGCTCCACCTCGAGCTGCTCGCGGCCCGTCTGGTGCTGCGCAACGAGCGGGCCGCGCTCGCCGCCGGTGACGGTCCTGCCCAGGTCGGGGCAGCCGCACCGTCGGGAGCTGGGGCCCCGGTGGCCGGTCCGGCCCAGGGCGCGCCCGGAGCGCCCGGCGCTTCCGGTGCGCGTGACGAGGCGCGACGCATCGCGCAGCAGAAGGTCGAGGCGGCGCGTCAGGCCCGCACGGGCCGCGCCCCGGTGCCCACGGAGCCGCGTGAGCAGCCCGCCCCGCAGCACGCGCAGGCCCCGGTCGCCTCCGCTCCGGCCGCCGCCCCGGCCGCCCCCGCGAGCACAGAGCAGCAGAGCGCCCACGTCCCAGCTCCCGCAGCGCAGGCACCCAGCACCTGGGCACCCGCGGCAGCGGCGCAGAATCAGCCGTCGGCCCAGCAGCCCCGTCCTGAGCAGGAGCCGCCCTTTACGCAGCAGCCGTCAGTGCCGCAGCAGTCCTCGGGGGCCCAGCAGGCAACGCCGGCGCAGGATCCGAGCGGCCCGTCGTCGGCGCCCATGGAGCAGACGGCGCCGCAGGCGTCACCGGCCGCTGCAGCACCTGACGGTCTCGATGCGGAGCATGTGCGCGGGCATTGGTCCGCGATCTTGGACGAGCTCCAGCAGATCCGGCGGCCGAGCTGGGCGCTGGTGTCCCAGAACGGGCACGTCAACGGGGCCCACGGCAGCACCCTGGTGATCGGCTTCCGCACCGAGGGGCTGGTCCATGCATTCCACCGAGGTACCGCCGGCGAGAATCTGGCTGACGCAGTGCGTCGCATCCTGCACACCGATGTCTCCGTTGAGGCAGTAGTCGGGGAGGATCCCGGCCCCGGCGGCGGTGGCAGCGGGACGAGCGGTCCGGGTGGACCGAGTGGATCGAACAGTCCCGGCGCACGTGGCGGCGAGGGCCCGAGCGGACCCGGTGCCCGCGGAGACGGTGGCCCGAGCGGCCCCGGAGATGCTGGCGGGCCCGGAGGGTCGAGGCGACCGCAGGCGGCACGCCCAGAGCCGGACGCGAACCGGCCCCATCCGGCTCCATGGGGAGACGCGGCGGCTTCCCTGCCGCCGCGCGACACCGCAGCGAGCACCGCCTCGAGCACCGCAACGAGCGCCGCCGCGAGCTCTGCCCAGCAGGCCCCTCGCGAGGAGCCACCCGTCTCCCTGGGCCAGCGCGCGTCCGAACGGGCCATGGCGGCCGCAGCTCGTGCATCCCAGTCCGGCCGGGGCGGCTCCGGCTCCGAGCGTGTCGAGGATTTCGCCCCTGAGCCCGACGACCCCTACCCGCCGGACCCTCACGACGAGTATCCGCCGGACGATCACGGTGCGAGGAATGAACTCCCCTCGCAGCAGGCTCCCGAGCAGCGCCCGGGCAGCGGCACTGGGCAAGAGCGCACCGGACGCTGGTCCGATGCACTGCATCAGGCAGAAGCGGACCGTGGGACGGCAGTCGGCGCCGCCCCCGCTGGCCCGGCGTCTGCCAGCACCGCGCCTGCCAGCACCGCGCCTGCCAGCACCGCCCTGAGCGGCGAGATCCCCGTGGTGGACGACGAAGGCCGGGACTCCGTCTCGCCGGAACAGCCCCGCACCTACGGCCAGAATGCGCTGAAGCGAGCGATCGCCGAAGGCCGCGTCGTCCACTCCCGACCGGCGCAGACCACTGCTGCCTTGACGCCCGCCGGTTCCGTGCCAGAGGGCCCCGCCCCCTCCGGGGTCGTGGCCGCCGATGCCGGCGGTGTCGCCGAGGAGCCGGGTGCCCCCGCTCTGCAGGCTGTGCCAGCGATGGGACAGAGCTCGGCCGCGAGTGCCGCCTCCGCGAACATCCCCCCGCACACGGATGCCGCATCGAGCTCCGCAGACGCGCAGGCAAGCACCGCCACTGCCCGTGCTGCGGCCTCCTGGGGCACCGCAGTGTCGACCACCGGCGCCGGCACCGGCGCTGGCACCGCGGCGACCAGCACGTCGGGGCCGGGCCCGGCCGGGCCCACTGCATCGGCGATAGCCCCGTCGGCCCCGCCGGTCTCCGCGCCGTCGACCGCGGCACCCCTGCAGCCCGTGCCCGCCCGCAGCGGCGCCGCGATGGTTCGTGAAGCCGCGCAGGCAGCGCAGGCGTCCCGCCCGGCGGGGCAGCGCTTCCGGGGGGCTCGAGGGGCCCAGCCCGATGAGGCCATGGCGGATGTCGACCCCACTGGCGGCGCGACCCGTGAAGACGCAGACGCCACCGGCGCCAACCGCAACGGCCGCGAGGTCATCGAGAAGCTGCTCGGCGGCAAGGTCCTCGAGGTCATCGACGAGAACCGTCCCCGCTAGAGCCCGTCGACCCCACCAGCGGGAACAGCGGGGCGAGGCTCAGAGGTTGCGCGGCTCAGACGTCGCGCGGCTCGAGCAGGCTGAACAGGTCGGTGCGCAGGCGAGCCGGATTCATCCCCTGGGAGGGCGGCGTCACGTAGAACTCCCAGAAGGGGTAGATCATCTGCTCCTCGGACTCGCCGATGTGCTCCGTGAACTCTCCCCACTTCTCGGCCAGCCCGGCGTAACCGCCGAAATGGGAGACCCAGCCCACGCGGCCCGCCGGCAGCACCGAACCGGTCACCTCATAGCCGCTGGGCAGGGACAGCGCCTCGGTGAGGGGCGCGTCGATCGGGAAACCGACCTCGAGATCACTGGTCGCGACCGGGGCGCGATGGTGCAGGGCGAAGGCGGGGCCGATCGGGTGCAGCCCCGCGGCCTCCAGCACCTCGATCAGATGCGAGAAGGTGCCGTCCATCAGGGTGGGCATCTCGTACATCGGGAAGTCCCGCTTCGACACCACGGCGGTGGGGATCTCCGGGGCCTGCGCCACCTGGCATTCGGAGGCAGGCTCCGCGGAGTCGTAGGGGTACGGCATCGAGGACATCGATCCTGGTCCTGTTCAGAGTCGACAAAGGGCCGTGCAAGCACGCGACGACCCGGTGATGACCGTACCGCCCCAGCGTGGGTGTCGCCACTCCGGGTGATCGGCGGCCCATGACCGCCCTCCGGGCAGGTGCGACACCCGTGGTGGCAGGTGGGTCACCCTGTGGAGCCGCACGTCGGCCCCGGGAACTACAGTTGGGCACGTGTACGAAGGCATTGTTCAGGACCTCATCGACGAGCTCGGCAGGCTGCCGGGCATCGGCCCCAAGTCGGCACAGCGGATCGCATTCCATCTGCTGGACGCCGACGATGCTGCTGTGCGCCGACTCGCGGAGGTGCTGATCAAGGTCAAGGACACCGTGCGCTTCTGCGAGGTGTGCGGCAACGTCTCCGCCGAGGACGAGTGCCGCATCTGCTCGGACCCTCGCCGCAGCGAGGAGATCATCTGCGTGGTCGAGGAGTCCAAGGACATCATCGCGATCGAGAAGATCCGCGAGTTCAAGGGCCGCTACCACGTGCTCGGCGGCGCGATCGATCCGATCGGAGGCGTGGGTCCGAACGACCTGCGGATCACCCAGCTGATGAGCCGGCTCGGTTCGGGGGAGACCAAGGAGGTCATCCTCGCGCTGGACCCGAACATCGAGGGCGAGGCCACCTCCGCCTACCTCTCCCGCCTGCTGAGCCCCCTCGACCTCACGGTCACCCGCCTCGCCTCCGGACTGCCCGTGGGCGGCGACCTCGACTACGCCGACGAGATGACGCTGGGTCGCGCCTTCCTGGGCCGCCGCGCCGTCTGAGGCCTCCCAGGAGACCCCATGACCTCGCCCTACACCCGCTCGCTGCCGCCGCTGAAGGACCTGCCGGCGCCCCGACGGCTGCCGGACGAGGCCACCCACCTCACCCCGCCCGGCGAGATCATCGCCGAGTCGAAGGGCGCGATCCGGACGCGCCTGCTGCGGATCTTCTGGGCCCCCGCCCTGGTGATCCTGGGCCTGTGGTACCTGCTGCTGGTGCTGTACGTCCTCGGCGCCTCGCCGACGTTCTGGTTCCTCTCGCTGCTGTCCGCACTCGCGGAACCTGCCTTCCTCCGGGCGACACTGATCGATCTGGGGTTCACCAGCACCGGGCTGGGCTCCGCCTTCCTGCTGGTCCCCGCAGCGGCGACGCTGCTCAGCCTGGCCCTGGTGCCCCTGGCCCCCAGCGTGATCGCCGGCCTCCAGCCGCGCCGCTTCCTCAGCGAACGGCAGTTCCAGCGCGCCGTCGCCACGCGGGTCACGACGGTGCTGATGCTCCCGCCGCTGCTGGTGGTGATCGCCCTGCCGGTCGCCGTGCTGCTGGGCGTGCCGCAGCCGTGGACCGGCCTCGGCGCGGGCCCGCTGTCCTCCCTCTGCCTGGCGATCCTCACGCTGCAGCTCGCCTGGGTGCTGGTGCGCCGCACCGTCACCGCGCCGAAGCTGCTGGGCGTCACCGATGCTGAGGCGCTGCGGACCACGGCTCGTATCGGCCGGGATCCGCAGGAGCGGCGCGAGGCCGCCAAGCAGGTCCTGGTCCAGGATCGCCGGCACCTGCCGCCGAGCCCCGGGAGCGAAGCAGCCAGTGCCGCCTTCACCCCTCGTGGCGCAGTGATCACGCTGGCGCTGCTGTCCTGGGCCAGCCTGACCTGGGTGATCCCGGCCGCCGCCGGGCTCGGCTGGGTGATCTTCGGGATCACGGACATGGTCACCGTGATCGTCGGCTTCACCACGATGGATCTCGTCGACGCAGGCTCGTCGCTTCCCATCGTGCAGCTGCTGCTCGCCCTGCCGGTGGCGGCCGTGATGCTGCTCGGGCTCGCACTCGCCCCCGGGACCGCCATGATGCTGTCCACGGGACAGCGCGACCAGGTCACCGATCAGCGCACCTACGAGGACTGGAGCCACCGCGCCCGGGTGAACCCGTGGGAAGCGCGAGTGGTGGGCCTGACCGGCTGGATCAGTGCTGGCTGGGGCTTGCTGGGCGCGATCATGTTCGCCGTGCTCCTGCAGGTGATCCAGGTCGCGACCGCATTGAGCTGGGTGTGGATCGTGACGGGAGCGCTGGTGCTGGTGCCCCTGCTCGGGCTCGCCGCCGCCTCGGCGATGCGCCGCGGGCTGAGGGATCTGCTCTATGGGCCGGCCGGGGACTATGTGCGCCGGGAGAGCCCGTACGCCCTGGTCGCCCCGGACATCGGCACCCGCGCGGATCGTGCCAAGGATCCTGCGGTGCGGGCCGCGATGCGCAAGCGGCTCCAGGCCGCCGGTGGTGACCACACGCTGGAGATCTTCGATCTGGACGCCGCCGGGGAGCGGCTCTGGGTCGATGACTCCGTGCCCGGCGCGAAGGACACCGCAGTGCGTGCAGCGGACCTCTCCCGTGGGGCCCTGCCGGACTTCGGTGGCGAAGGCTCAGCCTTCACCGGCGGTGGCCAGGCCAGCGGCGGCCGGGCCAGCGGTGACTACACCCCGCCGGGTCACGGCATCCCCGACTCCGTCACGGGGCTTCGGGAGCTGTAGAACGTAGGGGCCGGCCTCAGGCGATCCGTGTCCCGCTGCCCAGTTGCCGGATCGGCACCGCGAGCCTCCAGGTCGCTACTGCGAGCGCGGCACCGCCTGCGAGCATCCACAGCGTCAGGCCCATCGGCCAGATCGGCCGGTTCGGCATGGCGGCGAGGTCCTCGGGATAGCCCTCTTCCCCTGGCTCGCAGTAGTTGTTGTGGGAAGGATGGGTGATCGTGGCGGCGACGCGCATCCCGCTCTTGATCAGCCGCAGAACATCCGTGTTCTCCTCCCCGTCCCTCCAGTAGTCCGTCGGCAGCGGGGGCGCCGCTTCGGCTAGCAGCACCACCGGGTTCCCCCACAGCATCGGCATCGTCAGATCCACGCGCGGGACATCGCTGGTGCCCTGCTCCGCCACGCAGCGCCCCATACGCGCGCCGTCGGCGTGATCGTAGGTGGAGTAGTACTCGGTGACCTCGCGCTCCTGCTGCAGGAAGATCGCCGAGGAACCCCAGGCGATCGGCAGCACCACGGACACACCGAACACGATCACGTAGGCCAGCACCACCGAGCCCAGCTGCCGGTTCGTCACCGCAGACAGTCCCAGCCCCACGGCGGTCACGCACAGCGTCAGCAGCGCGATGACCAGCACGATCCGCAGGAAGTAGAACACCCCGATCCCGCCCAGCACCGCGATCGGCACCAGCGAGGGCAGGGCGAGCACCAGGAACGCAAGGCCCGTGAGGAAGCCGGCCAGCAGCTTGCCCAGCACGATCTCCAAGGGACTGAGCAGGCTCGCCTGGAGCGTGGCGAGGGTCCCGGCGGTGCGGTCACCGTTGATCGATCCGGCGGAGAGCGCCGGCACCACCAGCAGCATCGCGAACAGCACCAGGATGACCTGCAGGCTGAAGATCACCGCAGCGACCGGCTCGAGGGAATCCCACTGCGCGGTGTACAGCGTGGGAGCGAGCCCCAGCCCGCCGATGCCCAGCAGCACCACGGTCCACACCGCGAGCGCGACATACCAGCGCCCCGAACGGATCCGTTGCCGCAGCTCGAGCGAGGTGACCAGCCACAGCCCTCGCGGGCGCAGCGAGAGGATGCCGTTGAGGGGACGGCGGGGACCAGTCGGTGCCGGACCGCCGGATGAAGCCCCGCCGGAGGGTGGACCTCCGGATGCCGGACTGCCGGAGCCTGGACCGCTGGAGCCCGGGCCGCCGGACGCTGCGGGCATGGGCGCTTCGGGCACAGAGGTGGACGCGCTCATCACAGGGCTCCTTCACGGTGGGCGGCATCGGAGGCGAGGTAGGCGGCCTCGAGTCGACCGGTCGCGGGACCGAATGCGATGACCTGGGCCTTCGCGGCGGTGAGGTCGGCGAGCAGGCGGGCGGCGGTGGCCTCGTCGGGCAGCTGCACGATCACCTCTGCATGACCGCTGGTGGTGCGATCGGGGCCGAGCACCCCGCGGTGGCGCACCCCGAGCCGTCCCAATGCCGAGGCCAGGGCCTGCAGATCCAACGAGCTGATCCTCCAGGGGCGCGGCCGAGCCGCCAGATCGCGCACGCTCGAGGCGTCCACCACCCGGCCGGAGTCCATGAACACCACATGATCAGCCATCTCCTCGAGCTCAGTGAGGATGTGGCTGGAGACCAGCACGGTGGTCCCCGCAGACGCCAGCGAGCGGACCACCCGCAGCAGGCGTCGGCGCGACGCCGGGTCGAGCCCGGAGGCGGGCTCGTCGAGGATCAGCACCGAGGGGCCATGGATGAGCGCACGGGCCAGACCCAGGCGCTGCTTCTGCCCACGGGAGAGCACGTGCGCGGGCTGTTGGGCGAGAGAGGCGAGATCCAGCAGCTGCAGCAGCTCATCGACCCGCTGCCGCAGCTCGGGCCCGGGCAGGAAGTAGGCACGGCCCATCACCTCGAGCACCTCCGCCACCCGCAGCGAGTCCCACGCCCCGAACTGGTCCGGCATCCATCCCACGCTCGCCCGCACCGCCGGGGAATCGGCCGACGGGTCGACGCCGTCGATCAGCACCCGGCCGGAGTGCGGGGCCAGCAGCGAGGCGAGCATCAGCATCAGCGTCGACTTGCCGCAGCCATTGGGGCCCACCAGCGCGGTCACCGCGCCGCGCGGCGCGGTGAAGCTCAGATCATGCACCGCCTGCACGCTGCCGAAAGCACGGCTCACATGTTCGGCGACGATCCCGGGGGTTGCGCCGGCGGCGAGGTCGGTGCGGTGCGCGGGCGCCGGGGCCAGCGCGCCGTAGCTCGTGGCGCGTCCGGGATACGACTGCAGGCCGGGCGCTGCCGCGCCGTTCTGCGTGGGACTCTCGTGCGTGGGACTCTCGTGCGTCGGACCGCTGCGCACCGGGGCGCTCTGCGCGGGCCCGCTGAGGGGCGGTTCGTTCTGCGCGGGACTGCTGTGGGCAGGGCCGTCGGACTGGATCGGCCAGTGGTCGTAGGCGCCGGACGTGTGCGGCGGCGCCTGTTCCCCCTGCGATCCCCGGCCCGTGCCCCCGGCCGCGGGTGTGCTGTGCGTCATGTGCACAGACTGGCATGCCGGAACCCGTCGCGGGCAGGACTTCGCGGGCACATTACGGGGACGAATCGTGGGGGAGTGGTGGAGGATGCCCAGGGACTGAGCAACGAGAACGGGCGCTGGAGAGCAGGCTGCGGAGATACTTCCGCAGGGTGCGCTCCAGCGCCCGTCGTCCTCCGATGCTCAGCAGGTCAGGTGATCCCGCTGAGCCAGCGGGCTCACTCCGCCATGGCGGCGTTGCCCTCCTCCTGTGCCTGCGGGATGCCCTCCTCGGCGGTGAGGCGGCCGATGAAGACCTCCTGGAAGACCGGGATCGCGGCGGTGAGGCCAGCATTCGCGCGGGCGCCGGTGTCGGCCTCAGCGGCGTTCTTCGCGGCGTCCACGAAGATGCTGACGTCCACGCCCTTCTCCTCCCAGAACGCGATGAAGGCGTCCTGCGCGTCGACATGGCCGGGGAAGGAGACGCCCTTCTCGGCGAGCGGCAGCTGGCCGTCCTTGCTGCCCAGCCAGGTCAGCAGCTCGGTGATGCCGGTCTGCTGCTCCTCGTCGGCCTTCGCGTTGCCCACCGCGACCACACCGTGCACCAGGGACTTCGCGCCCGCGGGGCCGGCCACCGGCGCGGCGAGCGCCCACTCGAAGGAGTCGGCCACGCCATCGGAGATCGCCAGCAGGTTGTAGGGGCCGGACTGGAACAGGCCGAGCTTGCCCTGGGTGAACAGGTCGCGGGTGAAGTCACCGTTCTCGTTGGTGTCTGCGGCGCTGGGGGCCACGTTCTCCACGTTGATGAGGTCGGCCATGTACTGGAACGCCTCGATGCCCTCGGGAGAGGCGAAGGTGTACTGGTCGTCCTTCTGCCACTCGGCGCCGTTCGAGGCGAGCATCGGGCCGATGATCGCCTGGCGGTCCGCCTGCGAGTTGAAGCCGAACTGCTCACGGGAATCGGCGTCGAAGCCGTCCTCGCCCGGGTGCTTGCCGGCACCGTCCAGGGTCAGCGCCTTTCCGGCATCGCGCAGCGAGTCGGTCTCCGCGGCGGGGTCGAAGGCGAGGGCCGACGGGTCCACGCCCGCCTCCTCGACCAGGGCCTTGTTGTAGAACAGGGCGATCGAGTCCCAGATCTGCGGCACGCCCCACAGCCCGCCGTCGCGGGTGTAGAGGTCCACCACGGACTGCTCCCACTGGGCCGCGCCGTCGGGGATCACCTCGTTGATGTCCAGCAGTGCCTCGGAGTCCTTGAACTGGATGTAGTTCGCGGAGTTCATCCAGTACACATCCGCCGCGTCACCGCTGGCCACATCCAGCGGCAGGCGGGTCCAGTAGTCGGCCCACGGCACCACGTCGATCTTCACGTTCCAGCCGCTCTCGGCGGTGAACGCGGTGAAGGACTCCTCGTACGCGGCCACGGCATTCTCATCCCACAGCCGGAAGGTCAGCGTGCCCTTGTCCCCGCCGGTGCTGCCACCCGCGTCGCTGGCGCCGCTGCCCGGGGTGCCGCCCGAGCCGCCGTCATCGCTGGACGGGGAGCACGCCGCCGCGGTGGTGAGCAGGCCGGCGGCGGCGAAGGAGGAGAGGAGAGTACGACGGTTCAACATGTGATGTCCTTCCGAGAACACTAGTGCTCCTATTATCAACCATTCGTGCTGGTGATGGGGTGATGTATGTCTTCGGGTGACGCCGATGCGTGTCCGCGTCAGCGCAGCGTCGCCTCGCCCACCGAGCGGGTGATCTGCTTCTGGAAGACCACCATAAGGATCACCAACGGCAGCATCGCCAGCGTCGTACCCGCCATGACCAGGGTCCAGTTGTTGTTGTACTGCGATTGCAGCGCGGAGGTCGCCACCGTGATCACCCGCCACTCGGGGCCAGAGGTGATCACCATCGGCCACATGAAGTTGTTCCAGTGGGTGACCACCGTGATCAGCACCAGGGTCACGATGATCGGCCGGTTCAGCGGCACCACCAGATGCCACAGCAGGCGCAGGGTGCCCGCGCCGTCGATCCGCATCGCATCCATCAGCTCGCTGGGCACACCGCGGAAGTTCTCCCGCAGCAGGAAGATCGCGTAGGGGGAGCCGAGCACGAAGGGGAGGATCAGGGCCCAGAAGGTGTTGCGCAGCCCCACCTCGCTCATCATCAGGTACAGCGGCACCACCACGACCACCTGCGGCACCATCAGCGTCGCGATGTACACCCAGAACAGCAGGTCACGGCCGGGGAAGCGGAGCTGAGCGAAGGCATAGGCGGCGAGCACCGAGAACACCATCTGGCCCACCAGGATCACGGCGACCATCTGCACCGTGACCACGACCGGGGTGACGAAGCCGTCTGGTGAGGTGAACAGGCCGATGAAGTTCTCCAGCACGGGGGGCACGGGGATCGACAGCGGTCCCTGCTGGGCGAACTGCCGGGTGGAGGTGAATGCGGTGAGCACGGAGAAAAGGAACGGTCCCAGGGTCAGCACGGCGGCGACGGCGAGCACCAGATAGGTGATGCCGTGGCCGAGCAGGCGCCGTGCGAGCAGCGTGCCGGTGAGGCGGCGTCGGCTCGTCGGGCGCGCGGGGGTGGCCTCGGGAGCATCGGTGTTGGCGTGCGGTGTGGCGGTGCGCGGTGTGGTCATCTCGTCGGTGTCCTCTCAGCTCATGTCGTAGGTGATGCGGCGGGAGAACCAGCGCTGCTGGGCCACCGTGATCACCACCAGGAGGAGGAACAGGATCACCGCGACCGCGCTCGCGCGGCCCAGGCGGCTGGAGACGAAGGCTTCCTGGTAGATCAGGGAGGCGATCACCTCGGTGCGGTGCTGGGGGCCGCCGCCGGTGAGGGCGAAGACCATGTCGAACACCTGGAAGCTCGCCACCACCTGGGTGACGGCGAGGAAGAACGTGGTGGGGCGCAGCAGTGGGACCGTCATGAACCACAGCTGCTGGGCCGGGCCGGCGCCGTCGATGCGGGCGGCCTCGTAGATCGAGCCGGGGATACGGGTGAGCCCGGCTTGGAAGAACAGCGAGATGTAGCCGACGTTCTGCCAGATCGCGACGAAGGCGACCGCGGGCAGGGCGAGCGACGGATCGGTCAGCCATTCGATCCGCACGCCCAGGATCTGGTTCAGTGCACCGACCGACGGCTGGAAGATCCACTTCCAGACCACGCCGAGCGCGAGCGGCGCACACACCCAGGGGATCACCACGATCACCCGCACGATCGCCGAGCCCGGCAGGGCGCGCACCAGCTGCGTGGCGAGGATCAGACCCAGCGCGAGCGAGACCGGCACCGAGATCAGCGTGAAGATGCCGGTGACCAGCAGGGAGTTGGTCAAGGCGCCGTCCGAGAGCAGCGCCTGGTAGTTCTCTATCCCGATGAAGCGGCGAGTGCCCAGCAGGTCCCAGCGGAACAGGGAGACGACGAAGGCGATCAGCACCGGCAGGATCAGGAAGGCCGCCACCCCGATCAGGCTGGGGGCGATCAGCAGCCAGCCCAGCAAGGGCCTGCGCGAGTTCATGCGGCCCCTCTCGTGCGCGGTGTCGTGCTCGGTCTCATCGGATCAACGTATAGCAGGTCAGCGTTGCACCCGTGCGTCGTGCCCAGCGATGGTC
This sequence comes from Brachybacterium sp. AOP29-B2-41, assembly GCF_052378395.1. Taxonomy (NCBI): domain Bacteria; kingdom Bacillati; phylum Actinomycetota; class Actinomycetes; order Micrococcales; family Dermabacteraceae; genus Brachybacterium; species Brachybacterium sp. AOP29-B2-41. The sequence continues at coordinate 57,968 of NZ_JBQSXR010000014.1, forward strand.
GGGGCCAGCCGAAGGGGCTGGCCGACGGGGCTGGCCGACGGGGCCACAGGGCCGCAGGGCGCAGCCGACCGAACGGACGCAGAGCGGCGCGGTGCCGCTGTGCTCCATTACGCTCGGCACCATGAGCTCAGCGTCGCAGCCAACAGCCCCGCAGCCCTCCGGTCAGCACCGGACGCAGCCGCCGGGCCAGAACGAACCGCCGAGCCCCGCACCGGCGCATCATCATGACGTCCCGGCCTCCGCCCCGGTGCCGGGCGGGCATGTGCCGGCCGCGCCCGACCGGGACCACCAGCTGGAGCGCGCGCTGCCCACCGTCACCCATGACGACCCGTCGGACCCTCACGCCTCGATCTACGACCACGGCTTCCTGCGCGCCGCCGCCGTCACCGTCCCGGTCGCGCTCGCCGACCCCGCCACCAACGCCGAGCGCCACCTCGAGGTGCTGCGCGACCTCGACCGGCAGCAGGTGGGGCTCGCGGTGTTCCCCGAGCTGTCCCTGACCGGGTACTCGCTGGACGACCTGGTGCTGCAGGAGCCGCTGCTGGACGCCGCCGAGCAGGCGATCCTCGCCGTGGTCGAGGCCAGCCGTGAGCTGATGCCGCTCATCGTGCTCGGCGCCCCGCTGCGGGTCCCCGCCCGCAACCGCGTGGTGAACGCCGCGATCACCATCCATCGCGGGGAGATCGTGGGCATCCACGCCAAGCAGCACCTGCCCACCTACCGCGAGTTCTACGAGCGGCGCTGGTACGCCTCGGGGGACGACGTCTGCTGGGAGAATGTGCGCATCGGCCGGACGGAGCATCAGCTCACCCCGCACCAGCTGATCGAGGTGCCCGACGTGCCGGGCCTGAGCCTGTTCGTGGAGATCTGCGAGGACATGTGGGTGCCGATCCCGCCGTCGGCCGAGGCCGCGCTCGCCGGCGCCACCGTGATCGCGAACCTGTCCGGCTCGCCGATCACCATCGGCCGGGCCGACGAGCGCAAGCTGATGGCCCGCTCCGCGTCCGCCCGCTCCCAGGCCGCGTACATCTACGCCGCTGCCGGGGAGGGGGAGTCCACCACCGACCTCGCCTGGGATGGACAGACCTTCATCTACGAATGCGGTGACCTGCTGGGCGAGACCGAGCGCTTCCCGCAGGGCCCCCGCGCCACCATCGCGGACATCGATCTCTCCCGGGTCGTGGCCGAGCGGCGCCGCATGAACACCTTCGACGACAATCGGCGCATCCACGCCGAACGCCTGAAGGAGTACGCCGGCAGCCGCGCACGGCTCCTGTTCGGAGTGGAAGCGGCCGACGAGATCTCCTTCGACGCCTGGGACCCTGACGGGGACTCCCAGCCCGTCGGCCGCCCCGCGACCGGGCCGCTGCGCCGCAAGCTGGACCGCTTCCCCTTCGTGCCCGACGACCCGGCCCGCCTGGCCCAGGACTGCTATGAGGCGTTCTCGATCCAGGTCGCGGGTCTGGTGCGTCGGCTGAGCGCGATCGGCGGGGACAAGCCCGGCGGCACGAAGCCGGTGCTCGGCGTCTCAGGCGGTCTGGACTCCACGCATGCGCTGCTGGTGTGCGCACGAGCCATGGACCTGCTGGGTCGCGACCGCTCCGAGATCCTCACCTACACGATGCCCGGATTCGCGACCACCGAGCACACCCGCTCCAACGCCGAGCTGCTCTCGCGCGCGGTCGGTGCGAGCTTCGAGACCATCGACATCCGTCCCTCCGCCACCCAGATGCTGAAGGACATGGGCCATCCCTACGGCAGCGGCGAGGAGGTCTACGACGTGACCTTCGAGAACGTCCAGGCCGGGATGCGCACCGACTACCTGTTCCGCCTGGCGAACCACCACGGCGGGATCGTGGTGGGCACCGGGGACCTCTCCGAGCTCGCGCTCGGCTGGTGCACGTACGGCGTGGGCGACCACATGTCCCACTACGGCGTGAACGCCGGCGTGCCCAAGACCCTGATCCAGCACCTGATCCGCTGGGTGGTCGCCGAGGAGATCTTCGGCGACGACGCCTCGGAGGTGCTGCAGGCGGTGCTGGACACCGAGATCAGTCCCGAGCTGATCCCGGCGCGTGAGGGCGAGAAGGCGCAGTCCACCGAGAGCTCGATCGGTCCCTACGCGCTGCACGACTTCTTCCTCTATCACCTGCTGCGTCGCGGCTACGGTCCGGCGAAGACCGCCTACCTCGCCCATCAGGCCTGGGGTGACGTCGACGCCGGAGAGTGGCCCGCCGGCTACTCCGACGCCGACAAACGCCCCTATTCCCGCGAGGAGATCAAGCACTGGCTGACGGTGTTCGTCCGCCGCTTCTTCGCCAATCAGTTCAAGCGCTCCGCCCTGCCCAACGCCCCGAAGGTGCTGGCCGGCGGGTCGCTCTCCCCGCGCGGTGACTGGCGCATGCCGGCCGACGCGACGGCGAAGGCCTGGATGGCCGAGATCGAGCGCGACGTGCCGGGGGAGTAGACCTCGGCGGCGCCCAGCTCAGCGAGCGGGATCGCCTCCCGCGCCCTTCCGCCGCCCCGCGCCTCGCCCCGCGGCTCCGCGGTTCCTTCGCCCAGCCGCCCCGCGCCCCGCCCCGCCGCCGCGCGGTTCCTTCGCCCAGCCAGCGGGGCAAAGTGGGCGAATAGATGCGGCCATTCCCCCTACTTTGCCCCGCTGGCGCCTACTTTGCCCCTCTGGCGCGTGGCGGGTGCCTGACACAGGACCGATGCCCCCTGATGTGGCCCGCCCCGCCGAGCGCGCCCCGGCCTACTTCACCGCACCCATCGACAGGCCGCGCACCAGCTGCTTCTGCGCGATCCAGCCGGCCAGCACCACCGGCAGGGACGCCAGCACCGAGGCGGCGGAGAGCCGGGCCAGGAACTGTCCCTCCGAGGTCATGGTCGACATCAGGAAGATCGGCACCGTCGCGGCATTCGCAGCGGTGAGGTTCAGGGCGAAGAAGAACTCGTTCCACGCGAAGATCACGCAGATCAGCGCGGTGGCAGCCACGCCCGGCGCGACCATCGGCAGCAGCACAGTGCGCATGGTGCGCATCAGCGAGGCCCCATCGATCGATGCCGCCTCGAGCACCTCGCCGGGCACTTCGAGGAAGAACGAGCGCATCATCCACACCGCGATCGGCAGGTTCATCGCCGTGTACAGCACGATCAGCGTGAGGATGTTGTCGAGCATCCGCAGCTGCCCGGCGATCACATAGATCGGCATGATCACGGCGACCACCGGCAGCATCTTCGTGGAGATGAAGAAGAACAGGAAGTCCTGGGTGCGCTTCACGGGGCGGATGCTCACCGCATAGGCGGCCGGCACGGCGAGCACCAGCACCAGCAGCGTCGAGCAGACGGTCGCGATCGCCGAGTTCAGCAGGTACGAGCCGGCGCCGGAGGTGCCGATGATCGAGGCGTACTGATCCAGCGTCGGGGTGAAGAAGAAGGTGGGCGGGCTCGAGGCCGCCTGGCTCTCCTGCTTGAAGCTGGTCAGCACCATCCACGCCACGGGGGCGAAGAAGATCAGACCGGCGGCCCAGGCCAGCACGGACAGCAGATGCCTGCTGACCTGGCCCTTCGGCCGCCGAGGACGGATCGGTGCAGCCGACCGGGTAGGACGGGCAGCGGGGTGCCGAGGGGCGTCGGCGGTGGCGGTCGCGGTGCTCATGACTGCTCCTTGGAGTTGATGCTCGTGAAGATCAGGCGCAGCGCGAAGGTGGCGATCACGATCGTGGCGATCACGGTGACCACGCCCATCGCAGCGGACTGCCCGATGTCGAAGCCGAGGAACGCGCGCTGGTAGATGTAGAACGGCAGGTTGGCACTGGCGGTGCCGGGCCCGCCCGCCGTCATCAGATAGATCTGGTCGAAGGTGTTGACGACATAGATCGCGCCCAGCAGCACCGACAGTTCGAGGTAGAACCGCAGGTGGGGAAGGGTGATGTGTATGAAGGTCTGCCAGGCGCTGGCGCCATCCATCGAGGCGGCCTCGAGGACGTCACCGGTCTGAGACTGCAGGCCCGCCAGGAGCAGCAGCATCATGAACGGTGTCCACTGCCACACCAGCGCGATGATGATCGAGACCATCGGGAACTGGCTGGTCCAGTCCACCGGGGAGATCCCTACGGTCCCGATCAGCCAGTTGACCAGGCCGTACGTCGGATCGAACATCGAGATCGACCAGAGCATCGCGCCGGCCACCGGCATGATGAGGAAGGGCGTGATCAGCAGGGTGCGGATGAAGCCGCGGCCGAAGAACTTCCGGTCCAGCAGCAGCGCGAGCCCCAGCCCCAGCAGCAGCGAGACGACCACGCAGCCCAGCGTGAACAGGATGGAGTTCAGCGCCGCGGTGCGGAAGGTGGAGTCGACGAAGATGTCGAGGTAGTTGCGCAGCCCCACGAACTTCTCGCCCTCGGGGCGCAGCAGGTTGCGGGAGCGCAGGGAGTACCAGATCGTCAGCAGGAACGGGATCTGGGTGCAGACGACCACGAACAGGAACGCGGGCATCAGCGGCAGTCGGCGCCGCCAGGCCTCGGCTTTGGAGTAGTCGCCGCCCTGGGCGGGGCGGGCGCGGGGTCCGTCGGTCGACGGGGTGCGCGGCGCGTCGGGCCCGCGGCCGACGGGAGCATCGGTGGTGGTCGACATGGCTCAGCCTTCCCATCCGTAGGTGCGGGCGACCGATTCGGCGAAGCCCTGGGACTGCTTCAGCGCCTCGTCGACGCTCTTCTGGCCCGCGATCGCGGCGGAGAACTGCTGGCCGACGCGGGTGCCGAGGTCCTGGAACTCGGGGATGCCCACGAACTGCAGGCCCGGGTAGGGGACCTCCTCGGTCATGGACTGCTCCTGGGTGGCGGCCGCCATCGAGTTCAGGGTGGGCTCGGCGTAGGTCTTCGAGAGCTCCGCGTACTCGGGGATCTCATAGGTGGACAGCCGGGAGCCGGGCGGCAGCGCCTCCCAGCCGATCTCCTCGCCCACCAGCTGGAAGTAGTCGGGATGGGTCATCCAGGCGATGAACTCCCAGGCCGCATCCTTCTTCTCGCTGGTCTCCGGGATGGCCAGCGCCCAGGAGTACAGCCAGCTGGTGGAGTCGGTGAGCTCGGTGGGTCCCAGGGCGTAGCCGGTCTTGCCGACGACGGTCGAGGACCGAGGGTCCTCGATGCCGGAGACCATCGAGGTGGCGTCGAACCACATGGCGGCGTTGCCCTGGCTGACCAGGTTCAGGCAGTCGCCGAACCCGGAGGTCGCGGCACCGGGCTGGCCGAAGGTGCGCACCGTGTCGACGTAGGTGCTCACCGCCTCGCGCACTTCGGCGGACTCGAGGGCGGGGGCCCAGTCCATGTCGAACCAGCGGCCGCCGAAGGTGTTGATGACGGTGTTCATCGGGGCGAGGTTCTCGCCCCAGCCGGCCAACCCGCGCAGCGCGAGGCCCGTCATGCCGGCGTCGGGGTCGTGGAGGACCTCGGCGAACTCCTGCAGCTCGTCCCAGCTGGGACGCTCGGGCATCTCGAGCCCTGCCGCGTCGAAGAGGTCCTGGCGGTACACGAGGAACGCGCTCTCGCCATAGAAGGGCACCGAGTGCATGGCGCCGTCCACGGTCAGGGCGTCCTTGATCGTGGGGATGAAGTCCTCGGGCTGGTAGCCGTCGGTCTTCGCGATATAGGGCTCGAGGTCGGTGAGCCAGCCGTTGGCGGCCCACAGCGGAGTCTCATAGTTGGAGATCATCACGACGTCGAACTCGCCGCCGCCGGAGGCGACCGACGCGGTGATCTTCGCGCGCGCCTCGTTCTCCGGCAGGGACACGAAGCGCACGTCGATGTCGGGGTGCTGCTCGGTGAAGCGGTCGATGAGGCTGATCGCGTCCTGCATCTGCGGATTCGAGACGATCGCGACGACGAGCGATTCCTTGCCGCCGGAGCCTGCGCCGCAGGCGGCGAGGCCTGCCGCACCGAGCCCGGCGAGGCCTGCTCCGAGCACGCTGCGACGGTTGGGCTGGAGCGTGCGGAAGGGCTGCGGTGCGCTGGAAGTCTGCGGCGAGCGGGGACGCTGGCGGGTGCGGGGATCCCGCGGAGGTGGCGGCGATCCTGGAGGAAGGCTCAGCCCCGAGCGGGGGTGAGGGGAGGGGGAGAGGGGTCCCATGACTGGTCTCCTGTGAGCGGTTCGGGCCGGGGGTCGGCGGTGTCCGACATGGTCGACCGACAGCGATGTCGGTCTCGCGCTGGGTGACGCGCTGAGAGCGTCGCGCAGAGAGCACACGACAGCTCTGCCGCGACCCTCACTTGATAGTTGTAGACGCTCAACTGAGAGTGAGCGTAGTCATATACTCTCAACTGAGCAAGGGGCGGGCACAGATGTTCGTCGCGCGATGAGTGCGGAAGGAGTCGCCATGGGGTCCAGGGAGCCCTCCGGAACGGATGCTGGAGCGGGGGTTGCGGGTGGTGACGCTGCGGGCAGACGCCATCCATCCGACGGCGGCGCAGCCCGCGGTCGTGCGGCCGACGGCAGTGCGGTCGACGACCGCTCCCTCAAGGTCGCGCTGGCGACCGAGCACTATCTTGACGGCGTCTCCAAGGTGGAGCTCGCCCGCCGCCACGACCTCTCCCGATTCCAGGTCGCGCGCCTGCTCGACGAGGCCCGCGCGGAGGGCATCGTGCGCATTGAGGTCGTCGATCCGGTGGCCGCCGGGCGCGATCACGCCCCGCTCGCCGCGCAGCTCGGCATCTCCTCGGTCACCGTCGCCTCCGCTCGCCCGGGGGAGTCGATGCGCGCCGCGATCGCACGACAGGTCGCCGGCCTGCTGCCGCTGCACCTGCAGGAGGGCGGTCGCCTCGGCGTCGCCTGGTCCCGCACCCTGCTCCACCTCCCCGATTCCCTCGGGGTGCTGCCCCTGGCGGACATCGTCCAGCTGGTCGGGCCGCTCAGCGCCCCCGGCTACTCCACCGCACAGTCCTCCGCGCTGGTCCACTCCCTCGGCCGGCACACCGGCGGGCAGGTCTGGGCGCTGCCCACCCCGTTGATCGTCGACTCCCCGCAGGTCGCAGCCTCGCTGCGGTCGATGGAGGAGGTCCGTTCGGCCCTCGATGCGGCCGACGCGCTCGACGTCGCGATGGTGTCGATCGGGGCCTGGTCCGCCGGAGCCTCGACCCTGTGGGCACGGCTGCGGCCCGACGAGCAGCAGCGCGCACAGGACGCCGGGGTGGTCGCCGAGATCTGCGGAATCCTGCTGAACGGCAGCGGCGCGGTCTGGCACTCCACCATGGAGGATCGGGTGATCGGGGTCCGCGCCGACCAGCTGCGCCGGGCTCGCGTGATCGCGGCCGCACCGGCGGTCGGGCGACCCGAAGCCGTGATCGCCGCCGCACGCTCCGGGTTGGTCGACGACATCGTGCTCGCCCCGGAGCTCGCCGACCAGGTCGCCGCACTGCTCGACTGAGGGTGCGGGGTCGGGCATGGGTGTGGCTGCGGCTGCGGCCGCGACTGTGACGGCGGGTGCGGGTGCGGGTGCGGGCGCGGGTGCGGGTATGGACGCGGGTGGCGAGCGCGGGACCGGGGTCGCGACTGTGTGGCGAGAACCTGCCCCGGGACGGCGCACTCCCGGATCAGGTGAGCGATAGGTCTGCTCATTTGACGCCGGGGTGTGTATCGTCGGACTCCCACCGCACTCGCCGACGAAGGATGAGCCATGACCGCGCTGAACGCCTCCACCCTGTCCGAGATCGGCACTCGCGGCGAGGTCGCGGTGCCGAGCTATGCCCCTGACGAGCGACGCATCGGCATCGTCCACTTCGGCGTCGGCGGCTTCCATCGCGCGCACCAGGCCATGTACCTGGACCGGCTGATGAACGCCGGCCGGGACCGCGACTGGGCGCTCTGCGGCGTGGGCCTGCTGCCGGGCGACGCCCGGATGCGCGATGCGCTCACCGCCCAGGACGGGCTGTACACGCTGGTCACCAAGGCGCCCGACGGAGCCCGCGACCCTCGCATCGTCGGCTCCATCGCGAAGTACCTCTTCGCGCCCGACGATCCCGAGGCCGTGCTCGCCCAGATGACCGACCCGGCGGTGCGGATCGTCTCGCTGACCGTCACCGAGGGCGGCTACAACTACAACCCCTCCACCGGTCAGTTCCAGTACGAGACCGAGGCCGTCGCCGCGGACCTCTCCACCGGTTTCGCCGCCGTGGGCGCCGCCGCGGCGGGCCCGGACGGTGCGAACGGTCCGGACGGTGCGGACGTTGTGAACGGTCCGGACGGTGCGGACGTTGTGAACGGTGCGGACGGTGCGGATGGTGCCGGGGCGGATCCCGCGCACCCCGCCGGGCACCCTCGCACCATGTTCGGCTTCGTCGTCGAAGCGCTGCGCCGCCGCCGCGAGGCCGGCACCGCACCGTTCACCGTCATGTCCTGCGACAACGTGCGCGGCAACGGTGACCTCGCCAAGCGCATGATCCTCGCCTACGCACGCAGGCGCGACGAGAACGGCCTGCACGGCGACGCCCCGATCGCCGACTGGCTCGAGTCCGAGGTCGCCTTCCCCAACTGCATGGTCGACCGCATCACCCCGGTCACCGCGCCCGAGGACATCGAGATGATCGCCAGCGACTACGGCATCGAGGACGCCTGGCCCGTGGTCAGCGAGGACTTCGTGCAGTGGGTGCTCGAGGATCACTTCCCCGCCGGCCGCCCCGCCTACGAGGAGGTCGGCGTGCAGATGGTCGAGGACGTCGAACCGTACGAGCTGATGAAGCTGCGCCTGCTGAACTGCTCCCACCAGGCCATCGCCTACTTCGGCCTGCTGCTCGGGCAGACCTACGCCGACGAAGCCGCCGTCGACGAACACCTCGCGCCCTTCACCCGCACTCTCTACATGGATCACGAGGGCACGCCCGCCGTTCCCGAGGTGCCCGGCATCGACCTGGACGCCTACAAGGACGAGCTGATGGCCCGCTTCGCGAACCGCGAGGTCAAGGACACCCTGGCCCGCCTGGCCGCCGAGTCCTCCGACCGCATCCCCACCTGGCTGGTCCCCGTGATCCGGGAGAACCTCGAGGCTGGCCGGGACGTCACCGCCTCCGCCGCGATCGTCGCCTCCTGGGCGCGTTACGCCGAGGGCATGGGGGAGAACGGTGAGGAGTGGCCGGTGGTGGACCGCCTCCACGACCGCCTGATGGCTGCCGCAGCCCGGCACGATGAGGACCCGCTCGCCTTCCTCCGCGACGAGGAGCTGTTCGGCGACCTCGTCCAGCAGCAGGCATTCACGACGCCCTACCTCCACGCCCTCGAGACCCTCCACACCACCGGCGCCCGCGCCCTCCTTGCGGAGCTCGTCACCAGGACCTGAGGCACCCCCTCCCGTGCACCTTTCCCGCCGCGTGAGCGGGGCAAAGTGGGGCGATAGCTACCCTTATTCACCCCACTTTGCCCCGCTCACGTGGCAGTTCCCTCCGGGGAGGGCGATCCGCGCCACCGTCCTGATCACGTCGCTGGGCGACTCATCTGGCTGGGCGACTCATCTGGCCGGACGGCTCGCGCGATCCGGTGATGGCGAGATGATCGGGGCCGAGCGCGAGGCGGGTCGTCGCTGGCGTGGGGCGCGTGGTGCGCTGGAGTCGGCGGTGGGGCGCCAGCCATGCTTCAGGAGCGCTTCCCGCATCCGCTGCAGCCCACGGCGGCACCCGTTGTGGAGGTCGACAGCGACCGACTGCACCTCGATCCAGCCATGCGCTTCCCGGAGCTCCCGACGCCTGATGTCTTTCTCCTGCTGCTCCTTCGTGCGGTGGGACGGCCCGTCATGCTCGACGCACACCTTCCACTCGGGCCAGGCCAGGTCCGGTTCGCCGAGGTCAACCCCATCGGTGAACTGGCGAACGTTCAGCTCGGGGGTGGGGAGCTGTGCTCGGCCCGCGGCGAGGCGAAGAGTCGTCTCGGCGGCGGAATCGCTGCCGATTCGAATCAGCGTGAGCGCCTCTCTCAGACGTGGCCTGCCGGTGCCGGGGTAGGCGAGTGTGGCATCGATGAGCTGGGCGGGCGTGGCGTAGGGCTCAAGACGGTTCTCCGCCCAGGCGCGCGGGATCCGCACCAGGTGGTCGCCGATCTTCACGAGCTGGTCGAGGGAGACCTCCTGAGCGAGATCGAGCCAGGTGCGAATCCGACTGGTGACTCTCAGGTCCGAGATCGTGACGATCTCCTCAGCGCGCAAGCGTTGCCGATTCCAACGCAGGAGCTTCGTGTCGCGATGGACGAGATCGCCGGCAGTCAGATGGACGGGGGTGATCTGCGGAGCCGCGTCCCATCTCTGCAGTGCCTGCGTCAACGGGAAGCCCCAGTGCCGTGCTGCGCTCTGACCTCTCGCCACGACCAGGGGGTCGCTGCGGGTCATCGCGGTCAGGAGCGCGAGCTCCGTGAGGTCGACGTCCGTGCGGGCGTAGATCCCGTAGCCCAGCCGGCGGAGATCATTCGCCCTCAGCCGATCCACGCTCACCCCAGCCTGCTTCGCCTCCGCCGCCGTGAACACGGCATACGGCAGCGATGGTGGCAGCGGGTAGGGGAGTCGGGGCATGGGCACATGCTCCGCCGCGCGGAGGCTCCTCCACCCCGTCATCCACAACCCCGAGGTCACTGCTCTGCCCACCGATCCTCCCCATGGAGGAGTTCTCTTTTCGGTGATCCTGGCGTCGAGGGAGGGTCGGGCGTTGCCCGAGAGCAGCCCTCGCGCCAGTGGGGCCCGTCCCGTCGCGCCAGTGGGGCCCGTCCCGTCGCGCCAGTGGGGCCCGTCCCGTCGCACCAGCGGGGCCCGTCCCGTCGCACCAGCGGGGCAAAGTAGGGGGATAGCGGAATCTATCGCCCAACTTTGCCCCGCTGGCGAGGTGGAGGTGCCCGGCGATGAGGTGGAGGGCCCGCTGGCGGGGTGGGGGGGCCCCGAGGACAGCACTCGTGAGCAGTACCCGTGAGCGGCGGAGAGTACGCCTCTGCCTGGCCTGGCCTGATCACGCCACGCCCGGGGGGATGTTGTGCTGGTCACGGGGCTGAATCGCGCTGACCAGGGGGCCTGTCTCGCATGCCGAGGTCACTGTGGCCAGGACCAGGCATTTTCGTAGACTGGGCGGCGGCTGGTGCCCGCTCGCAGGGTGCCCGGAGCCGCGTCGGGCGAGTGAAAGCACTGCCCATCGGCGCGGCGGAACGGGAACATTTCTGCGGTACCGATCCAGCCCAGGGCCCGCCCACCAGCGGTCCCACTCAGGGCCCGCCCACCTAGGGCAGGCCCGTCCAAGGCCCGCCCCACGGCAGGCCCGTCCAGGGCCCGCCCACGGCTGGCCCACCGCACCACCCGCATCACCCCGCCTGTCCTCCACCGCGTAAGGAACCTGCCTCATGAGCCTGGTCGTCCAGAAATTCGGAGGATCCTCCGTCGCTGACGCCGACTCGATCAAGCGTGTCGCGAAGCGCATCTCCCTCTACGCGAAGGCCGGCCACAAGGTGGTCGTCGTGGTCTCCGCGATGGGGGACACCACCGATGAGCTGATCGACCTCGCCGAGCAGGTGGCCCCGAATCCGCCGCCGCGCGAGATGGACATGCTGATCACGGCGGGGGAGCGGATCTCGATGGCGGTGCTGTCGATGGCGCTGAACAACGTCGACGTCACCGCCCGCGCCTACACCGGCTCGCAGGCCGGGCTGATCACCGATGGTGATCACGGCAGGGCGCAGATCCGCGACGTCACTCCGGGCCGGATACAGGAGGCCGTGGATGAGGGTGCGGTCGCGATCGTCGCCGGCTTCCAGGGCGTCTCGCACGATTCCAAGGAGATCACCACGCTGGGTCGTGGTGGCTCTGACGTGACCGCGGTGGCGCTCGCCGCAGCGCTGAACGCCGACGTCTGCGAGATCTACTCGGACGTGGACGGCGTGTTCTCGGCCGATCCGCGGATCGCCCCGTCGGCACGCCGGGTGCCGCTGATCTCCAGCGAGGAGATGCTGGAGATGGCGGCCAACGGCTCGAAGATCCTGATGGCCCGCAGCGTCGAGTACGCGCGCCGCTACGGGGTGCCGCTGCATGTGCGCTCCTCGTACTCGGGTCGTGTGGGGACGATCGTCGCCGACGATCCCGAGCGCGAGATCCCCCTCGACCCCGACGTCACCCTCCGTACCGCGGATGTCGTCCGACGCGACGCCGCCGACCCGACCAAGGAGCTCCCCATGGACGATTTCGCAGCAACGGGCCTCGAGGCGCCGATCATCTCGGGCGTCGCCCACGACAGCAGCGAAGGCAAGATCACCGTGGTCGAGGTGCCGGACCTCCCGGGCCGCGCCGCGATGCTGTTCGACGTGGTCGCCAGCTCCGGCGCGAACATCGACATGATCGTGCAGAACTCCTCGACCGTGGATGACACGGTCGCGATCTCCCTGACGCTCCCGGAGGCCGACGCCCCCGCGGCGCTGAAGGCCATCGAGGAGGCGCGCGAGGCGATCGGCTACACCGAGGTCCGCTACAACGACCAGATCGGCAAGGTCAGCATCGTCGGCGCCGGGATGCGTTCGCACCCGGGCGTCTCGGCGCTGCTGTTCCGCTCGCTCGGCGAGGCCGGCATCAACATCGACATGATCTCCACCTCGGAGATCCGCATCTCCGTCGTCACCGAGCAGGCTCGGCTGAACGACGCGGTGCGCGTGATCCACACGGCGTTCGGCCTCGACGCCGAGCAGACCGAGGCCGTGGTCTACGGAGGGACCGGACGATGAACACCAGCACCAGCACTCCCGACTTCACCCTCACCCCCGGCTATGCCGCCGACGGGCCCGTCATCGGCGTCGTCGGCGCGACCGGCCAGGTGGGCCGTGTGATGCTCACCCTGCTCGCCGATCGGGCGGTCAAGCACTCCGCGATCCGCGTGTTCGCGTCGGCCCGCAGCGCCGGCAAGACCGTCCAGTACGCCGGCCATGAGCTGACCGTCGAGAACGCCGAGACCGCGGACATCACCTCCGACGGCAACCGGCTCGACATCGCGATCTTCTCCGCCGGCGGCTCGACCTCCAAGGCCCTGGCCCCGCGTTACGCAGCGGCGGGCGCCACCGTGGTCGACAATTCCTCGGCCTACCGCCGTGATGACGAGGTGCCGCTGGTGGTCTCCGAGGTGAACCCGGAGGCGCTGGTGAACCCGCCGCGCGGGATCATCGCGAACCCGAACTGCACCACGATGGCCGCGATGCCCAGCCTGAAGGTTCTCCACGACGAGGCGGGCTTGGCCCGGTTGAAGGTCGCGACCTATCAGGCCGTCTCCGGCTCCGGGGTCGACGGTGTCGCGGAACTCGCTGGTCAGGTTCGCAAGGGCATCGGCGACGTCGAGAAGCTCGCGATCGACGGCTCGGCCGTGGACCTCGGCCAGCCGAGCATCTACGCCAAGCCCATCGCCTTCAACGTGGTCGCGCTCGCCGGGAACCTGGTGGACGACGGCTCCGGGGAGACCGACGAGGAGCAGAAGCTGCGCCATGAGTCCCGGAAGATCCTGGGACTGCCGGATCTCCCGGTCGCGGGCACCTGCGTGCGAGTGCCGGTGATGAGCGGTCACGCGCTCGCGATCCATGTCGAGTTCGATCGGCCGCTGTCGGCGGAGCGGGCGCGTGAGCTGCTCGCTGCGGCTCCTGGTGTGAACGTGGTCGAGCTGCCGAACCCGCTCGAGGCAGCCGGTCAGGATGGCACGTTCGTGGGCCGTATCCGCCAGGATCAGTCGGTGCCCGAGGACAAGGGCCTCGTGCTGTTCGCGGTGGCGGATAATCTCCGTAAGGGCGCTGCCCTGAACGCCATCCAGATCGCGGAGCTGATCGCTGCGCGCTGACATGACCAAGGAGAGACGTCGATGACCCTCGCTGCCACCAATGGCCCTCCCGGAGTGGGTGCCGGACCGGCGCCTCTTTCCGCCATGTTCTCCGACCGTGCAGGTGAGGAAGCTGCGGGCGGCGGATCCCTGTACCTCAGTGTGGATCCGCTGGCCCGCGCCCTGCGCACCCTCGACACGATCGCCGCCACCGAGCTGGGCATCGGCGAGGACCTGCGCGCGGTGATCGACGCTCCGGTGGGCACGCTCCCGCCGCCGGCGCCTCTGAGCGAGGAGACGGCCGACGCTCCGGGCGAGCCCTCGAGCGAGGCACCGGCGCCCGGGTCCTCACGCCGTGAGGCGATCCTCGACAGCGCCTCGGCCCTGTTCGCCGAGCGCGGCTATCACGGGGCGAGCCTGCGGGACATCTCGCGACGGGTGGGCATCTCGCACCCGGGGATGCTGCACCACTTCTCCTCGAAGGAGGTGCTGCTCGGGGCCGTGATCGATCGTCTCGAGGCGAGCGCGCAGGGCCTGCTGGATTCGGCCGACGCACTGCAGACCTCTCCGCAGTCGCTGATCGCGGCGCTGTCCGGCCCCTGGGATCCTCGGCAGCACTCGATGGCGCTGCTGGCCACGCTGTCGGCAGAGATCGTGAACCCGGATCATCCGGGCCGCTTCCGCATCGCCCGGCTGCGCCTGGTGCACGAGCATGTGCTGGAGCAGGCGCTGACGGGTCTGGCGGAGCACGGCCATCTGGTCGACGGCGCGGATCCGAAGATGCTGGCGCGCACGATCGTCTCGCTGCTGCTGAGCCTCGCGGTGCGGGAGCGCACCGTGCGCGAGCTGCAGAACCGGGCCGACGCGGACCCGATCCAGGACGTGCAGGCGCTGGTCCGCCGCTGGGTGGTCGGCTGACCCGCAGGCGCCTCAGCCCAGCGGCACCGACCTCCTGCCCCGCGCCTGCGCCCTGTTGCCGGCGCCTGCGCCACTTCGGCCCGCTCCTGTCCCACCTCTGCGCCACTTCTGTGCAACTTCTGCGCCGCAGACGACTGGTGCGGCCGCCCACACCGGTCCTCAGCGGCGCAGAAGTTCACGCTTCCGCGGGCAGGTCCGCGAGGGATGACGGTGCTGCGGCAGGATGCTGAGCGGTAACAATCTCGCCGGGACGTCGCGGCGGGAAGGGACCGGTCGGTAGACTCCCAGGTTGTGATCTCCTGCGGAAGAAATCGATGAGACCTGGAGCGACATCGGAGGACCCTGCCTCCGGTCCGGCAGACCCCCGGATTCCCGCGCCAGGGGCCGACTCTGCCGTGCGTGAGGGCGTCGCCCGGACGCAGGAAGGTGCCGCGGCGCTGGTGCCGGGAGGCCGACCCGAAGAGCGGGCCGCGACCGACGGTCCAGAGCGGACCAGCCAGGCCGAACGGCGCCTGCGCCTGCAGGGACTGGCAGGGATGACCGTGCTCGGCAGCGACGGGAAGACCGTGGGTCGCGTGCGCGACATCTACCAGCAGGACTCCGGTGGGAAGCTCGCCGCGATCACCGTGATGCCGCGTCAGCTGAGCGCTCGCAGCGTCCTGATCCCCTCGGCCGCGATCGCCGCCCTGCCCGCCGAACACCCGGCCGACGGCGCTGACCCGGCCGACGGCAATGACCCCGTCGACTCCGCCGGGCCCACTGACGCCGGGCCCGCTGACGCCGGCAACACTGACCCCGCCGACGGTGCCGAGGCCGCAGGCTCTCAGCCTGCGGACGTGGTGCGGCTGCGGATCGACACCGCCACCGCCACGTCCGGGCTGCGGCCTCCCGACACGGGTCACGCCACCCCGCAGATGCTGCGTGAGGCTGCGGAGGCCCTCGGGCTCGCCACCGATGATGCCGACGTCGACGCTCCTGCCACGCAAGGTGCCCGCAAGGCGGCCGAGGACGCATGAGACTGCTGCTGCTCACCCACTACTACGCCCCGGAGTTCGGGGCGCCGCAGCGACGCTGGTCGGCGCTCGTGCAGCGGTTCATCGCCGCGGGTCACAGGGTCACCGTCGCCGCCCCTGTGCCTCACTACCCGAGCGGGCGCCCCACGCCCACACAGCGCAGGATGCACCGGGTGGGCGGTGTCGAGGCCGGTCGGCACGGCGAGACGATCCTGCGCACCGCCTTCCTCCCGCACCGTGCGGACATCGCCTCCCGCACCGCTGATCACCTGATCGCGGCAGCGGATGCGCTGCGCCGGCTCCGGCACCGCTATTCCCGCCCCGGCACCCGACCCGACGTCATCATCGCCACCGCCCCGGCGATCCCCACCCTGATGGTGGGGCGCACGCTCGCGTCGCTGTGGGGTGTGCCCCTGGTGGTCGAGATGCGGGATGCGTGGCCGGATCTGGTCACCCACGTCGGCCCCGTCGGCGCGCTCAGTCCGGAGGCCGCGCACACCGTGCACACCAGCGCGCTGCGCCGCGCCCTGTCCTGGGCGGTGGCGCTGGCGAAGGGGGAGGTGCATGAGAAGGTGACCGGCTGGCAGAGCGGGGCCCGCGCCGTCGTCACCACCACCGGACGCTTCGCGGACGTCCTGCGGGAGCGCGGGGTGGGGGTGGTGCGCGTGGTGCGCAACGGCACCGACCTCTCCCTGGTCCGGCCGCAGCGCGACCATCTTCCCGGCGATCACCCGGAACTGCGGTGCCTGTACCTGGGGAACATGGGACGCTCCCAGGGCCTGGACACGGTGGTCCGCGCGGCTGCGGCGCTGCACGAGCAGGGCGTGGAGGTGCAGGTGCGGATGGTGGGGCACGGGGTCGAGGCGGCCGCCTTGGCGGCGCTGGCCTACGAGCTCGGCGCCCCGGTGGAGGTGATCCCCCGCATCCCGCACCGCGAGGTCGGAAACCAGTACGCCTGGGCGGACACCGTCATCGTGTCCCTGCGGGACTGGGCGCCGTTCGCCTGGACCGTCCCCTCCAAGCTCTACGAGATGCTCGCCACCGGCCGGCATATCACCGCGCTGCTGGATGGCGAGGCGGCCGACGTGGTCCGCGAGGCCGGCGCGGGGGATGTGCTCCCGCCGGAGGACGTCGAAGCGCTCACCGCGCTGTGGCGGGGGCTTGCTGCGGATCGCTCCCGCGCCGGCGTGCGCGCCAGCGGCCGGGACTGGGTCGCCGAGCATGCGGATGACGACGTGCTCGCCCGCCGCTACCTCGAGATCCTGCACCGCGTCGCCGGGGCCTGAGCCGCCTGCTCCGCTCCGCCAGCCTCGCCCCGCTCGCCGGGCACGGTTGCCCTGCCGAGCTTCCCTACAGCTCGGTCTCCGCGCCCAGCACCACGGTGCGGGTGGTGGGCAAGTGCAGCACCTGGGTGCGCTGGGCCGAGGCGCGATCCAGTTGCCGGAACAGGACATTCTGCCATCGGACATGCTGCGGTCCTGCCAGGGCTGGAGGCGCAGGATCGAGAGCACGTAGGTCGCCTCGTCGGTATCGAGATCGAGTTCGGGGACGTATGCCATGCGGTCCGAGGCGGCATCGCCCGGATGCTCGCGAGCAGCACGCCCGTGATGGGCGATCGCCATGCGCAGCGCGACGCGGATATCCTGCGGGTCGTGGAAGCCGACCTGGTAGGTGATGTGGACGACCCCGTCGGCCGCATTGCCCAGCACGTTGACCTGAACCCGGTCATCGCGGTGCACATGCGGGACGCCTAGGTGCTCGAGGGGCAGGATCACCACGTGCTCGTGCAGCACGTGGTGCAGCGCGGCGCCGATGCGCAGCGCGAGCGGCACCGTGGAGGGCTCGGGGTGCGGGTACACGGCCTGCCCCGGCACCCGGGGCAGCTCGCGGGCGGGTCCGGAGACAAAATCCGCGAGCGGACCCTCCATCGCGCGGCCGCGCGCACCCCGCGTGCCCACCACCAGCACGTTGGCCACCAGCCACGGCGGCACGTCGCGCTCAGCGCATACCATGAACCCATGATGTCGCAGGGCAGGCCTTCGCCCGAGGCCAGGCGCGGGAGCCGCCGAGCAGAGCCGGTGGGACACGCCGCGATGCGCTCCGCCAATCTCAGCGTGCTGCTGCGACACCTCCGCGAGAACGGCGGGCGCTCCCGGGCCACACTCGCCCAGGAGACCGGGATCTCCAAGGCCTCGGTGACCTCGCTGGTCGGTGACCTCGTCGAGCGCGGGCTGGTGCAAGAGGGGCAGGTCGAGCGCCTAGGCACCGTGGGCCGTCCCGGCACCGAGGTGCGCATCGACCCGGACCATGTGGCGGGGATCGGGCTCGAGCTCAACGTCGACTACCTCGCCGTCAGCCTGCGCGATCTCGCCGGGCAGGCGCGGTTCACCTCGTCGGTCCCCACGCCCCACATTGTCGATCGCTCGGCGACTGATGGAAGGTCCTATCCGCCCGGTCCCGTCATGGACCTCGTCGCGGAGCAGCTACGCGGGGCCCTTGAGGCCGCAGCGCGTGAGGGCCTCTGGGTCGTCGGGGCCACCATCGCCCCACCCGGGCCTATCGACTACGAGGGCGCGACCGTGCGCGTCGCGACGAACCTGGGTTGGACGGATGTACCGGTCGGCGAGGAGCTCGCGGCGCGGCTCGGTGCCGACCATCCGGTGATCGCCCTGGAGAACGACGCGAAGCTGTCCGCCCTCGCCGAGGCGCCGCGTCTCGCCCGGCGCGGCATCACGGACCTGATCTACTTGACCGGCGACATGGGCGTCGGTGCGGGCATCATCGCGGAGGGCCGGCTGATCCGCGGCTGGTCCGGCTTCTCCGGCGAGGTGGGGCACATCGGCCTGGATCCGGCAGGAGAGCGGTGCCGGTGCGGGCGACGCGGCTGCTGGGAGACCATGGTCGGCTTCGACACCGTCCTCGCGGCCCTCGACCCGGAGGACCCCGCCCGGTCCGGGCGCCTGCCGATGCACGAGCGGCTCGAGCGGATCCGCTTCCTGCTCGACGCCGGGGATCCGCGCCTGCAAGATCGTTTCACGAGCCTCGCGATGGATCTCGCTCGCGGCGCCGGGGTGCTGGTGGACGTGCTGAACCCGCAGGCGATCGTGCTCGGCGGATATTTCGGCTACTTCGCGGACCTGCTCGTCCGCCCCGTGCAGGCCGCTCTAGACCAGCGTCTGCTCGCCGCGGACGGGCGGGTCGAGGTGAGCGGCTCCGTGCTCGGGCTGGAGGCGGCGGCGGCCGGGGGCGCGGCGGTGGCGCTCGAGCGGGTGCTCGAGGATCCGCTGCTGGCCCCGCCCGTGACGGTGGCCGCCAGGATCTGACCGGTATTCCGCAGCTGCAAGTCACCCGGTGGGCACCGCTCTGTAGAGTGCGCTGCACAAGGGCAGCCCGGCACGTCCCGGTGCCCGTCAGATCCTGCTTCCCGTCCCCGCATCGAAAACATGGGGTTCGGCTCCGCGCGCGTTCAGGTGCACGTAACTTCCCGGGGTCAACGTCGAGAATCCGGGCTCGCGCACGATGAACACCCCGTCGGCGATGCGCACCATGACATCGGTGGCATTGCCCAAGGGTTCGACCACGAGGATGCTGCCGTCGTGGTCCTCCTCCGAGCCGGGGGTGAGAGTGCATTCGGTGGGCCGCAGCCCCAGTCGCACCGAGGTGCGGTCACCCAGTTCGGCGTCGGGCACGTCAATCTCGAGGGAAGTTCCTGCCAGGCGCACCCGATGGGCTCCCGCAACGGTCGCGTCGAAGATGTTCATCCGCGGCTTGCCCACGAATCCGGCCACGAACTCCGTCGCCGGCGTCCGGTAGATCTCGGTGGGCGTCCCGTACTGCTCCAGGCGCCCGGAGCTCATGACCGCGATGTAGTCCGAGAGGCTCATCGCCTCCTCCTGATCGTGAGTGACATAGACGCTCGTGGCACCGATGTCGGCATGCAGCAGCTTGAGCTCGGCACGGGTCTTGTCCCGCAGCAGCGCATCCAGGTTGGACAGCGGCTCGTCGAAGAGCAGCACGCCGGGCCGACGGGCGATGGCACGTGCGAGAGCCACCCGCTGGCGCTGCCCGCCCGAGAGCGCCTTCGGGCGACGCCGCAGGTGGTTCTCGAGTTCGAGCTTCGTGGCGGCCTCGAGCACCCGCTGCTCAATCTCGACCTTGGGCATCTTGCGCATCTTCAGACCGAAGGCGATGTTGTCCGCCACGGACAGGTGCGGGTAGAGCGCGTAGTCTTGGAAGACGAACGCGAGGTCGCGCTTGTGCGGCTCGAGATCCTCGACAGCCCGGCCATCGACCACGATGGACCCGTCCGTGACGGATTCGAGGCCGGCGATCATGTTCAGCGTCGTGGACTTCCCGCAGCCGGAGGGGCCCAGCAGCGAGACGAAGCTGCCGTCCGGGATCGTGTAGGTCAGGTGCTCGACCGCATAGCGGTCATCCTTTGGGGAGTACTTCTTGCTGACCCCTTGCAGTTCAATCTGAGCCATCAGCCCTTCACTGCTCCTTCGGTGATTCCTTGGACGATCCACTTCTGGGCGACGAGCGCCAGCACCAGCACCGGCAGCGCGGTGATCACACCGGCGGTCGCCGCCGCGGTGTAGTCCATGGCGAAGAGGCCCTGGAACGCGGCGGTGCGTACGGGGAGAAGCGGAGTGTTGTTCGAGGTGAGGACCTTCGCGAGGAAGAAGTCGCTCCATGCGGTGATGAACGCGAAGATCGAGGTGGCGGCGAAACCGGGGCCGGAGAGCGGCAGCACGACGCGGCGCACGATGCCGAGCCGGGTGCATCCGTCGATCCGTGCGGCCTTCTCCAGGTTGATCGGGATCGACTCGAAGAAGCTGACCATCATCCAGATCACCAGCGGCAGGATGAACGCCGTGTAGGTGAGGATCATGCCGAGCATCGAGTCGTAGAGGCCGAATGCCCGCAGCAGCACGAACAGCGGCACAGCCAGCACCACGGCCGGGATCGCCTGCACGGCCATCATCCCCAGCAGCAGCGTCTGCTGCCCCCGGAACCGGAACCGGGCGAAGACGTACGCGCACAGCGAGCCGAGCGCCATGCAGATCAGAGTGGTCACCGTCGCCACGATCAGCGAATTGCGGATCGGGATCACGAACGAGCTGTCTGACAGCAGACCGACGTAGCTCGCGAGCGTGAGGTCCGTAGGGGAAA
This sequence comes from Brachybacterium sp. AOP29-B2-41, assembly GCF_052378395.1. Classification (NCBI taxonomy): domain Bacteria; kingdom Bacillati; phylum Actinomycetota; class Actinomycetes; order Micrococcales; family Dermabacteraceae; genus Brachybacterium; species Brachybacterium sp. AOP29-B2-41. The sequence continues at coordinate 78,867 of NZ_JBQSXR010000014.1, forward strand.
AATCCATGCGGTCGGAACGCAGGTTGCTCGAGGGGAAGATGCTGTAGATGACCATCCAGCCGAACGGAACGGCGAGGTAGAGGATCAGCAGTCCCACGAGCGCCCGGTGGAACACCGTCCCGGCCAGACCCCGTCGACGGGGAGCGGGGTGACGGGCACGGGAGGGGGTCGCCTTGCCTCCCGGCGGGGTGACGGGTGCAGCAGACGCAGCGGTGGTCACGATGCCTTCTCCTTTCGTTGGCCGAGCACCAGGATCCAGAAGATCGTCACTGCGATGACGATGCCCATGATGGTGATCGACATGGCGGCGCCGTATCCGCGATCCAGGTAGCTGAACGTGGTCAGGTACGCGAGGAAGTTGATCGTCGTGGTTGCCTCGGCGGGCCCGCCGGAACCGCCGGTGAGCACGTAGATCGTGTCGAACACCTTGATTGACCACATCGACTGCACGATGAAGAGGAACATCAGCGTGCCTCGCAGATTTGGCAGGGTCACCCTCCAGAACTGGGCCCAGCCGCCGGCACCGTCGATGGCCGCGGCCCGGTAGATGTTCGAGGGGATCGCCTGCATCGAGGCGATGGTCATCAATGCGAGGAACGGAGTGAGCTTCCAGACCTCGGAGAAGATGAGCACGCCCATGATCAGCTGCGGGTCAGCCAGCCATTGGATCGGGACGTCGATGACGCCGATTCCCGTAAGAGCCGCGTTGGCGACCCCGTAGGTGCCATCGAAGATCAGCTTCCACATGATGCCGTTGACGACCGGCGGCACCGCCCACGGCACCAGCAGCAGGACCCGAGCGATGTTTCGGCCGCGGAAGGGGTGCTGCAGCAGTCGGGCGATGGCGACCGCGAGGGCGACGCCGCCGAAGACCGTGAACAGGGAGAAGACGAATGTCCGTCCGAGGGCTTCACGGAAGTTGTCGTCGATCGCGAGCTGCGCGTAATTCCACAGCCCGACGAACTGGGTGGCCCCGGGCATCTTGTCGTTCAGCTGATACAGCGACAGCATCACCGCGTACAGCAGCGGGTAGAGGAACAGGGCTCCGATGGTGAGCACGGCGGGGGAGGCCGCAAGGATCGCGAATCTGCGGTCCCCGCGCTCCCCGGCTGTGAGTTTGCGGCGGCTCATGCATTCATCCCATGTACTTCTCGACGATCGGCAGCAGCTCCTCCTGCGCGGTCTTCAGCGCGTCGGCCGGCTCGGCCTCCTGGTTCATGGCGCGGAAGACCTGCACCGAGAGCAGCTGGTCGAGCTCGTTGGACCACGGGGTGCCGTAGCGCTGGATGGGGTACTCGGTGGCCTGCTTGAAGGTCTCCACGACCGGCAGGGCCTCGAGGGTCGCAGGGTCGTCGAGCGTCGTCTGGGAGACGGGGAACCACCCCTCCTGTTCGACGATCTCCTTCTGGGCGGTGGCGCCGGAGGCGAACTGCAGCCACTTCAGGGCGGCCTGCTTGTTCTGGGAGAAGGTGCTGATCGCGTACCCCTCGGAGCCGTCGATGGAGGCCGAGCGGATGTTGATCCCCGGGATCAGACCGTTCCCGGTGGTCTGCGAGGAGGTCACCGCACCTTCGGCGGTCGCCGAGGCCCACTGGAAGGGCCAGTTGAAGACCGCGGAGGTGCGGCCCTGGGAGAAGACCTCGATGAGGTCGGAGGCGTTGGTGATCTGCAGCGAGGCGGGGTCCATCACCTTGTGCAGGTGCAGGAGCTCGACCATCTTCGTGAGCCCCTCGATGCCCGCGTCGCTGTCCAGCTGCGGGGTCCAGTTCTCGTCGTACAGCTCGCCACCGGCCAGAAGCAGCGACCGCAGGAAGTTCTGGTAGGCGCCGGCCGGGTTGCCGATGTCGCAGCAATAGCCGAAGCGGCCGTCCACCGTGGTGGCCTTCGCCGCCTCGACGAACTCGTCCCAGTTCTCGGGGACGGTGTCGGGGTCGAGGCCCGCCGCGGCGTAGTGCTCCTTGTTCCAGAACATGGTCTGGACGCTCGCGAACTTCGGCAGGCCGTAGACCTTCGAGTCCCAGGAGACGGCGTCCAGCGCGGGCCGGATGAGGTCCTCGGGGATCGCCTCGGGGGCGAGTTCCTGCAACCAGTCGGCCTGGCCGAACTCGGCGGACCAGCCGGCCCAGGTCATGACGACGTCGATCGACGCATCCTGTGCGGCGAATGCCGTGGCGAAGCGATCGTGCAGGTCATTGAAGTTGGCCATCTCGTAGTTCTTCACCACGATGCCGGTCTCTTCCTGGAACGTCTCGATCAGCCCCTCCTTGAACACCAGGTTGGTGTTGTCGTCGAGGATCGAGATCTCGACGCCTTCGAGGGAGGAGTCATCGGGGGCGAGGGCGCCGTCGGCCGACGAGGAGCCGTCGCCCCCGCCGGTGGCGGGATCCGAACCCGGTGGAACACAGGCGGCGAGGCCGAGCGCGCCGACGGCTGCGCCGGCTCCGAGCACGCTGCGTCGGGATGTGAGGCGGGGAGTGTGGGACATGTGGATCGTTTCCCTTCAGGAGGTGATCTTCTGGACGGCGCCGGTCTCCAATGACCGGTGGACGGCTTCGATGGCACGGGTGATGAGCAGACCGTGCGCGGCGCCGGGGAGATCGAGCTCCGCACCGCCGACGAGGTCGAGGAAGTCGCGCATCATGTCCGCGGCGACCCCCTGGGGGCGGCCGCGATGGTCATGGCTGAGGGGGCCGATGGTCGACGTGGCCTCCGCGGTGGACCGGCGCGCGCCGGTGGCGTCGATGTCGACGACGTATGCCTCGGCCTCGGTCTCGATCTCGAAGCGGAACTCGAAGACGGAGGGCTTGCCGAGCGGCTGCACCCAGCCGCTGTCGAGATCCAGGATCGAGCCGTCGGACATCGCGAAGCTCGCTGAGATGCGGTCGTAGGTGTCCACCCCGAGTGCGGGGAGCACCCGCTTCACGCCGCGGGCGAAGACCTCCACCGGGGTGGCTCCGGAGAACCAGGTGGCCAGGTCCAGCGAGTGGGGCATCAGGAACCAGGCGGGGCTGGACAGGCCGGCCCAGCTGAGCATCTTCGTGGGCACGAAGACTGTGTCCTGGAGCAGCGCCCGCTGCGAAACGAGGAGGCGATCGGAGTTTTGCATTTGCTGCCGCACGGCGTTGAACAGGGGATTCCACCGGTTCTCGAATCCGACGACGATCCGCCCGCCACCGCGCTCGGCGGCGGCGATGATGCGCTGCGCCTCCTCGGAGGTGGTGGCGAGGGGCTTCTCCACGAGCAGGTCCAGACCGGCCTCGAGCGCCGTCACCGCCGGCTGCTCGTGCGCGAAGTCTGGGGTCGCGACGACGACGGCGTCCACCCGCCCGCCGCTCTCCAGCAGGTCGTCGATCGATGCGAAGGTGGCGGTACCCAGCTCCGAACCTAGCTGGGTGGCACGAGCGGCGTTCGGCTCGCAGATGGCCACCAGCTCAGCGCCCGGATGGTCTCGCGTGGTCTCGGCGAAGATGCGTCCGCGGATGCCGGCTCCGACGATCGCGATGCGGGAGTTCCTCATGTGCCGTACTCCTGTGTACTCGGGCGATGGAATATGTTGGAGGACACTACAAACTAAGTCGCGATGCGTCCAGACTGTTCTCATGGCGAGACGTGATCGTTACCAGGCTCGGGGAGCGGAGCAGTGATGGAAGAGGGTCAGCAGGTGTCAGAAAGCGCGGGCATCAAAGGAGGGGCGGCAGATGAGTGACCCGTCGGTACTCACCGCAGCGGATCTCGGCGCCGCGAACCGAGCGCGATTGATCCGTTTGCTGCATCGGGACGGCCCGCAGAGCCGATCGGACCTTGCACGCGTGCTGGGGGTCAGTCGTGCGACCGTTACTGCAATCGTGCAGCCCGTGCTCGAGGCCGGAGTGCTCGAGGAGCTCGCGCCTGTGCGGCCTGCGGCACGGAACGGGACGAGCCGGGCCGGGAAGCCGGCACGCCCCCTCTGGTTCAGCGACATGGTGTTGCTGGGTTGCCTCTACATCTCCGGCGACGGGCTTCATCTGGCGGTCCTCCGGATGGACGGGGAGATCGTGCGGGAGCGGCGCTCGTTTCTGGATCCTGAGGATCCCGTGGGCGGCATCATGGCCGACTGTGATGACTTCTTCGCCGGCACCACGCTGATGGGTATCGGGGTCGCCGCGGCCGGCATGGTCGAGACCGACCATGGGGTGATCCTCGAGATCTACCGGGCTCCCGCGCTGTCCGGAATGCCCGTTGCGCGGCTGCTGCACGAACGCCTGGGCGTCCCCGTCGTGGTCGATCACCATCCCCGGGTGCAGGCGATCGGCGACCTCTGGTTCGGCGAGGGACGCGAGCTGCAAGATTTCGCCTCCCTGCATACCGGGGAGGTGCTGGGTGCCGGGATGGTGCACGACGGCCGGGTGCTGCGTGGCGGACAAGGCGGGGGTGGCGAGGTCGGGCACATGGTCGTCGATCTGGGCGGCGAGCGATGTGTGTGCGGAAGGATCGGTTGTTGGGAAACCGTCGCGACGCTCCCCTGGCTGCGCCGGGAGGCTGAGCGCTCGGGGCTCGTGAGGGCGAGTGAGATGACCTGCGCCATCCTTATCGACCAGGCAGCGCAGAGCGTGATCGCGGCGCGCCTCTTGCGCCGGTACTTGGCGAATATTGCGCAGGGCATCGCGGACCTCGAGCAGGTCCTCGGCCTGCAGCGGTACCTGATCCACGGTGACGTCGGCCGTGGCGGGCGAGTGGTGGAAGAAATGCTCACCGAAGAGCTCGGGGGGCTGCTCAATCGGCGCCGAACTCTGCCGCGGCTCACCGCGGTGGCCGATGATGATCGCTCCACCCTGCTGGGAGCCGCGGGGCTGCTGTTGGCCTCCCGGTTCTCTCTGGACGGCGTCCGCTGATGGTCTCGCTGTGGAGATTCCGCGGCAAGAAGTGCTCGGCTCCGGAGTCCGGGGAGCAGCATAAGCCAGCGTGTGGTTGACACTTGCGAACCCAGCACCCTATTTTGTTCTTAACGTGAACGTATTGGGCGACGGGGCCGTGCAGCACGAGCGCAGCCGTCTGCCCCTCGGAGAAGGAGCGACCATGATCAAGTTCGGCACCGGTGGCTGGAGGGCCATCATCGGGGACGAGTTCACCCGGGAGAACGTGCGGCTGCTCGCGCAGGCGCTCGCCGATCGGATGCATGCCGAGGGCGTCGTGGAGCGGGGCCTGGTGATCAGCTACGACCGCCGGTTCCTCTCGGACGTCTCGGCCTGGTGGGCGATCGAGGTCCTCGCCGGCAACGGCATCCCGGTGCGGGTGATCACGAGGCCCGTGCCCACCCCGATGTGCATGTGGACGGTGCAGCAGACCGGCGCCGCGTACGGCATCGCCGTCACCGCCTCCCACAACCCGGCCCTGTACAACGGGCTGAAGATCTTCACCGAGGGCGGGCGCGATGCCGACCTCGGCGTGACCGACGAGCTCACCGCGCACGTGGCGACCCTGACCGCCGAGGACGTGCGCTCCCTGGCCCCGCACGAGGTGCAGGGCAGCGAGCTGGTCACCCAGCAGAGCTCGATCAACTGGTATCTCGATGCGATCATCGGCCAGCTGGACATCGAGGCGATCCGCCACGCCCACCTGAACATCGTGCTGGACCCGATGTTCGGCGTCGCCCAGACCAGTCTGCAGACCATCCTGGTCAGCGCCCGCTGCGAGGTCGAGGTGATCAACGCCCGGCACGACCCGCTGTTCGGCGGCCGCATGCCCTCGCCGGCGGAGGGCAGTCTCTCCCCGCTGCGCCAGGCCGTCCTCGATCACGGCGCGGACCTCGGCATCGCCACCGACGGCGACGCCGACCGCCTTGGCATCATCGATGACCAGGGCACCTACCTCAGCCCCAATCAGGTGCTGGTGCTGCTGTACGAGTACCTGCTCACCGGTAAGGGATGGCGCGGGCCGGTGGTCCGCAACCTCTCCACCACCCACCTGCTGGACAGAGTCGCGGCCGCGCACGGGGAGACCTGCCACGAGGTGCCCGTCGGCTTCAAGTGGATCAGCGCGAAGATGGCCGAGACCGATGCGGTGATCGGCGGAGAATCCTCCGGTGGCCTCACGGTGCGCGGCCACATCCCCGGCAAGGACGGCATCCAGGCGGCCGGTCTGCTGGTGGAGATGGTCGCCCGTTCGGGCAAGAAGCTCTCCCAGCTCTATGCGGAGCTGGTGGAGCGGCACGGGGCGCTGGTGATGGAGGAGGCGGCCTACGGGTACACCCCCGAGCGCCGCGAGGAGCTGCAGAGACGACTCTTCGTCGAGCACGAGCTGCCCGCCTTCGATCGCGAGATCGACCGGATCTCCTGGGAGGACGGCTGCAAGATCTACTTCGCCGACGACTCCTGGCTGACGATCCGCTTCTCCGGCACCGAGCCGGTGATCCGCGTGTTCTCCGAGGCGGAGACCGCCGAGGACGCCCAGCAGCTCTCCCGCACCGTCGCCGACCACTTCGACCTGGGAGCATGATGACCTCCACCCCCAGCGCCTCCCCATCGGGCACCCCCGTGATCACCACCGCCGTCGTCCTCGCCCGCGGCCTGGGCAGCCGCATGCGCGCAGAGGGCTCCGCCGCACTCACCGCCGAGCAGACGGCCGCCGCGGCGTCCGGCCACAAGGCGCTGATGCCGATCGGGGAGCACCGCCTGATCGACTACGCGCTCAGCGCTCTCGCCGACGCCGGCATCCGGCGGGCGGTGCTCGTGGTCGCGCCCGAGCACGAGGAGTTCAGCCGCCATCTCGCCGAGCTCGCCCCCACCAGGCTCGAGGTGGTGCTCGCCGTGCAGGAGGAGCCGCGGGGCACGGCCGACGCCGTCGCCTCCGCGTACGAGGCCGTGGGGGAGGAGCCGTTCATCATGGTCAACGGTGACAACCTGTACCCCGGCGACGGGATCGCGCGCCTGCTGCAGGTGGAGGGCAACGCCCTGCTGGGCTTTGAGCGCTCCGCCCTGCTGCAGGGCAGCAACATCCCCGCCGACCGCATCGCCGCCTTCGCCCTCATCGAGCGCACCGGCGACCGGCTGGAGCGGATCGTGGAGAAGCCCGACGCCCACACCCTCGCGGCCGCGGGCCCGGACGCCCTGGTGAGCATGAACTGCTTCGCCTTCACACCGGAGATCTTCGAGGCCTGCGCCCGGATCGCGCCCTCGCCCCGCGGCGAGCTGGAGATCGTCGATGCCGTGCGGGAGCTCGAGACGGTGCAGGTGCTCCCCTTCGCCGGCGCCGTCCTGGACCTCTCGCGCCGCGAGGACATCGACGAGGTCCAGCGCCGACTGGTCGACGTCGAGGTCACGCTGTGACACAGGGCCCGGTCACCTGGGCGATGCCCGGTCGGATCGAGGTGCTCGGCAAGCACACCGATTACGGCGGCGGGCGGGTGCTGGTCTGCGCAGTGGACCGTGGGATCACCGTCCGTGCGGAGGAGACCACCGGCCGGCCCGGCACCCTCGAGGCGGTCAGCGACGCCTACCCCGGCGTGCTCCCCCTGGAGGCCGGCACGCCGCCGACGCTCCCGGCGGGGCACTGGGGACGGTACGTCCACACCGTGCTCGCCCGCCTCACCGACAACTTCGGCCCGCTGCGCCCGGCCCGGCTCACCATCTCCTCGACCCTGCCGCCGGCCTCCGGCATGAGCAGCTCCTCGGCGATGATCACGGGTACCGCGATGGCGCTCGCGGACCTCAACGGTCTGCCCGCCAGTGAGACCTGGACCTCCCAGCTGCCGGACAGGGTGGCGCTGGCCGGCTACGCCGCCTCGATCGAGAACGGCAAGAGCTTCGGCACGCTCGCCGGTCGGCCGGGCGTGGGCACCAGCGGCGGCTCCCTGGACCACACCGGGATGCTCACGAGCGAGGAGGGTCTGATCTCCTATGCCGAGTTCGACCCGATGCGCCTGCTCGACCGGGTCGGGCTGGCGTCGGAGTGGTCCTTCGTGGTCGCCGTCAGCGGTGTGCTCGCGGAGAAGACGGGCGCCGCTCAGGAGCTCTACAACCGGGGACCGTCTCTGCTGGCCGCCATCGCCGAGCGGTGGAACCGGCAGACGGGCCGGCACGATGCCACCGTGCACGCGGCGCTGCGCTCCCTGGTCGGGCAGGATCTGGCGTTCCCGCTGCTGCCCGGAGTGGACCTGACTGCCCCGCTGAGCGCGGGCGGTGCTCTGGAGGCCTCGCCGCTCGCGCGCGATGAGCGGCTGTCTCCGCTGCGCCGCCTCGCTGCCGAAGGGGTGGAGCGGGACCGGCTGGACCAGTTCCTGCTCGAATCGGCCGTGCTGGTGCCGCGTGCCCATGCGGCGCTGCGGGACGGGGATCTCGACGCCTTCGCCGCCGCGACTGTCACCTCGCAGCGCCTGGCCCAGACGCACCTGCGCAATCAGGTTTCGCAGACGATCGAGCTGGTGCACAGTGCCGAGGCGCTCGGCGCTCTGGCGGCCTCCGCCTTCGGGGCGGGCTTCGGCGGCAGTGTCTGGGCGCTGGTTCCGACGGCCGATGCGGAAGGCTTCGCCGCCGCCTGGCGGGAGCGATACCTCCGCACGGAGGGGGCACCGGAGACGGCCAGCACCGTGGTGACGCGGCCGGGAGCACCGGGCCGGCGGGTGGAGCCGGCCGCGGTCTGAGCGGACGGCACGACGCGCCGCATGAGGGCCCGCGTCGGCCGGGGCTCAGAACCCCTGGCCGGCGGAGCCTCGCGAGCTCACCGGTCCCGCGTCTGCTCCTGCTCCGGGTTCTCGCTCGCAGCCTGGCGCGGGTGCGCGTCGTGATGCCGATCCGCGTCGAGCACGGCACGGAATGCCGGCAGCACGACCTCGTCCCGCAGCGCCTCCCGCTGAGCGGCGGGAGCGAAGCCCGCCGCGAGCCCGGTGAGCACCAGCTGCTCGAGGTCCGTGAGCGTCCAGTCGAACGTCTGCGCCGACAGCAGCATCTCCCGCGAAGTGCTCGTGCGGCTCATCAGCCGGTTGTCGCTGCTGAGCGCGATCGCGAAGCCGAGGCGGTGCAGCGGGCCGGCGGGATGGGCCGGGAGGTCCGCAGCGGCGCCGGTCTGCAGGTTCGAGCTGGGGCACACCTCGAGGCAGATCTGCTCGCGGTGGACCCGCGCGGCGACCGGGCCGAGCTCGTCTCCGGTGATGTCCTCGAGCAGGCGCACCCCGTGGCCGATCCGCTCGGCGCCGCAGTCCAGGGCGTCGGCGATCGAGGCGGGCCCGTCGGCCTCCCCGGCGTGGATCGTCACCCGCAGTCCGGCGGCACGGGCGCTCTCGAACTGGGTCCGGAAGCGGGAGGCGGGGAAGCCCGCCTCGGGCCCGGCGAGGTCCAGCCCCAGCACCCCGGAGTCACGGCGGGCGCGGGCGATCTCGACCAGATCATCGGTGGGCTCGAGATGGCGCAGGTAGCACAGCAGCTGACCCACGACGATCCGCCGGCCGGCCTGTGCGGCTGCGGCGACGCCCTCGTCGAGCCCGTCCTGGACGGCCTGCACGGCCTCGTCGAGGGTGAGCCCGGCAAGGGTGTGCTGATGCGGGGCCCAGCGGGTCTCGGCATAGACCACCCCGTCGGCCACCATGTCCTCCACGAACTCGCGGGCGATGCGGCGCAGCTGAGCGGGCGTCTGCATCACGGCGAGGGTGCGCTCGAAGGTGGAGAGATAGGCGGGCAGCGAGCCGGAATCGGCGGCGGCCTGGAACCAGTCGGCGACTGCCTGGGCCGACGGGGCAGCGGGCTCGCCACCGACGTCTGCACGACCGTCGGCTGCGGGCCCGTCGGCTGCGGGACCGTCGACTGCAGTGCCGTTGGCTGCGGGCTCGCTGCCGGGCACCTCGAGGCCCAGCTCCCTGCTCAGCTCGAGCACGGTCGCGGGGCGCAGGCCGCCGTCGAGATGATCGTGGAGGGCGACCTTCGGCAGAGCGCCGATGAGAACGGGGGTGAGGTCCATCGAGGCAGGATACGCGGGAGTTCGCCGCGGGTCCGAGCTGTCGGAGCCTCCCTCGCGGGCGCCGTTCGGTGAGGGGGTGCCAGGAGCCGTCGTGCTCCTCCACGATGCGGAGCACCGTGAGGTCGGCTCCACCCTGGTGGGGGAGGACGGCACCTGGGGCGTCTCGCCGACGCCTGGCGCGCCGGACCTCCCCACCCGCTACCGCGCCATGCAGGAGGTGGAAGGTGCAAACTCACCGGCGAGCGAGTGGAGCGAGGACTGCATCTTCGCCGCGCCCGAGCTCCTCAACCCCTCCGAAGGTGCGAAGATTCCGGCGAAAATCGTTCTGGGAGGCTGGACCTCACGGAGATCTCGATGATGAAGCTGTCGAAGGCGGTGCTGCCCTTCATCGCGGTGCTGGTGATCGATGTGGCGATCGTGTCCGCGCTGCCACAGCTCTCGCTGTGGCTGCCGCACCTGTTTGCAGGGGGCTGATGACGCCGGCAGGGGGTGTGCCCAGCGGTCGAGGGGACCACGAGGCGTGACTGCTGGAGGCTGCGGCCGGTTCGCTCAGGCGGACCGGCCGCTTCGGCGAGGAGTCGCGGTCGAGCTCGGCAGCGTCAGCCTTCCCGGGAGGCGAGAGGCGCCGGCCACCCAGGCAGGGCATCCGCGTTCCCCCTCACGGGGTCGAGCAGGCGGAGCGCCGGCACTCCGACCCGCTCCTGCGTTCCCACATGCGTCGCGCCCACTTGTGCCGCTCCCACCTGCCCCGGTGCCCCCACCGGCGCCGCCGGCACCTCCTGCGTCGTGTCCCCGGCGCCGCTCGACGGAGCGGAGGAGCTGAGGAAGGTCGTGGTGAACTGCTCGTTCTGCTGCACCTCTGAGGCCAGGGCCCTGCGCAGCAGGTGTGAGGGGAAGGGCCCGACGGTCACCTCGTCGGCGCCGCTGGTGCACGTGATCCAGGTGCTCCCGTCGCGGACGATGAAGGTGAGGGCGTCACCGTCGATATCAGTCATCTCGAAGCTGTTCATGGTTCTCCGTAGTGCGCCGGGGGAGCGACGGCAGCGCCGTGGTGCCGTTCACCCTCTCCACGCGCACCGCAGTGTTCTATGACGGGCGATGTGACGCACGCGACATCTCGGCCTGAGGCTGGTGACCTCGGCCATGCTCAGACATACTCGAATCTCCCCTGTGCGTGGAGTTCGCGGACGCGACGATTCCCGTGCCTCCCCGATCGCGTCGGCAGATCCTCCTTCGAGAAAGGCTCGGAGCATGACGCATCCCAGCCAGGGCGATGTCGCAGCGCAGCAGGATTCCATGACCGACGAGGAGCTGCTCGCCGCGGTGCGCGCGGGCGACACCGGCGCCTACGCCGCGCTCTACCGTCGTCACCTCGGGGCGGCGCTCGCGCAGGCGCGGCGCCTGGTCGGCTCGCATGACGGACAGGACGTGGCCCAGGAGGCGTTCCTCAAGGTCCTGCGGGCGATCACCGACGGAGGAGGGCCGCACGACAGGTTCGCCGCCTACCTGATGCGCGTGGTCCACAACGAGGCCGTCGATCGCCTGCGACGGACGCGGGAGGCCTCCGTCGACGATGTCGAGTCCGTCGAGGCCACCTACTCCTCAGCGTCGGCCGCGGTCACCGGAGGCGAGCAGCTGGATCGCGACCTGGTGCTCACGGCATTCAGTGCGCTTCCCCAGCAGTGGCAGCGGATCCTCTGGCTCACCGAGGTGGACGGGCTGGCGCCGCGCGAGGTGGCGCCGCAGCTGCGGCGGAGCCCGAATGCGGTCGCGCAGCTGTCCCGGCGGGCGCGTGAAGGACTGCGCACGGCCTGGCTGCAGGCCCACGTGGACGGGGCGACGGTGCGTCCGGCCTGCCGGCAGATCGCCGCGGACCTCGGCGGGTATGAGCGGGGGCAGCTGAGTGCCGCGCGCGCCGAGCGGACGTCCGCTCATCTCGCGGACTGTGTGCGCTGCTCCGTCGCGCTGCGTGACCTGCGGTCACTGTCGATGCGCATGCGCGGGGCCCTGCTGCCGCTCGTACTGGGATCTCCGGTGCTGCTGGAGGAGCTTGCCGAGGTGCTGCCACTCGCCGACCAGGGAGCCGCCCCTGGCGCGGTGCCCAAGGCGGCCAGTTCCGCAGAGGTGGCCGGAGCCGGGGAGGCTGGGGGCGCGGCCCATCGGCTGGCCTGGTGGAGGGCCGCCGCCGCAGGGGCCGGAGTGCCGGTGGCGGCGGGTGTGGCCGTGCTGGTGGCGGCAGCGGGACTCGTGCTCGTCGCCCAGCACCCAGGCAGCGATTTCACCGCGCTGACGCCTGCACGGGGGCTGGCCAGCCCCCACTCCGTGGAGCCCGAGCCGCTCGAGGCCGAGGACCCCGCCGCGACGCCCCCGCCGACGCTCCTGCCCGCGATCGAGGAGGAGGACGAGGCGGACGACGTGGCCCCGGAGGCCGGTGAGCCTGCTCCCGGCACGGGCGATGCGGCCGACGCCTCCCCGGTCCCGGCGGCGCCACCGGTCAGCGGCGCCGATCCCTCGCGTGCTGAGCCCGTGGCAACTTCTGACTCCTCCCCGACAGGGGACGCTCCGCCGACGGTGGAGGCTCCACCCGCAGCGGACGCCCTGCCGCCGGTGGAGGTCCCGCCCTCGGTGGAGACCCCGCCGACGGCGGACACCCCGCCCTCGGTGCAGATCCCGCCGACACAGGACCTCGTGCTCGCACCTGGTGGCGGGCAGGGTCCTGTCAACGGGTCGCCGTCGGAGATCGTGGGTGAGCCGTCCGGCAAGCCGGGCGCCCCCGAGGTCCCGGATCCGCCGCTCCTCGGGGGGACGTCCCCCGGTCCGCCGACGCCGCCTCCGCCCCCGGATCCGCCGCTGCTCGGTGGGGGAGCGCCGCCCTGGCTCCCCGTCGACCCCACGCCGACGCCCGAGGATCCCGAGGTGCCGCCGGAGGATCCGGAACCGCTGCCCGTCGACCCGGAACTGCCGCCGGAAGATCCCGAGGTGCCTCCGGAGGCTCCGGAGCCCGAGGCTCCCGATGCGGCACCCGAAGCTCCCGATGCGCAGCCGGATGCTCCTGCCCCACCCGTCGAGGAGCCGACGGGGGAGTAGGAGCCTTGGGTCTGGGTCTGGGTCTGGGTCTGGGTCTGGGTCCGGGTCCGGGTCGGTGTCAGGGTCGGAGACGAGGCCCCGGCTCCCGGCTCACCGGTCCGGAGGTCAGCCGGCCATCGCCGCCCGGTGCTTCGCGGCGAGCTCGACGTAGGTGCGGGCGTTCTGCCGCAGAGACTCGAGGGCCTCCTCGTCCAGTTCCCTGCGCACCTTCGCGGGCACGCCGGCGACCAGCGAGCCGGGCGGGATCTGCATGCCCTCGGTGACCACGGCGCCCGCGGCGACCAGGCTGCCGGCGCCGACCACGGCGCCGTTGAGCACCACGGCGCCCATGCCGATCAGGGAGTCGTCCTCGACGGTGCAGCCGTGCAGCACAGCCCGGTGGCCCACGGAGACGCCGGAGCCGACGACCGCGGGGAAGCCCTCGTCGGTGTGGATGACGCAGCCGTCCTGGATGTTGCTGCCGGGACCGATCGTGATCGAGTCCATGTCTCCGCGCAGCACGGAGCTGTAGAAGACGCTCGAGTTCTCACGGAGCGTCACCTTCCCGATCAGGGTGGCGTTCGGGGCCACCCATGCGGTCGCGGGCACCTGGGGCGCATCGCCCTCGAAGTCGATCGTGGTCACAGCGGGTACTCCTTCGTCCGACGGGTCTGTGTCTCTCATGATGCTGCGTGCTGGGCGTTCACAGTGCTCGCCACAGGCTCACAGTGCTCGCCATAGGCTGGCGACGGCCTGCCCGCCGCCGATGCACATGGTCGCCAGGCCCAGCTCGCGGTCGTTCACGCGCAGGTTCTCGATGGTGCGGGCGGAGATGATCGCGCCGGTCGCACCGATCGGGTGGCCCCAGGCGATCGCCCCACCGAGAGGGTTCACGAGCGCCGGGTCCAGGTCCAGGTCGCGCACGATCGGCACGGCCTGCGCGGCGAAGGCTTCGTTCAGCTCGATCCACCCCAGGTCCCTGTTCGCGAGCCCGTTGCGGGCCATGATCTTCTCGATCGCGGGCTTGGGGGCGTAGCCCATCACCTGGGGGTCGATGCCGACCTTGGTGAAGTCCACGAGCTCCGCGAGTGGGGTCAGGCCGCGCTCCGCAGCGACCGAGGCGCGGGTGAGGACCATCGCGGCGCTGGCGTCGTTGATGCCCGAGGCGTTGCCGGCGGTGACGGTGCCGTTCTCGCGCTGGAAGACGGTGCGCATCGCGGCGAGCTTCTCGAGGGTCACCTCGCGGGGGTGCTCGTCGGTGTCGACCACGGTGTCTCCGCGCCTGCCGCTGATGGTCACCGGGGTGATCTCCGCGGCGACGGCCCCGGCCTGCTGGGCGGCCTGGGCACGGCGCTGGGACTCCAGTGCGTACTCGTCCTGCTCCTGCCGGGTGACGTGATAGCGGGCGGCGACGTTCTCGGCGGTCACGCCCATCGGCACCTCGTCGAAGGGGTCGGTGATCAGCGCCGAGGTGCCGTCCATCAGCACCCGGTCCCCGAGCGTGTAGCCCTGGCGGGCGGAGTAGTCCAGGAACGGCTGGGCGGACATGTTCTCCGTCCCGCCGGCGACCACGATGTCACTCTCGCCGACCATCAGCTCGGCGGCGCCGAGCGCGATGGCCTGCATGCCGGAGCCGCACAGCCGGTTCACAGTCATCGCGGTGGAGGTGACGGCGGCGCCCGCCTCGATCGCGACGCGGCGGGAGATGTACGCGTCCCGTCCGGTGGAGCCGACGCAGCCGATCACCCACTCGTCGACCTCGTCGGCCGCGACGCCGGCGCGTGTGAGCGCAGCTTTCGCGGCGGTCGCGCCGAGGATGTGGGCGGGCACGCCCGCGAGGGACTTCCCGAAGGAGCCGACGGGGGTGCGGGCGTAGCCGAGGACGACGATCGGGTCATCGCTGGAGCGCATGGAGGGACCTTTCACGATGCCGGGGTGAGGGAGACGGTGAAGTCGGGCTCGGTGAGGGAGCGGACCTCGTCCTCGGTGACGCCGGAGGCGAGCTGGGTGAGCACCAGCCCGTTCTCGGTGACGTCGAAGACGGCGAGCTCGGTGATGATCCGATTCACCACGCCCACGCCGGTCAGCGGCAGGGAGCATTCGTGCTTGATCTTCGCGGAGCCGTCCTTGGCGGCGTGCTGCATCATCACCACCACCCGCTTCGCACCGGCGACCAGGTCCATCGCCCCGCCCATGCCTTTGACGAGCTTGCCGGGGATCTGCCAGTTGGCGATGTCGCCGGTGCCGGTGACCTGCATGGCGCCGAGGATCGCGGTACCCATCTTGCCGCCGCGGATCATCCCGAAGCTGGTCGCGGAGTCGAAGATCGTCGCGCCCTTCAGCAGGGTGATGGTCTGCTTGCCGGCGTTGATGAGGTCAGGATCCTCCTCGCCCTCATAGGGCCAGGGCCCCATGCCCATCACACCGTTCTCGGACTGCAGGGTGATGTTCACACCGGCAGGAAGGTTGTTGGCGACCAGGGTCGGCATGCCGATGCCGAGGTTCACGTACTCGCCGTCGCGCAGCTCGGCAGCGGCGATCGCGGCCATCTCATCACGGGTCCAGGCCATCTCAGGCCACCTCCTGCGTCTCGGTACGGGGGGCGTCGGTTCTGGGCACCTCCGGGCGGGGACGCACGGTGCGCTGTTCGATGTCCTTCTCGGCGGTGGCCTGCATCAGGTGATGCACGTAGACGCCGGGGGTGTGGATGTCGTCAGGGTCGATCCCGCCGGGGGCGACGAGGTGCTCCGCCTCGGCGAAGGTGACCTCCCCGCACATCGCGGCCATCGGGTTGAAGTTGCGGGCGGTGAGGCGGTAGCGGAGGTTGCCGTAGTGATCCGCGGTGTGCGCGTGGACCAGCGCGATGTCGGCGTTGATCGCGCGCTCGAGCACATAGGTGCGGCCGTCGAACTCGGCCGTCGGCTTGCCCTCCGCGATCGGGGTGCCGTACCCGGTGGGGGTGTAGAAGGCGGGGATCCCGGAGCCGCCGGCGCGCATCCGCTCGGCGAGAGTGCCCTGGGGGACGAACTCCACCTCGAGCTGCCCGTCGATGTACTGCTGCATGAACAGCTTGTTCTCCCCGACATAGCTGGAGAGCACCTTGGCGATCTGCCCGTTCTCCAGCAGCAGGCCCAGGCCCTTGCCGTCCACCCCGAGGTTGTTCGAGGCGATGGTGAGGCCGGTGACCCCGCTGTCGCGCACGATCGTGATCAGATCGGTGGGGATCCCGCACAGGCCGAAGCCTCCCACCGCGATGGTCATGTCGTCGCGCAGCACCGCGGCGAGCTGGGCTGCTGCGTCGTCCGAGACCTTGGACATCGCTGTCCCTCCTGTCGGCTGGTATCAGCCCTCACGGCCACCGGCGGCGATGCCGGGCGGGGGAGGGCAGGATGACTCCGAGCTTAGACCTGGCCGGGCGATGTGCGCCTCGGAGCGGGGGACAGTGTCGGCCGACCGCGGTTGTGCGGATCTACAACGGGCGGTCGCGGACGGGACGCTGGTGCCGGCGTCCCCGCACTGGAGCGGGTCGGCGAGGGCAGCGACCGGCTGGTCGGCAGGGGTGCTGGTGCTCGTGGGCAGGAGCCTGGTGCTTCCGCGGCACCAGGGCTGGCCGCACCTCGGGTGATCTGCCAGGGTGGGACGCATGTCGGAGACGCAGAACTCGCCGCAGCGCCCCGCGCCGGATCCTGCCGCCGGGGCCACGGTGCTGCTGGTCGCCGATCCTGGCCTGCCCACGCACCGGGCGAGGTCGATCGAGGACTCCCTGCAGCAGCACCTCGAGGAGGCGTACCACCCGCCGATCCGCCTCGACGTGCGCACCTCCATGCTCCGGCTGCGCCCGGACGGGACGCTGGACCTCTCCGAGGTGCTGGAGCAGGCGCGGTCCTCCGGTGATCCGGACGCCGTGCTGCTGCTGACGGAGATCCCGCGTCTGCGTGACGGCAGGCCGCTGGTCGCCGAGATCTTCCCCGAGCACAACATCGCGGTGATCTCCTGCCCTACGCTCGGGGTGCTCACCACGCGGCGCCGCATCCTCGATGCGCTGATGCGCTGCACCCTGCGCATGGCGCCGACGTCAGAACCGCGTGACGCCGCGCGCTATGCCCGGCGCTGGGCGCAGTGGGAGGAGCTGACGGGCCCTGACGATCACCAGCTGCTGCTGGGATCGCGGGTGATCGGGGGAGCGCGCACCGTGGCCGGGATGGTGGCCGGCAACGAACCCCTCCGCACCGCCCCGAAGCTCTCCAGCGCCCTCGCAGCGGCCGCCGCGACCGGGGCGTTCGGCATCTTCTACAGCTCGATCTGGTCGATGTCGATGCACCTGACCACCCAGCGGCTGCTGCTGATCGGCATCCTCGCGATGTGCACGATCACGGCCTGGCTCATCGTCGGCAACCGCCTGTGGGACGCACCCAGACAGGAGCGGCTGGCTCGCGTGGTGCTGCTGTACAACCTCTCGACAGTGCTCACGCTGCTGATGATCGTCGCGCTGCTGTATGTGTGCCTGGTGGTGCTGATCTTCACCAGCGCGCTCATCGTCATCGCTCCGGACTATCTCGCCGAGGTCATCGGCCGCGAGCCCGTCCTGGCGCGGTATCTGGACATCGCGTGGCTGAGCGCGGCGATGGGCGTGGTCGCCGGCGCGCTGGGCTCGAGTTTCGACAAGGACACCGATATGCGCAGCCTCACCCACGGCCAGCGGGAGAGGCAGCGCAGGTTCACCGAGGAAGAGGTGGGGCAGTGAGCGGACCGGTCCCGACGCGGACGCTGTGGGTGGGCTGCGGGCGCCTTGGCGGGCGCACCGGCGCTGCCCTGCTGGAGGCGGGGGGAGAGGTGCTCGCGCTGCGCCGAGATCCGGGCGCCGTGCCGAGCGGCTTCCGCGCGCTGGCCGCGGACCTCTCCTCACCCCTGGAGGGGGCCCTGCCCGCCTGCGAGGCGATGGTCATCACCCTGCCCCCGCCGGAGGGGGCCGACGGGTACGAGACCCCGCTGCGCCACCTGGCCGCCGCCCTGCCCCACCGGCCCGCCCGGACCGTGTTCGTCTCCTCCACCAGGGTGTTCGAGGGGTACGCGAACCGTGCCGATCCGGCCCCGGTGCTCACCGAGGAGGATGCCCCGCAGCCGCTCGGCGACCGGGCCCAGAGCCTCCTGAACGGGGAGCGCCTGGCGAGGGAGCTCTTCGACGCGATCGTGGTGCGCCCCGCCGGGATCTACGGCCCGGGCCGGGATCGGCTGCTGCGCACGGTGCGCGAGGGACGCCCCGTCGACCACCGCCGACGCACGAACCGCATCCACGAGGAGGACCTCGCACGCGTGCTCCTCGCCCTGCTGGCGCATCCGGAACCGCCGGTGCTGCTGCACGCGGTCGACGGCGCGCCGGCGCGCCTCGGAGAGGTGGTCACCCACCTCGCCTTCCGGCTCGGCCTGCCGGTCCCGCCCGCCGCCGACCCCGATTCCGGCCACGGGACCGTGCTGAGCGGGGCGCGGATGAGGGAGCTGCTCGGAGAGCTCCGGCATCCGGACTTCCGCTCCGGGTACGACGCGATGCTCGTGTGACTCCGATCAGCGACCGAAGAGGCGGGTGAAGAACCCGGGGCGCTTCTCCGAAGCGAGGATCGACGCCGACGCCCGGCTGCGCTAGCCGAGCTCCTCGTCGATCTGGGCGTGCGAGGGCCGGCGCCGGTTCCGCGCCCCTGGGGCGCCGAGGACGCGCACGTCCGCGAGGGGCGTCCAGCCGAGGTGCTCATAGAGCTCGACGCCCCGTCCAGTCGCCACGAGCAGGCCCGTGTCGACATCGTGCTCATGGGCGATCGCCAGGAGCGTGCGGGTGACGAAGGTGCCCAGACCCCGCCGGCGATGCGTGCTGGCGGTGTAGATCCGGTCGAGCACGGCGCAGCCGTCGACCACCGCCATGCGTCCTCGGGCGACGACACGGCCCGCCTGGATGACGGTGAGGAGCGTCCAGCCGTCGAACGTCTCGCGGGCGACCGTGCAGGAGTCCGGCACGATCGGGGCCTCGACGTCCTGCAGCTCCATATCGGTGACCATGAGTCTCTCCTGATCGCTGATCAGTTCGAGATCGCCGGTCTCTCCGAGGGCCGGCGGCGCCTCGCCGACGTCGGAGATGAGGGTCAGCAGGTGACCCGGATTCCCCGCGACAGAGGAGGTCGCCCTGCGCAGCTCGTCCTCGCTCCAGCGGAACAGGACGGTCTCCGAATCCCCGTGCTCGGTGCGCGGACCGACGGTGTGCGAGGTGCCCTCATGGACCACCTCGTACTCCCGGGTGCGGGCCCATCCGTCCACCCAGGTGTGCACCGTCGCCGCGGTGAGCTCGTCATGCATGGCTGTCACTCCTTCGCTCGCCGTGGGAAGGTCGGTGCTGCCCGGGCCCGGCATCGTGGGATGCCGGGCCCGGGCAGCAGGGGGAGCATCAGGTCGCGGTGGACTCGATCTGCGCGGGTGGACTGTCAGCGGTGACCTCGATCTTGCGAGGCTTGGCCTTCTCGCTGAGCGGGATCCTCACGCTGAGCACACCGTTGCTGTAGCTCGCGGAGATCCGCTCGGTGTCCAGGCCCTGTCCGAGGCTGAGCTGGCGCAGGAAGGTCCCGCCCGTGCGTTCGCGCGTGATCCACTGCGCGCCCTCGTCCTTCGGAAGGGTCCGCTCCGCACGGATCGTCAGGAGCTGACCGTCCACGTCGACGTCGACCGAACCGGGATCGATACCCGGCAGATCGGCCGCGAGGACGTAGTGATCGCCGGCGCGGTAGAGATCCATCGGCATCTGCCGCGGTCCCCGACGTCCAGCATCGAGAAAAGTGCCCGCGAATCGCTCCATCTCTCGGAACGGATCGGTGGTGGCCATTGCTTCTCCTCTCTGATGTGACCCCCGGTCGTCCGGTGGTCGCCGAACCTTGAGTCCCTCCGACTCAAGTACGAGCAGATTAGCACTCTCCGGGCGAGAGTGCCAGAGTTCGGGAACGGCCTCGCGGCGGCGCGGAGCCGGTTCGCCGGGGTGCCCGGCCGCCGAGGAGAAGGCATCGTTCCAGGGTCCCGAGGTCCAGCGCTCAGGGTCTCGTGCCTCGCGCGGGGCGGATCAGCGCGGGCGGATCAGCGGGGGCGGATCCAAGGAGAGCCTCTCAGCGTCCATCGGCGCAGCCCTTCGCCCGAGCGGCCGATGGCCCTCGGGGGTGAGCCGGGGGTGAAAAGACGCGATTCGGCGACGCACGGAGCGCGCGGGCGCGATTCCTCGTCAAGACTGACTCCACCGCACTGCTGCCCGCCTGCCCGCTGACGGCATCCGAGCAGCATGCCCGCCCGCGGGGCTCCGCCCCCGCTCATCCCTGGAGAAGTCTGTGACCCCCGTGGAACCCCTCACCGCCCGCCGGTTCGGTGCGGCGCCCGAGCGCATGCTCACGCTCGACGTCGCCGAGCTCACCGATCCCGATGGCGACGCTCTCACCCTCACCACGGGCGCCGGGGGCATCTGGTTCACCTGCACGACGGACGGGGAGGAAGTCACCGTCGGACCGTTCCCCGCCGACTCGCTGAGAGATGCACTGAGGGCGCTCGGTGCCTTCACCCGCGCCGCGTAGCGGCACGCCAGGGCACGCGATGCAGCGCGGAATGACTCCCACCGGCGCGCTACGGCAGCGGTCGTCGTGCGCCCGGGCCGCTGCGCGCTTCGGCTCAGGGCGGAACGACCTCCGCGGGGGACGGCTGGGAAGCGCTCGGTACGCGGGTCAGGGGGAGCAGGGCGAGGCCCAGCAGCGCGGGGAGGGCCAGCAGCGTGTACATCCCGATGTAGGGGTCCGCCGATCCCCAGCTGGTGCTCAGCGTGAGCAGAGCGGCAGCGGCCAGCGGCGCGATCAGCCCCGCGAGGCTCCCGGCAGCACCCACCAGGCCGAGCCCGAACCCGGCCGACGCAGCCGGCAGCAGGGCGTAGGCCAGGGAGCGGGTGGCGGTCATGCCCAGCCCGATCGCGAGCCCCGCCACGGCTGTGGCGACATGGAAGACCAGCAGAGTCGGGGCGAGGGCGCGGCCCAGCATCGCGGCGGCGAGCAGCATCAGTGCGACACCGAGCACCGGTGTCATCCGGATGCTGCGCCACCGCGAGGAGGTGAGCAGCATGGAGCCGGCCACCACCCCCACGACCCCGGTGAAGGTGGTCAGAGAGGTGGCGCGCACGGCCGCGCCCTCGGCGAGGGACCAGCGGGAGATGAACAGGTACAGCGCGAAGGCGAGGCCGGCCGAGAGCTGCAGCGAGAACAGGAAGCGCATCGCGAGCACGGCGAGGAACGGCGCGGAGGAGACGCCGGATGCGGCGGCTGCGCGGAGCCGCCGCCGGGGTGTGCGCCGGGCCGCAGGGAGTCGCGCTGTGAGCGGCGGATCCGGTATTCGCAGTGCGAGCGGCACGATCACCGCCAGGGCCGCGACGGGGACCACCAGCAGCATCGCGCGGACGTTCTCGGCCAGCAGGGCTGCCACGAGGAGCCCCGGGGCGGTGCCGAGGAAGGCGGCGGCGGAGAAGATGCCGGCGGCGCGGGTGCGGTCGGTGGGGGCAAGGCCTTCGGCGAGCAGGCCGTTGATCGCGGCGAACACGGCGTTGTATCCGGCCTGGGTGAGCATCCAGGCCGCTGCCAGAGCGAGCGGGCCCGGCGCCCAGGCCATGGCGGCGCTGCCGAGCAGCCCTACGATCGAGCCTCCGAGCAGCCAGGGGCGGCGCCGACCGAGGCGGCTCATCGTCCGATCGGCCAGCAAGCCGCACAGCGGCGCCGCGATCATCGCGGTCAGTGCCGCGGCCGCATCGATGAGCGCGTACACGCCGGGCGCGGAGTCGTCGCCGACCATGCGCCGCACCAGCACGGAGACGGCCACCACCGCCGGGGCGGTGAGGGCGCCGAGCGCCGCGCACTGCATCACCGCCAGCTGCAGGATCCGCCTCATCGCCTCATCGCCTCATCGCCTCATCGATCCTCACGGGGTCGGTCCCCGTGAGGCCGGTCCTCGCGGGGCGGGTCCGTCGGGTGCAGCAGGCCGGCGCTGATCGCCCTGGCCAAGGCCTGCTCGCGGGTGGACGCGCCGAGCTTCGCGTACAGACTGCGCAGCTGGGCCTTGACGGTGTTGAGGGAGACGAACAGGCGGGAGGCGATCTCGCTGCGCCGGTCGGTCTCGGCCAGCAGCGTCAGCACCTCGCGCTCCCGGGCGGTCAGCTGCGGGACGCGGGAGGGCTCGGCCAACCGGGTGCCGGGCGAGATCTGGGAGAAGTCCCCCTCGAGCAGAGCAGCAGTCTGCTCCCGGCCGGAGTCGGTGAGGGCGCCGAGCAGAGCCACGCGATCCCCCTCCGAGAGCAGCACGAGCGGCCAGCGCAGAGCATGGCCGCCGGAGAGCTCGCGGATCTGCAGGCCGTAGCCGGCCAGGTCAAGGCCCTGCGAGGAACGGCGGGCCACGTGCACCCCGGCGATCGCGGTGATCATCCGGTGCAGCGGGGTGGTCGCGGCGAGCTCGGCCCGTGCCAGCAGCGGCAGCGCCTCCTCAGGCCGCCCCTCGGCGAGGACGGTCAGCGCCGACAACGCCGACAGCATCGCCGCCACCGGCACATCCCGCCCGCCCGCGGGCCGACGGGCGGGCACGCCGCCGGCGAGGATCCGCAGCATCGCCGCCGCAGTGTCCAAGCGCTGGAGCGCCGACGGGAGAGTGCGTTCGGAGCGGCGCTCGGCCGTGGTGCGAGCGAGGAATGCCTCTCCCTCGTCCGGGAGGCCCTGCTGGGCCAGTGCGAGGCTGCGGACGGCGGTGATCAGATCCCAGTACTCGATGGTGGCGAAGTGCGGATCGAGGCGGGCCAGCTGCGCGAGCGCCTCCTCGGGGCGGGCCTCGTTCAGCGACGCCCAGGCGCGGGCGATGATCTCCACGGCGTCGTGGTATCCGCTGCGCCAGGAGTGCGGCCAGTCCTCGGCGTCGATCCGGTCCAGGGAGGCGATCGAGGCGGTGATGTCCCCGCTCACCGTGTGGATCAGAGCCAGGTGCGCGTAGGCGACGTTGCGATGGTGCGCTCGGTGCACGGTCTCCGCGAACCGGGCCTGCAGCAAGCGGGCATCGCGCGCCGCGGCGAAGTCGTCGGCGTAGAACAGGGTGGTCGCGGTCTGGCTGATCGCGGTCATCAGGATCCCGTCCAGCTGGCGATCGCGCTGCGGATCCTCCACGGCGCCCTCGAGGACGGGCAGGGCGCGCAGGGCGAGGTCCTTCATCGACCGGGACTGGCCGAGCATCCGATGCACAGCGGACTGGATCCCCTGGCGTATCGCACGGTCCAGCGGCGGGATGGAGGAGGAGCGGACGCGACCGATCATCGCCGCGGAGACGAAGAACTGCATGGCCCTCGGCTGGGTGTCGGCGGAGCGGTTCAGCACCAGTGCGTGCCAGAGCGCCAGCATGGGGTGGCGATGGATGCGGGCCGCGGGGAGCGCCTGCAGCAGGCGGGAGAGGTGCCGGGCGTCCTCCGCCGGCAGGGGATGGGAACGCATCAGCAGATGCTCGACATGGGCCATGTCCTCGGCCCGCAGCGCATGCTCGATCGCCGCCAGCTTCTCGCCGCGCACCTCGGCCAGCCAGTGTGCGATCGTCGAGTGCAGCTCGCGCAGCCTCGCCGGTGCGGGCGGGGTGAAGTTCGCCGCGGCGGCGAGGCGCAGGTGGTGGCTGTACTGGAAGACGGGCGCGCTGCCCTCTGGGCCGCGCAGCCACTGCCCGGAACCGAGCTGCTCGAGCGTGCCCAGCAGCGTCTCGGCGTCGTGGCGGCCGCTCAGCTGCCGCGCCAGGTCGACGTCCACCAGCGGCGACTGCGCGGTGACCTCGAGGAACTCTTGCAGCACGGGGTCTCCGGGGCGGGCGGCCAGCTCGTGGCGGGATGCTGTGACCAGCAGGTCATCCAGATCGGGATCCTCCTCGGTGGGCCGGGTCTCGAGGGCGTGCTGCAGCACCCCGAGCGACCAGCGCATCGAGGCGAGCCGGCGGGAGGAGGGCACCGCTCCGAGCTGGTGCAGGACTCCTGCGCGTCGTGGATCGCCCTGCAGGAGGGGGACGGCCAGGTCCAGGAGCGCCCCGATCTCCTCGGGGCTGAGCGCGAGATGCTCCTCGGTGAGCACCTGGATGTCCAGGACCGCGTGGGCGCGGGCGGACTCCAGCACGGTGGGGAATCGACCTGCGGCCACGACCCGTGCGAAGGGCACGCGGCGCAGGATCTCGACCAGGTCTTCGCACACCTCGTCCCAGTAGCCGCTGTCGGCGGCGGAGCCGGCGTCGTCCAGCAGCAGGGTCACCGGCTGCCCGTGGTCCTCGAGCACGCGGCAGATCGTCGCCGGGATGGTGTCGGCGTGGTCGGCGATCGAGGCCATCTCCCGGTACAGGGCACGATCTGCGAGCAGCCCGCGGGCGTGGAAGCGGCCCAGCACGCGCATCCAGAACCCGGTGCGGGTGCGGGTGCCGTCGTCGGCCTCGATCCACAGCAGGGTGCCGCGCTGGACGGGCGAGGTCGCGACCGCCCACTGGGCCATGAGTGTGGTCTTGCCAGTGCCGCCGGGCGCGCGCAGCACGGTCAGCGGGACCGGCCCGTCGAGGCGCGCGAGCAGGGAGGGGCGGGGGAGCACCCGGGAGGTCAACCGGGGGACGTGCTGGAGATCGGCGGCGGCTTCGGGTGTCAGCATGTCGGGGCACTCCCGTGGAGATGGTCGGTGGGCCGAAAGGCGGCGAACCCCGGGATGAGGCATGGGGCGCGGGCGCACGCACATCGGGCACTGGCAGGCCAGCGCTTACCGGAGAGTGTAGGACCCCCTGCGGGTCCATCGAGGTCACGGGGTGCCCCTGTGCATGGGTTCGGGAGCGGTGACGTCGCCCGATGAGGGTGGGTGAGCCCAGGTCGCCAGCTGCAGGTCGGTCAGACCGGTGAGCAGCGGGACGAGCCGTGCGCATCGGTGCCCCAATCTTGAGGCGGAGCGCCGAGTGATGACATCTTCAGCTATCGGTCAGACACTTGACGCGGAAATCGGTTGTGGTCTTGCTGACATGTGTCAACTTTCGGCGATCGCTGGGTGCTGACCGGGGCCAAGGTCGTGCGGGGCGCGGGGCGGGGACGCACCCTCGGGCCTGCACGGGGCCCGCCGCGGCGCCCCTTGGCTCACCGCAGCAGGAGCAGCTGGCGCAACCACGGCACGTGCTCGCTGAGCAGGGTGATCACGCCGTCGCCCAGCACGGCGATGCCCACGAGAGCGAGCAGGGCGGCGAGCAGGGTCTGCAGGGCGCGGCGCCTGGGGCCGAGGACCTCCATGACCCGCGTGACGAGCTGCTCGTGCCGGCCGAACGCGGCGGCGGTGAGCACGGCGACGAGCGGCAGCTGATACACGAGGTTCCACAGCACCAGCAGCGCCACATGGCGCAGGAGGTGCTGTTCCTGAGAGGCCATGCCGACGGCGATTGTGAACCCGGGATCGGCCAGCGCCGTCGCCGCGAAGCCGACGCCCGCGAACATCAACGGAGCGGTGGCCAGCCGCTTCGGGGTGGAGCGCCGCTCGAGCCGGCCCTGTGGCACGGGCGGCCGGGACGCGGCCCGGAACTGGTGAACGCTGATGGCGGCGAGGGCGAGTCCCACCACGATCTCGACGGCGCCGATCGCGTTGTTGGAGTCCAGCACGGGTTGCAGCCACCGGTTCAGCAGCTCCAGCAGCGGGCGCAGGATCAGAGTTGCCGCGATGATGATCACCGTGTACCCGCCGGCGAAGGCGAGCAGGTGCCGCACCGTGCCGCCGCGCAGCATCACGCCGATCGCGATGACGCCTCCCAGCACATCCATCGTGAGCACCGCGAGCCCGAAGAAGGCGAGGATCCCGGCGAACGTCATGCCCGAAGGCTACGAGAGGCCGCGGCGCGGCGACGATGGGGCAAGCCCGAGGGCGGGGCGGGGGATTCCCGCACGGCGGTGCGCGACGGGTGCGCATACGGGAGGATGAGGGCCGGCCGGGCGAGGGTCCGACGGAGAGCGAGGACGCGATGAGCGAGCCAGTCCCCTTCGAGGTGTACAACGAGGGTGTCTACCTCCATGGCACCCGGGCTGTCCTGGCGCCGGGAGATCTCCTCACCCCGGCGCAGCCCTCGAACTACCGCGACGACGCCCCGTTGCGGCACGTGTATCTCACCCAGACGATGCACGCCGCAGCCTGGGGCGCGCAGCTCGCGCTCGGCGACGGAGAGCCCCGCGTCTACGTCGTGGAGCCGACGGGGGAGCTGGAAGACGATCCGAACGTCACCGACAAGCGATTCCCCGGCAACCCCACCCGCTCCTTTCGCACCCTCGAGCCGGTGCGCGTGGTGCGGGAGCTGAAGGACTGGCCCCGGCACAGCGAGGAGAGCGTGCGCACGATGCAGGAGGGACTCGCGCGGCTGCGGCGCGATGGGGCCGACGAGATCATCAACTGACCGAACCTCATTCGGTGGTGCCCGGATGCGTCGGCGTCGCGGAGGGCTGTACGGGTCTGTCCTGAACCCGGACTTTTCGGGTATTCCTCTCATAGGTTGAGCGCGCCAGAGCCGATGGACCAGCACTGGCTCTCCTGGTCGTCTGCGTAGGCGCTCCTGCCCCTTCTCGTCGGAGGTTCTTGTGGTTCACAACTCTCGTACTCTCGCGCCACCCCGCCCGGTGGCATTGATGGCGCTCCTGCTCGCCGTACTGCTCATGGCCAGCCTTCTGAGCATGTCGGCAGCGCATGCGGCGCCGACGGTGCAGGAGAAGGAGCCGAATGACACGACGGCTACTGCCCAGCGTGTGGACCTCGGCACCACTGTCCAAGGGAAGATCGAGGACCGCGGTTGGGTCACGGACTTCTACAGGCTCTCGGCACCCAAGCCGGGCAAGCTCACGCTCGATCTCCGCTTCGGCGACCACCTGGGGACCGAGGGCAGTCTGACACTGAAGATCTTCAACTCCTCTGGGGCCCAGATCGAGAGGATCATCCTGATGCCCGCGGAGTACAGCGGTGCGAAGCTCCGCAGCTTCGCCCTGTTCGTGGAGGCCGGGACGTTCTACGTCTCCCTCGATACCTACAGCTCCCGGTGGCACGGAGCGTCCTACACGCTCAAGACCACCGTGACAGCCATGGCTTCCGAGACGGAGCCCAACGGCACGACGGCGACGGCAGATGTGATCGTGTTGGGGCAGAAGACAGTGGGAGCGTCACTGGAAGATCCTCATTGGATCGCGAGGGATAACGACTACTTCCGAGTTGCGCTGTCGAAGCGGACCACGGTGCAGGTGGACTTCCGTTTCGCCTGCAATCTGGGCACGGGGGAGCTGTATCGCCTCCGGCTTCTGGACAACAAGGGCAAGCAGCTCCTGGATCGCGGGCTCACGGGTTCTGAGTGCAACGGCGCCGGCCTGCGGGGGCAGCGGGTCACGGTCCCCGCAGGGAACCTCTACGTCCATATCTACTCGCGATTCGCCAACGACGTGACGCGGGGCAAGCAGTACTCGCTCACGGTGTCCCCGGCGAGTCCCTTCAAGGACGTACGCCCGGGCATGGAGCACTACGACGCGATGGTGTGGATGAAGGAGAGCGGCACCTCGACCGGCTGGTCCGACGGCACCTATCGACCGCTCTCCTCGGTGAACCGCGATGCCATGGCGGCGTTCCTCTACCGTCACGCCGGGTCGCCGAAGGTGACGTTGCCACGCACCTCCCCGTTCCGGGATCTCAAGCCCACCGACGAGCACTACAAGGCGATCATCTGGGCCTACCAGGAAGGGATCACCACCGGTTGGGCGACGTCCAAGGGCCGGGAGTTCCGGCCGGTGCAGCCCATCGCCCGCGATGCGATGGCGGCGTTCCTCTACCGCTACGCGGACTCCCCGAGGTACTCCACCCCGAAGGGGGCGTGCTTCACCGATGTGAGGTCGAATCAGCAGTTCGCCAAGGAGATGTGCTGGATGAAGAGCACGGGCATCTCCAAGGGCTGGTCGGATGGTACGTACCGACCGCTGCAGTCGGTCAAGCGTGATGCGATGGCCGCGTTCCTCTACCGCTACACCAGCACCTGAGGAACCCGCCGCTGCGAAGTCGAGGGACACGCGAGACGCGATCGCGCATCTTTACGATCATGAGCTGACCGGAATGCGACATGAAGGAGGCGCCGGCCCTGTGGAGGGCCGGCGCCGCCATCATGACGAAGATGCGACCTCATCGTCCGGTTGCCTCGAGCAGGGGGGCGGTACCGGTCAGCAGGCCAGCGGCGGAGCCGTGCCGCTCTCCAGGAGTGAACATTCAGGTAACGATCTATTGTCACGATCCGTGCTGCGCGTGGCAAGGGACTGCCGCACCGATAGGTGACATCTTGATCTGGCTTGCCCGTAGGGCGGCCTGGATGGATGTTCTCCATGCCCGCTCCCTACCACCCAGGAGTTCCGCGAAGATGTCGTGCGAGTGGCCCAGCGCGAACGGAAGGCGCAGGTCCGCAAAGGAGGGCCACCCTTCATAGTGGGCAGCCGCAGCGGCGGCTGGCCCGAAGCACGTTGAGGACCATGATCTCCTACTCAGATCGCCGTCGACGGCTGCGACCCGCTCGGCGGCCTCGAAAAGGTCGCTCCGTGCGTCAACTTCACCGCGTACATTGCGTTCACCAGCGCAAACGCACGTGTATCGCCGACAGCAGCTCCAGCGTGTGCAAGTCAGGTTCGACGACGCGAACCCGACAGCACTCCTTCTTCCGTTCCGGCCCCGTGGACACAGCGCCACGATCTGCAATGGCCAGCAGCTCCGCGGTGACAGCGCGGAAAATTCACTGTGCCGTGTAGCATTCGGAGCAAGTGAACAGGCTAGTAGGTCCGGACGGAACACCGATCCGTATCCTAGAGTGCGTCTTCATGCTCTAGGCTTCGGACCAGTAAGGGGCAGATCGATTGAGGAATCACGAGTGACAAACATAAGTTTTAAACACCTCGAGATCGCCGGTCGGCAAATCTCTCTTCGGGCTGAATACGAGCACAACTTCGACCTGCATTTCAAATTCGACCGAAGTGTAGCCGTAACGAGCACTCAAGTCGCTCTTGCAATGGCTACTCTCGCTGGGAAGAAGTTTCGATCCATCGAGTTCGATTTCGAGGTTGACGAGAATGTCAAAAATGTAATCGAGAGCGCTACCGATGCCCATGTGACTGCTGTTAGCAGCGAGCAGAGACCTCCCATAACGTCGGACGCAGGGAATGTTCTGAGCTTTAGTGGCGGATTCGATTCACTTTCGGCGCTACGGCTCATGCCTCGCGATACGCAAATGGTTTCGCTAGATTTCGGAGGGTGGTTTGCCCGGGAGGCTGAATTTTTCAAGAAATTCGAGCCACTGACCATCACGACGAACGCACGTTCAGAGCCAACGCAGGGAACGTCACTGGCGCGAAATCACTGGACATTTATGGCCATTGGAGCAATCTTGTCCGCAGGGTACTTCAATGCTAAGTATCATAGTTTCGGGCAAATATTGGGCGAATCGCTATCGAGAGTCCCAAGCCGCGTTTCTACTCCAGTCGTTCTATCGTCCTTAGGCTATGAGGATGCGGGGTATGCTCGTGGTCTCACGGAAGTGGGGACAGCGGCCGTGATACTTCAATCCGACCCGTCCATAGTAAACGATTCCCTTAAGTCGCTCTCAGGGGCAACGGATCGGAAGCTCTTCCGCAAAACAGAGATCGTCAAGATCTTGAGCGATCGCCTAAATATTCGATCGGGAACCGGGAGTCCTGACTACTCACGATCTCCACGCATCCGCTTCGGTGAAGATTATGCATCGACTCTTGCGGGCATATATTGCCTCTCGCGTGACATTCAGAACCCGATCAGTCGCCTGTTTGACGATGTCCCCAAAAGTGCTTACAAGCTCGCGGAGTCGTGCAGTATGGACTTCATGGAGAAGGTTAACTGGGATGCATATATTAGCTTCCCGGACGCCCTAAGGGAGGGCTTGTGGGCAAATTTGTTTAAATTTGGATTCGAACCTTATTCCGAAAAGGATTGGGAGGAAGTGGAGGAGGTTCGCACATTCTTGGCTAGCGCACATGAATTGGCGCTCGAAATGCACTAATTCGAACATGTGAGTAGCCGGCGACCTCGGCACTGGCGATCCCGCGGCGCGACGGTCAGATATTGCTTGTGACGTTGGACATTCTTCCCAACTTGACGCATTGCGAGGCCGCTCTTACCGGGGGGCCTCTACTTCGAAAGGGCTGCCGATGATCGGTGATTATGAGTCGATTACAAACTTTGTAAAAAGCGAGATCGTCCATCCTCAACTTCAATATAATGCACTATCTACCACAACTTCGGCAATACTTCGCATCACTCGGGGATTCGAATCTCTTGGGTGGAAGGTGGAGCAAAGTGCCACCGAGAAGGGTGCGAATCCGCGCCACGCCCTGAGCTCACCAGACGGCAACGTATCGCTATCCATGAACGGCGCAAAGGTATTTAGGCATCCCATCCACACTGAGCAGATATGCCAACGCAAGCATCTGACGAAGCGTATGCTCGAGTTTTCAGGCGTGCCTGCGCCCCGCGGGGGAGATTTTAGTGCTAGAGAATTAAACGCGGCGCGAGCATTCTTTAGAATGCTTCCTAGGCCTGTGGTCGTGAAACCAACAAACGCAGGCGGCTCTCACGGGGTAAGCGTGGGGGTGAATGATGAAGAAGACTTCGAGCGGGCGTGGCACTTCGCCCTGGCGGAAGGCGGTCAAACGGGGGGCGTTCTAATTGAACAGTTCGTACGCGGTGTAGAACTGCGCGCTTTTGTGGTTGGAGACAATGTACCGAGTGTAGTAGCCCGTATCCAGCCCTATGTGTTGGGTGACGGCATGGGCAACATTTCCGAACTAATGCTTAGGGCAGAGGAGGATCGAAGCGTACATTACCGGTCGGTCCAGCTCCCCGTCGTTAAAGACTGGTCCTTTATTGAAAAGCAAGGTTTCTATGCGGATTCTGTCCCGGGTGCTGGCGAAGTGGTCTACATTAATCCGCTCGGCTTGCCGGTCAATGGCGCGATGCTTGTCGACGTGACCGGCCGTGTGTCCGACGGAGTCAAACAACTTGCTGTGAAAGCCAAGAGTTCGATTCCCGATCTCGAAATTGGCGGGGTGGATATCCTCGTGGAGGATGTTCGAGATTCTCGTGGCGCGGTGGTCCTCGAAGTGAATACAGCCCCGTCCCTAAACTTGCACCGCTACGCCACGCACGGTTCCCCTCGGGAGGTCTGCTCGGATATTATCGACTATTTCCACAATGTGTACCTGGAACAAGCTCTTCGTGTCCAATGAAGAGTTCTCGTGAGTAATCCAGTCCCTGCCTTGTGGGCTATCGTGGGGATCGATGCCATACCAAAGGCTGTGTTACATCTCGGGCTCTCAGAGTCGAGTGTCGGGTGAGGCGTCGAGCCCTCCCGCGATGAGGAGCATTCGGAGGCGGCAATGCTCGAAGTTTCGGAACCCGCGGGCGATGCGACTGCCGAGCTCGATGATCCCGTTGATGGCTTCGGTGCCGCCGTTGCTCGTGCCCTCGGTGTCGAAGTAGGCCAGGGACGCTGGATTCCATCGGCGCAGAGTCCTGCCGAGCCTTGCTATCTCGGGCCTGACTTGCACAGGTCTCGCTAGATTCTGAAGGAGCGTTCGCATCTGTGCTGGTGAGTGCCTTGCGCCCGGTGGAAATGACATACTAACGGCGTGATGTAACTGCGGAAGGTGAAGACGGCGTCGGGAGCGACGGCCGTGCAGACCGCCGAGCGGAAGAACCGCCGGGATGTGGTTCTCGAGCACCTCGGGTCAGCGCATACCGAAGCGGAGCTCGCCGCGCTGATGAGCGTGGGCCGGGACAAGATCCACGCCCATCAGACGGCGCTTGACCTGGGGCTACCGCAGGATCCGCGGTCGGCAGTCGTCCAGTCGAAGTGCTCTCGCCTGTTGCTGGAGGCGCTCCGATCGGCGTGGACGACGCTGGGTTTCGAAGTGGTCCGTGACGAGGCGTTCTTCCAACATGTCGCTGTTCGACTGATCGAGCCGACCTCTATGAGCGACTCGGGCCGCGTGCTGACCGAGGTCGGCATGGAGCCGGTCCACCGCAACACATTCCACGCCGCTCTGCGGCGTTGCGCCGAGCGTGAATACCGTGACCACGTCGCCACGAAGTGCTTCGAGCACGCCTCCACTAGCGACGATATCTCGCTGGTCCTCTACGACGTCACGACACTCTACTTCGAGGCCGAGAACGAGGCCGAGAACGAGGACGAGCTGCGCAAGGTCGGCTTCTCCAAGGAACGCCGCGAGGATCCGCAGATCGTCGTCGGGCTGCTGGTCGATCGGGAGGGGTTCCCTTGGAATCGGCTGCTTCGAGGGCAACCTTGCAGAGACCCGCACGATCGTGAATCGGCCCAGGTTCTCTGCCGTTACTTTGCGGGTCCGGGCTCTCGGGTGAGGGCCTGATAGTGGTCGACCTCGGCCTGGGCCAGCCAGCGGCGCACGGACTCGCGCGAGATGACCTCGTGGCGGGCGACCGCGGCGGTTGCCGCGGACAGGGTGGGGTACTCCTGCTGGTGCTCGCGCACGAGCCGCATGCACCTCGCGCGCAGCTGGGGATCGATCTTCTTCGGCATGCTGTCCATCCTCTCGGACTCAAACAGCAACGGCATCAAACCTGGGGCGATTCAGCCTTCCGAGTCGGAGACCACGACCCACTCGGGAATCTCGGGGATGTCTTCGTGGGTCTGGCCATCAGGCATCGTCGTGCTCCTGTCTTCCGGTGCGCGGGCATAAGAAAGGCCCCACCGAATGGGTGGGCCGGGCTATGTTTCGGGCATGGAGAGTGTCTGGAGTGGGTAGCTGCAGGACTACTGGTGTTGGCCTCGATCGCCAAGGTGGTGGCCGCGTCGAATGGCAGATGGGACCACCCGCTGGGGAAGCGTGCGGCCCTCACGCCGGACCAGCGATCCAACGAGTGGAAGAAGAAGCGGAACGCGAGGCGATGGCTCGATTGGTCGAACGCTATTGCGTACGGCTGCGCGATTTGGGCAGCCTTCCTCGCCTTGCTTCTTGTGACCTGATCCCTTTTCTGGCTACCCCAGGAGCGACCAGCCGCGTGGGTACTCCGAGGGACGGGTGCCGTCGACGTCGGGCAGGGCATGCGAAAGCCACCGTCCCAGATGAAGAGACGGGGCTGCGGGGCAGGGAGGTCAGGTGTCGAGTTCACGCTTCACGTATGCGGGGACGCCGACGACCATCGTGTGAGCGGGCACGTCCTTCGTCACGACAGCGCCCGCGCCGACGATTGCTCCTTCCCCGATGGTGACGCCGCCCATGACGATCGCGCCGGCCCCGACCCAGACCCCGTCACCGATGACGATCGGATGCGTGACGTTCTTGCCAGCACGCCGTCTCGTGCGCCCAACCTCGTGCCCGTCATTCAATAGCATCACGCGCGGCCCGAAGTTCACCCGCTTACCGATGATCGTCTGGGAGCGGATGCGTGCTTCTGGCCCGATGTAGGCCATGTCGCCAATTGAGACCGGACCAAGCAGCTTGCTGCCGTGGTGAGTAATCACGCGATCCCCGAGCACGATGGGAGCCTCCGGTGAGCACCTGAGCACGACGTCTGCCGCAATGAAGGGCTTCTCCCCGGTCTGGCAGCTGGCAGGGATACGCGCCTTCTTGCCAGGCTGGAGCAGTTCCACCTGGCGCGCTAGTTCGCCGATCCGTTCCTCAAGCTCGGCGAGCTTAGCGTCGTACTGTTCGGGCGTGGGAGCGCTCATCAGGCCACAGTACCGAAGCCTGAGACCTTCCTGCATGTGAAGCCATGGAGCGGAACGTCAGCCTTCGCGTGAGGCCTGCTGTTCCGGGATGAGGGCGTCCCGCAGCGTGCTCTCATGCCCGCCGCCTTCGCGGTACATCTTCGCCAGCTGCTCGATCTGCTCCGGGATCTGGGCGAGGTTTGCGCGGCGCTCCTGCTCGGTGATGATCGCGATGCGGTGTTCATCCAGCGCGTCGTCGGAATACAGTGCGGGACTGTCAAGGGACATCGGGATCTCCCTGTGGGCGGACAGTTGATCTCCCTGCCGGCGGTCAGTCGATCTCCCTGCGGGGTTAGGCCAGGGGACGACGCCGCGTCCGGCGGTGGCCTCGGCTAGTCGCATCGTGGTGCCCTCGGTGGTGATGACCTGAGCGTGATGGAGGAGCCGATCCACGGTCGCAGTCGCGAGAGTCTTGGGCGTGAACGTGTCGAACCCGGCGGGATGGAGATAGCTCGTCACGGCCAGGCTCCGGCGCTCGTAAGTCGTATCGACCAGGCGGTAGAACGCTTCGGCGGCGGCCTGCCCGGCCGGCAGCACGCCGATGTCGTCGACGACGATCAAGTCGGCACGGGTGATCCGGGCTCTGACCTTGCTGATCGATCCATCGACGCTGGCCCGCCCGATCGCGGCGGTCAACGACTTCAGGGTGAACCACGCAACCCGCCCGTCAGCGTCGATCGCCAGGTGGGCGATCGCCTCGACGAAGTGGGTCTTCCCGGTGCCGGAGGGGCCACTGATGGCAAGGTTCTCGGCGCGGTGGATCCATTCCAGGGTCGCCAGCGCCGACTGGGTCGGTACCGGGATCGTGGATGCGTCCTCCTGCAGGTATCGAAGGTCTTCCCGGCCGGCAGGCTGGCGCTCTTGCGACGGGCGGCCTTCGTGGCCGCGTCTCGGCCCCGAACCTCTTCCGCCAGGAGGACGCGGAGGACCTCGGTGGGATCCCAGCGCTGGGCTTTCGCGGTGGCCAGCACGTCCGGGGCAGCAGTGCGAAGGTAGGGCATTCGCATAGGTTTCAGGACCGCGGTGAGGTCCTCGGGCAGCGGTGGGGCGCCGCCGGCAGCACGTGCAGGCGGGCACGTTCCTCGGCCGGGGCCTCGGCGGGGACCCGTGTGGACTCCCGATGGACTCGCGTATTGACCTTGTTGGTGAACGTCTCGCAGGCCGCCTCGAGCTCGGCGAACGAGGCGTAGTCAGCGCGGAGGTTCGCGTCCGTGGGCACCAGATCCGCCTTCGCGATCTTCACCGTCGCCTCGGTCCCGCCCTTGGACTCCGGATCGAAGGGGACACAGGTATGGACCTGCATGCCGTAATGCCGACCTACCTCGACGATCTGCGGATGCCGGACCGGGACCCCAGCCACGTGATCGATGCTGACGGTCCTGGGGTTGTCGGTCAGGACGTAGGTCGGGACCCCGCCCAGCCGGTGCAGCGTCGCATCCAGGCACGTGATCAGCGTCGGCAGGGTCTGGTCCCAGACCGGGATCACCACCCGGAACCTCGACCAGGCCAGCCACGCGCAGAACAGCCACGTCCGCCGCGGCGACCCGTCCGGGCCGGGCACGCGCGGGCCCTCGCCCCAATCGAACTGCAGCCACGGCCCCGGCTCCGTGATCCACGGCCGGTAGGTGCGCCGGTGCCCGGCCCGCCACGCGGCCTTGACCCGCGCGACCGTCCGCCGAGTGGTCCGCACCGTCCCCGTGAACCCCTGCGCGGCCAGTCGTTCGTGGACCACATTCGCGCGGACCTTGCCGCTACTGCGCTCGACCCATTCCTCGATCTTCGGCAAGAGCCCATCCAGCATCCGCGGCCGTCGGCCCGGCCCCGTCACCGGCGCACCCGCGTCCCGGGCAGCGACGTCACGCCGCACCGTCTTCGCATCCACCCCCGCGAGCCCCGCCGCCGAGTGTGCGCTCTTCGTCGCATCGAATGCTTCCAGAATTTCCATGATCTCCCTGTCAGACTTCTTCATGCGTCCCTCCGGTGGGTACCTGCTCGTGGTGGTAGAAGACCTCGAGCAAACCCCGGAGGGACGCGCACGTCGGGACCGACACGACTCGATCCCATGGCCACAGACAGGGAGATCAACTGTCCGTCAGCAGGGAAGTTCGTGTCCGCCTACAGGGAGATTGGCATGTCCGCTAGCACGGGACTCAACTCACCGCGCCGCGCCATCAACATGAGGACGTGGATACAACCCGGTTGTATTCACCCTGAAGGTGCTCCTTGACCTGCGATGAACTGGACTCTAGACAAGCTATTCTATTAGCCCAGGAGCACCTTCACCCATCAGGACCCACCCGTCGGACACCTCAACGATGAAAGCCCGAGGTTAGCGCCAGTCTTCGCGCTCCCGTAGCGGGGAGTGCTGGTGTCGATCACCTGCCCGTCAGTGAATGCGTCACCGTTCCCGCGGAAAACATTGGCCAGATCAGCGGACATTTTCGTGGCTCAAGAGCCGACGATGAACCTCAGTCCCACTACGTCCAGCGCGGACAGGTTCGTCGCGGCGAGCGTCCCGGCAAGGGCGACGACGAGCATGTCGGTGAGGCCGCTGCGGGTCTGAAACTGCTCGACGATCGGCGCGATCGTGCGGGTTTAGGCGTGGTTGCCCTCGAAGCAGTTGATCTCCAAGGGCGAGAGACCAGCAGCCCCACGAAGGTCTGCGGAGCCACGCGGCGTTCCTAGGACATACCGATCCTGCGCAGCTCGTCCTCGTCCCCGGCCCCGAAGTCGAGTGCGGTGATGTCGTAATAGACCGGCGAGATATCCCCGCTGGTGGCGGCGGGCTCGAACCACGTCTCGGTGACCTGGTCACGGTATTCACGACCTTCCCTGGCTGCGGGCCGGATCGCTGGCACTGCGCCATCACACCTTCCACTAGTATCATCACGACAGTTACGCATAAAGATGGTTCCAATATCGCCATCCCGCCGCCCAATCGGGAGATAAGCCATGAAGGGGATGCAGTGCCGACACCTACCCAAGCGTTGAAGTGGCCAGCCCTGCGGAGAAGGTGGGTGGACATAGTCACTGGACGCACCGACATCATTGGAAATCTGGACGCTTACAGCTCCATCCTTGATAAAATATCTAGCCAGGCGACGGCGCACCTCCTGTTAACTTCAGCGTCGAAAGAAGACGTATTTGTGGACGCGCCGCTCGACACAAATCTTGGGGTCAGAGTCACCTACATCCGCTTGAAGGATATGGCAATCGCTTGGGCTACTCCCGGAACTGCCTTATATAATGACGAAAATGCACTAGAGAAAGTTCTCGAGGGGGTGCGTCGAGCCAACGCGAAAGGATATAATCCAACGATTGAGGAGTATGGAAATTGGTGGACATGGGAAGTTGGCGCCTCGTTCGACCTGGTGAATATTTTGGCAGTCGTATTCGATCATCTCACCCAAGAGGAAATTGATAGTAATTGTGCCGCGATAGATTTCTATGTACCAGATCCATGGTTCAGCAAACCGCAAGGTAGAGGTCGCGCGCCGTCGACGGGGACGGGCCGCGTAAACCTTTGCAAGGTAATAATAGTGCGCTCATTGCTTGACGGTGACTACAGAAAGTTTGAGCATGCCCGCGCGGGACTGCCTTCAGCTTGGGCGGTAGCGCAGGGTCAAAACGGATTTCACAAAGACGGGTCATACATAACACATAACACGGTTGCCTACAATGGTTCGTACGGGATCGAAATGCCAAAGATCCTGGCCGACATTTTTCGGCTACTCGAGGCTACCCCTAGCGCTGGCCGCGAAGGCGACTTCTTTAAGTTGATAGAAAAAGCCTTCCTGCCTATCGTCTATCGAGGACAGGTGTTGGACAGTCTACGCGGACGATCAATTACGCGCTCGGACCTGCGGAGCAGAGATGAGGCCAGTAAGCTTATCGAAGCCATTGTCAAGATGCATAAATCTGTGGACGAAGAGACGGAGGCGCATTGGATGGGTAGATGCAAGTCCTGGCTAGCAGAGCTAGGCGGGACACTAGCCTTGGATAGTGTAAATAGAGTCACCGCGCAACGACAGCTCGAAGAGCACCCAGCTACGCCAATACCGGAAATGGACGCTGTCCACCTGTTCGGCAGAATGGATAGAGTCTTCGTCCGTACCAACGGCTGGGCCATTGGTATTTCGGGGGCCAGTAGCCAAGTAGCATTCTATGAGCCAGGCAATGGTGAGAACCCTTTCGGATTCTACACCGGGGCCGGAATGACAACGCTGTACAACGACGACATTGATCAATTCGATGATAACTTCTGGCCCACCGTCGACTGGTATCGACTGCCCGGCACTACGGCCGATCAGCTCCGCTTGCCCGATAACGCTGGAGGCACCTTCGGTCGCGCTCTTTGCAATGGAGAGTGGACAGGCGGTAGTGCGATTAGCGAAACGGAAGACGAGGGGGGTGTCGTTTTCGGGCAACACGTTGTTGGTCTTGGCGGCACCGGTTTACAAGCTAGGAAGTTCTGGCTCATTGGTTGCGAGCTTGTTGTGGCTTTAGGGTGCGGAATTGACTCGACAAGTGGCGAAGATGTTGAAACTATAGTCGAAAATCGGAACCTTCACGAAGGGTTTGCGGACGGTTTCGAGGTCTTGGGAACAAAACGGGTCCTTGAGCTTCGCGGGATGGAAACGGTACAGGAGCCGAGATGGGCTTACCTACCCGGCGTAGGCGGATATCATTTCCACCCGGGGCAAACGCTTAAAGCGATCCAGGAGGAGCGGGTTGGGTCATGGAGCGAGATCAATTCTGATGGACCCAGCGAACGCATAGCGCGTAAGTACCTAACACTTTCTATCGATCATGGAAAATTTCCGGATGGATCTTCCTACGCGTATGCGATCCTGCCGAATCGCACACGCGAGGCTGTCGAACAGTTTGTGCTGAGGCCGGACTATCAAGTCCTCTCGAATACCAAGACAGTGCAAAGTGTCGAGATAGGCTCCAAGTTGCGTGGGTATGTGTTTTGGGCTGCGGGAGTTAGTGGCGGTGTATCGGCAAGCGGACCCGGTACGCTCCTAATGCGGGATGAAGGTGATCGGACGATCATAGCGGCGACACCGCATGGGGAGGGTGACGATTTCGTAATCCATTTCGATGCGGAACTGGGCCCGATAGTATCTGCGATTGGATTTGCGAACTTTGCGGATTCATGTGACCATAAGATTCCTGTGGGCGCTCAGGCTGGCAAGCGCATTGTACTGCTCCGTGGAAATCGCGCGCACGAGGCGGTGCTGGAGGTGAAAAACGGAAGTCTTTTATCTCAACTGAGATAAGCACCCGGGAGTGTCCGTACCTACTTCAACTATCAATACTGAACTGGCCCGGGTTTGATGCCACTGCTGTTTGAGTCCGCGAGGATAGATAGCATGCCGAAGAAGATCGATCCCCAGCTGCGCGCGAGGTGCGTGCGGCTCGCGCGGGACCACCAGCAGGAATACCCCACCCTGACCGCCGCAGTCGCTGCGGTCGCCCGCCAGGAAGGCGTCTCGCGCGAGTCCATCAGGCGCTGGATAGCCCAGGCAGACGTCGACGACGGAACCCGCCCCGGCGTGACCAGCGAGGAGTCCGCCGAGGTTAAACGCTTGAAGACGGAGAACAAGCGGTTGCGCGAGGACAACGAGGTCCCCTGCCGGGCCTCGATTTTCTTCGCGGGGGAGCTCGACCCCCGCACCCGCGGACCGGCGCTTTCATCGACGAGATGAGAGTCGAAGGCTACGCAGTTGAATCGATCCTCCGCGTCCTGCGCCAGCGGGGCTTGAAGAGCGCTGCGAGGACCTATCGGGCCTGGAAGCGTCCGGTCCGGATCGCGGCCCGCATCGTCACCGATGTCCTGGTAGAAGACAAGATCCGCGCCCTGGCCTGGACGTTCAACGAGGTCGCCAGCCAGATCCAGATGACGCTAGAAGGCCTGTACAGTCGGCGGAAATGGGTCGCCCTGCTCCGCCGCCAGCCCGGCCTCGCCGGCACGTCCCGGGGTGGAGTGGACCGGGCGATGCGCACTCTCGGCCTCGAAGGTGTTCGACGGGCGAAGAAGCTGTGCACGACCATCCCCGATCCGGATGGGAAACGGGCTGGTGACCTGCTGGATCGCGATTTAGCCGCGGCCGCACCGAACCTGATATGTGCCACCGACTTCACCTACCTCCGTACCTGGTCGGGGTTCGTTTACGTCGCGTTCGTCCTGGACTTGTTCGCCCAGCGGATTGTGGGTTGGCACGTATCGATCAGCGTGAAGGTCGACCTGGTGATGACCCCGCTGCGGATTGCCCTGTGGCAGCGCGAACGGGAAGGAAACCCCCATCTCACCTGGGAATTGGACCTGACGTGCACAGGTGAGGGCCGATTCTGGAGGTTCGTGAGTGTTCGTGATGGTGAGCACATCGTGCGGTGAGAATGTGACCCACTAACGGCGTGGTGTTTCTGCGGAAGGTGATCACGGCGTCGGGCAAAAAGTTGCTCCGCTGAGGGCCCTCAGTATTGAGCTTGGGAGCCGCCCGTCGATCGGGGCGTTCTCTGGCTTCAGAGCCTCCGATATTTG
>NZ_JBQSXR010000015.1:0-103656 GCF_052378395.1 Brachybacterium sp. AOP29-B2-41
TGTAGTTGGTCATGACGTTGTCGACGCGGGCGTGGAGGCGTGAGGCCGGGGGCTGGTCGCCGCAGGCGGTGTGGGGGCGATGATAGTTGTAGTGGCGCAGCCAGACGCCGTGACGGTTTCGACGCTCCTGCTCGGAGGTGAACACCTCTGCGTAGAGGAACTCGTCGGCGGTGATCCTCTGGAACCGCTCGACCTTCCCGTTGTGGCGGGGCGTATAGATCCGGGTGCGCTGGTGCCGGCCGATGAACGCGCAGGTAGAGCGCCGGAACGCCTTGGCGGTGTAGTTCTTGCCGTTGTCCGTGATCAGACGGGAGATCCGCGTGATCCCGTGGGCAGCGAAGAACACCCTGGCGCGGTGGAAGAATGCGATGGTCGTCGCAGCGGTCTCGTCCTCGAGCGCCTCGGTATAGGCCAGACGGGAGTACCCGTCGATCATCGAGTGGAGGTAGGTATAGCCGACCTTCTGCCGGTGGGCGCGCTTGCTCTTGGCTGGGCGGTGCCGCATTCGGCATCGAGCGCCTCCCGCCGCTGATTTCGAGATCTCCGGTCCGCGCGAGATCCCCGGTCTCCTACAGTGGGCCCATGAATCCCGCGCGCAGCGCCCGTGAAGGCGCCGAATCTGTCGAGAACGCCGCCGAGGACGTCGCTGAGAACCCTACGTTCGAGGCCATCGCCCGCGGCGGGTTCGTGATGAGCGGGCTGGTCCATGTGCTGATCGGGGTGATCACGCTGCAGATGGCGCTCGGCGGATCCTCCGAGGATGCCGACCAGTCCGGGGCGCTGCGCACACTCGCCGCGGCGCCGGGCGGGAACATCCTGCTCTGGATCGGCGGCCTGGCGATGGCCGCGCTGGTGATCTGGCATCTGGTCGAGACCTGGTTCGGAGCCAAGGGGAAGCAGGACGCGAAGGACCGCGCCGCTCACATCATCAAGACCCTCGGCAAGGCCGCGGTGTACGCGGCGCTGGCCGTGACCGCGTTGCGCTTCGCCGCCGGGGGAGGCAGTGACTCCGGACAGCAGACCACCGAGCTCACCGCGGGGATGATGGGCAGCGCCGCGGGGCGGGTCCTCATCGTGGTCGTGGCGCTGGTGGTGATCGGCATCGGCTGCTTCCACGTGTACAAGGGTGCGAGCCGCAGCTTCGAGGACGACCTGCGGATCCCGCCGGGGCAGAGGGTCGCCGGGGCGATCGTCGTGACCGGCATTCTGGGGTATATCGCCAAGGGCATCGCGCTGCTCGGCGTCGGCCTGATGTTCGGCTGGGCCGCCTTCGGCGCGGACCCGGAGAAGGCCAGCGGCCTGGACGGGGCGCTGAAGGCCATGGCACAGCTGCCCGCCGGCACGATCGTGCTCGCAATGATCGGCGTGGGCCTGATGCTCTACGGCGTCTACGCGGTGCTGCGCTCGCGCTACGCGCCCATGTGAGGGGGCTGAGTCCGCTGCTCATGCCCGATGCCGCACCGGACGTCGCACGACGCGATCCATTTGTCGCGCCGCGGTCCTCCTGATGAAGCATGAGAAGGGTCCTGAAGTACGTGGTGCCGTTCACCGGCTGGCCGATACGTTGCTTGTGGGGCAACGGTCCAGTGGCCTCGACGAACCGGAGAGGGAAGAGGGGCAGTTATGTCGGAGAAGATGCTGGTGGGGCGCCGA
Organism: Brachybacterium sp. AOP29-B2-41; assembly: GCF_052378395.1. Lineage (NCBI taxonomy): Bacteria > Bacillati > Actinomycetota > Actinomycetes > Micrococcales > Dermabacteraceae > Brachybacterium > Brachybacterium sp. AOP29-B2-41. The sequence continues at coordinate 1,654 of NZ_JBQSXR010000015.1, forward strand.
GCGCTGATCGCCGCATGTGTTGCGGTGCCTGCAGTGGCGGTGACCGGAGGTGTCGCGACAGCGGCACCGGTGAAGATCGCCCTCCCTGCAGGACAGAAGCGCGGAACGGTCGTCGAAACGGTCGAGGACGGCACCAAGATCTATGAGGTGCTGGATCGCGAGGGGAACGTGGTCGGCTACACGCTTGACGATGACAAGCTTCGGCAGATGTCGACCGCGAGCATGGCGCTGGCTCAGGAGGATACCCTCGACGGAAGTCTTCAGATCCGGGTCGTGACTCCGAGTGGAGTGACGAGCGTGGCGGCATGCGCGGCCGCTATCGCCGGCTTCGTAGCACTCACCGTGTTCCCGGCCGCGCGCGTCGCGAAGCTGGCCTGGCGTCTGGGGAAGCTCACGGTGAAGTACGGTCCGACGCTGGTTGCGAGGATCTTCCGTGGTGCCCGCGGCATCGCTGGTCGTACCGTGGAGAAGGAACTGATCGACCTCGCTAAGTCGCTGACGGGTGTTGCCGCACTCGCGGCGTGCGGACTCTGACCGGCCCGAGACGACCTGACCCAGACGGCAAGAAGGAGGACCCATGGCTGCCCGATCTGATCGAAGGAGCAGCACTGCACGCAGTTCGTCGAGCGCGATCCTGCTCGGGGTAGTGATGGCAGTGGTGGGAATCTGGTTGCTTGTCGGGGACGTGAGGCTGGGGGCGCTGGTCATCGAGCGCAACCTGTTCTTCGGCATTGTGGCGCTCATTGCCGCTGCGTTGAGTCTCGTCGGAGGCGGCATGGGTCTCTTCCGGTCCCGTAGCAGGTGAAGCCTGACTCCCGGGGGTGGAGGATCAGCTTTGCGATGAGCGGCACGGAGGAGAGGAGCCGGACTCGCCAGCATCTGAGGATGCTGGCGAGTCCGACGTGCATCAGGGGGGCCACGCTCCCCAGTTCAGGCTGTCGGCAGCCGGCTGTGTGGAGAACTACTTTTCGGGAAGTCTCGCCATGAGTGTGAAACTCTCTCCGCTCTGCTGGGTCTCAAGTGTTCCCCCGAGCAACGATGCTCTTTCGCGAAGCCGCGCGAGACCGTAGCCGGATGTTCGCGGGAAATCTTCAGGGCTGGTGGTGCCCGATAGGGAATTGCTGATGCCAAGTCGAATCCCGTGGTCGTCCGCGCGCAGGTCGATGGAGACATGGGGACTGGTCGGACCGTGTTTGATGATGTTCGTGACGGCTTCCCTGACGATGCGCACGGTCGCGTGCTCCACGGAGGATGATGCGTTGAGGGGTCCGCGCTGGACTATCTCCACGGTCGCGCCGAGGGCTGTCAGCTCGCGCTCCGCCTCCTTGAGTGCGTGGCCCACGGCGACGGTCTCAGGCATATGTTCGCCGCCGGCTTGCGAGTCGTTGGCCACGCGTAGAAGTCGCCGGATATCGGCGAGGGCTTGATCTGCACTGTTTCGGATGACCTCCTGGGAGGCGTCTCGACCCTCTTGATCACGGACGCGCTCGAGAACACGAACATGCATTGCTATCAGCGTGATATTTCGGGCGATGGTGTCATGGAGTTCGTCAGTGATTCGAAACCGCTCTGTGGTGACCGCAGCTTCCCTCGCACGCTCGAGACGGGCGAGGTCGGCCGCGAAATGCTGTTGGCGGCGATGCGCTGCGCTCAGTGCGATGCCGATTCCAGAGCATGTGATCAGTACGAGTCCGAGCGCGACCACGCCTCCGATGTCGGAGAAGCTGGAAGTTGCCACAGCAAATGCCGAGAGGCCGATCACCGCGGAAACGTAGATCGCGGTGAATCTGGACGGGGATGTGTACGCAACCAGCCCGCTGCCGATGGCCAAGTGCAGCAGCTCGTCGCCTGGGGGGCCCGTTGCCATGTGGGTGAGCGCACCCATCAGGAGGAGGATCGCCGCGGTCAAGGGCTGCCAACCGAATAGCGCGGTGGCGAAAAGCATGACGGCACTCGACAGGGCGTTCTGCCAAGTGTTCGGGGTACCGGTGACGTGCAACACCAGATCGACGCCACCGGTGATGGAGACGATCGTGACCAAGGCAATTCTTCCGCGACGCGAAAGATCCGTGAAGACCGGTTGCTCGATGGCGGCGGATGTGGGCCCGTGGGGATGCGTGCTGCCGCGGGCTCGGTCCGTCGTCATGTGCTCAGGATGCGCGAGTTGCGGGAGTCTGTCACTACTTGCAGATGCCGAGCAGGCGGCACAGTGATTTCATCACTTGTCCGGCCGGCGATGCTTGTGCGAGGTGGAACAGGATGTTGTTCATTGAAGCCTCTCGTGGTGGCGCGGTGATCCCTGATCGTCCCAGCTGATCGGTGTGGTCGGACGGGCACTTTTGGATCAACCCTTGCGACTTATGTATGGCCTCGCGTGTCGGTGATGCAGTTCCGGTGATCAGCCGCGGGAGGATCTACCCGCGGGCTTTCCTCGTTGAGGTGTCCGAGGGGTGGGTCGTCATGAGTGAAGGCGCTCCGCGGCTCCGCCCGCGGCCTCCGCAACCTCACCAACTACATCGCCCGCAGCCTCCTCTGATCAGGAGGCTTCAGACCCCTGCTGCACCCTCAAATGCGATGAGCCGGCAATGTACTATTGGGGAACTGTGACGTCGAGGAGGCGGAAGTATGGCAGATTCGAAACGCAAACACGGCAAGGTGTTCGCCTGGTTGGTGGCGATTGGCATCGTGGCGCTTGTCGGTCTTCCGACTGCGCTGCTCTTCGGCCTCGGCGACCTGATCTTCGACGGCCCCAAAGAAGGCGTGATCTCTTTCTTCGGTACGCTCGGCTTCATTGCGGTTCTGCTCGCTATCGGATTCGTATGGGAGCAGGTCAAGGAACGGCGAAATCGGGGCCGGTGAGACCTGGCGGTCACGCCAGCGCTGTCTACGAAAGAACGTGGCCCTCTGAGGGGCGAAAAGCTGACAAAGTCAGCGGCCCCCAGAGGGCCACGGTGCTGCCATACTTCCGGGGATATTCGCATTTGAGTGTGGTGCCCTGCTGAGTCAAGGTGCGTCGCCGGCGTGTTCGTCGGTGGCTGCGTAGCGGGATACAGGTCTAATAGTGGTCGTGGTTGCGGTAGCCCCGGGCCGGCCACCACCAACACTGACAGCCGGTTCAGACTCCTCGCTGACCGCCTCTCCAAGGATCACTGGCACTGGACGCCCGACCACCGCGACCGACACGCGGCGGACCGTCACACCCCAATGTCGGAATCAGCTCGCAACCATCGGTCACCACGCCGACCGGGCTGACCTGCAGACCCCACGAAAGATCGAGGCTAAGCTCGATGGGATGGAGCGAATTCAGGTGCTGCTTGTCGACGATGATCCCCTCGTCCGTCACGCCTTGAGGTTCTTCGTCGATGGGGCCGTGGATCTCTGTGTCGTCGGCGAGGCCGGCGACGGGGAGGCGGCGGTGTCGCTGGCGCGGGAGCTGGGGCCGGATGTCATATTGATGGACCTGCATATGCCGAGGATGGGGGGCGTCGAGGCGACTCGACAGGTTGTCGAGCTGTTTCCTGAGATGCATGTTCTTGCGGTGACCACGCTGAGCACCGAGAGGCACGTCGTCCCCGCGCTGCGTGCCGGGGCGTCGGGGTACCTCGTGAAGGACACGGAGCCGGATGAACTCGTAGCCGCCATCCGAGAGGTGCATTCTGGGCGCTCGATGATCTCCCCGGAGATCACGTTCGAACTGATCAGCACGATCCGTGGTGATGCCCTGCGCAATGATGGCCGCAGGATGGCGGAACAACTGACAGCGCGCGAAATCTCTATCGTACGGCTCATCGCGCGCGGGATGTCGAATGCGGAGATATCGGCGACCCTGCATCTGTCGGAGCCGACGATCAAATCGAATCTCACGCGATTGATGAGGAGGTGGCGGGTTCGGGATCGCGTCCAAGTTCTTATTTATGCGATCACGCATGATGTCATCGATGTCGATATGCTCGAGGTCGGAGACGGCGAATAGGTGTCGTGCGGGTGCGAGAGAACGTGGGGAATGGGCTGAAAGCTCTGTCTACTGCCTGTCACCACGGAGCAGCACCGCTCCATGACGCGGGATCACCACGTCGATCGCGCTGGAACCCGGGGCGACGCCGCGCGCCGCGTCGGACTGCACGGAGACCGCACGCACCGGCACGAGCTCCCCGCTCCACAGCTCGGTGACCTCGCCGACGAGCGCAGCGGGCAGGCCCACGTCCTGGCTGTCCAGCGACACCGCGAGCTCCTCCTCACCCACATTGAACGCGCCGACGTACTGCTCGCCCTCCAGCCCGTCGGCCGTCCACAGGATCAGCGCGCCCTCGCGGAACACCTCGCGATTGCCGGTGGAGCCGGCGTGCACAGCGAGCACGTCGGCGTTCTGCAGCAGCGCGATCGTCGCGGGATCCGAGCTGGGCAGGTCCCCTCCCACCATGAGCGGGGAGCGGGCGATCACCCACAGCGTCATGAGGGTGCGGCGTTCGTCGGGCGTGAGCAGGTCATCGCGGGGCTCGCCGCGCTCGGCCCGGATCCCGATCCGGCCCAGCGGCAGCATGTCCCCGTCGGCCCAGCCGTCCGGGCTCGAGTGCGGGGCCCAGCGGGCGAAACGGGCGAAGTTCGCCTCGACGTCCTCCCACCGATCCCACAAGTCATCGCAGATCCGCCACATGGTCGCGTGCTCGCGCAGATGGTCCAGGCGGGTCAGCGACAGGTCGCGGCCGGGGGAGAGGGACAGCTGCATCGGCCGCCCGGAGCGCTCGATCGCCCCGGCGAAGGCCTCGATGTCGGCGGCCTGGTACGGCCAGAGCATGTCATCGACCTTGAGGAAGTCCACGCCCCAGCCCGCATACAGCGCGAGCACCGAGTCGTAATAGGCGCTCGCACCGGGCGCCGTGTGGTCGATGCCCACCATGTGTGGGTTCCACTCGCAGGAGTTCGTGGGGTCGGCGATGTCTCCGGCGCGCAGCTCTGAGCCGAGCACGGGGCTGTTCGCTGCGACGGCGCGGCGCGGGATCCCGCGCATCACGTGGATGCCCAGCCGCAGCCCGAGGCCGTGGATCTGCTCCGCGAGCGGTCCGAAGCCGGCGCCGCCCGCGGCGCTCGGGAATCGCACCGGGTCCGGCAGCAGCCGCCCGTGCTCGTCCATCGTGAGCGGGGCGCCGACGTTATAGCCGTGGGAACGGGCCGACGGGTCCGACCAGTCGATGTCGATCACCACGGTGTCCCAGCCGTAGGGGGCCAGGTGCTCCGCGAGGAAGCGGGCGTTCGCGAGCACCTCCTCCTCGGTGACGGTGGTGCCGAAGCTGTCCCACGAGTTCCAGCCCATCGGCGGGCGGGCCGACGAGGTGCTGGGCGCAGTGGCGGGTGTGGTTGCGAGCGTGGGTGTCATCGGGTCACTCTCCGAGCAGACGGTCGACGTAGGCATTGGTGAACACGCGGCCCGGATCCAGCCGCTCGCGCAGCGCGAGGAAGTCCTCCAGCCGCGGGTACGGGGCACGCACCTGCGCGGGGTCGAGGGTGAAGACCTTTCCCCAGTGCGGGCGCGGCGCGAACGGGGCCAGGCGCTCCTCGATCTCGGGCAACAATGCTGTGACCTGCTCGGGAAGCTGCTTCCAGGTGAAGTGCACGCAGGCGCTGTCGCGCTGGTAGGCGGGGGAGAGCCACAGCTCGTCGGCCGCGACGGTGCGGATCTCGGAGGCATGCAGCAACGGCCGGATCCGCTCGCCGAGCTCGCTCACCGCCGCCACCGCTGCGGCCAGATCCTCGCGCGCCACGAAGTACTCCGACTGGATCTCCTCGCCGTTGCTCGGAGTGAACTCGAGCCGGAAATGGGGCAGCCGCTCATGGGAGGGGCCGGGTTCCCCGGTCTGGTCGGTGCAGAAATCGGCGGGCATCCCCGCCAGTGGATGCACCGGCCGACGGGCCCGGCGGCCGCCCAGCCACTGCTCCGGCAGCTCCTCATCGACCCCCGCCACCTGCTTCACCCAGGCCTGGTCGATGCGGCCGTCCCAGTGGTGGAAGAGGCTCACGCTGGTCCCGCCCGCGAGCATCGCCAGCATGCCCTCGCCCGTCGTGCTCTCGGGAGGAAAGTCCAGGTGGACGGTCTGGCGCATCGGGGCGGCGGGCACCAGGTCCAGGGTCAGGTAGGTGACGATGCCGAGCATCCCGAGGGAGAGCACCGCCCCGGCGAAGACCTCGGGATCCGCGTCACGGGACAGGGTGAGCTGGTCCCCGCCTGCGGTGACCAGCTCGATCGCCCGCACCGAGGAGGCCAGCGAAGGGCTGCCATCCCCCGAGCCATGGGTGCCCGTCGCACTCGCCCCGCCCACCGAGATGTGGGGGAGGGACCCCATGTTCGCGAGCGCCAGTCCGTGCTCGGCCGCCGCGAGCGCGAGCTCCCCGTAGCGCACCGCCGCGGCGACCCGGACGGTGCGCGCTGCGGCGTCGAACTCGAGATCGGCGGGCAGGTGCGCGAGGGTGACCAGGTCCGCGTCGCTCGCGGCGATCTCGGAGAAGGAGTGCCGCGTGCCGAGCGCCCGGATCCTTGGGCTGCGGCCCACCAGCGCGCGCAGCTCCGCGACCGAGGTCGGTGCATGCAGCGGTCCGGGCCCGTAGTCCACGGTCCCGGACCAGCTGCGCCCGGGGCGGGTGTGCGCGGAATCGGGGGCGTGCGCGGAAGGGGTCCCAGCGGGCATCATTGCTCCAGCTCTTCGAGGGTGGTCACGTCATCCTGCCGAAATGTGCCGGCCAGCGGGGCAAAGTAGGGCGATAGATCGCGCTATCGCCCCACTTTGTCCCGCTGGCCGGGCTTCTCCCGCAGGCGGGGCTTCTCCCGCGGGCGGGACGAGGTGGGGCTCAGAAGCCCTGGCCGAGGCGGTAGAACACCTGGTTGGTGCGCAGCTCCTGGGCGAAGGAGCGCACCGTGGTGTCCTCGTCGATGACCGCGAGCTCGAGATCACCGATCGTCGCGAGGTCCTCCCAGACCTCGAGGCCCACGGCGGTGGTCATCACCGTGTGATGGGCGGCGCCGGCGGTCAGCCAGCACTCGGCGGAGGTCGCGAAGTCGGGGGCGGGCTCCCAGACAGCGCAGGCCACGGGAAGCTTCGGCAGCTCCTGCGCGGGCTCGACGACCTTCACCACGTTGGCGACCAGGCGGAAGCGCTCGCGCATGTCGGAGAGCGCCACCACGACGGCGGGGCCGGCGTCGGCCGTGAACTTCAGGCGCACCGGGTCCTCCCGGTCGCCGAGGCCCAGCGGGTGGATCTCGAGCGACGGCTTCGCTGTGGTCAGCGAGGGGGAGACCTCGAGCATGTGGGCGCCGAGGATCTGCTCGCGGCCGGGGGTGAGCTCGTAGGTGTAGTCCTCCATCAGGGAGGCGCCGCCGGGCAGGCCGTGGCCCATCACCGCGGCGACCCGCACCAGGATCGCGGTCTTCCAGTCGCCCTCGGCGCCGAAGCCGTAGCCGTCGGCCATGAGGCGCTGCACTGCGAGGCCCGGCAGCTGGCGCAGCCCGCCGAGGTCCTCGAAGTTCGTGGTGAAGGCGCCGAAGCCGCCCTCCTCGAGGAAGGTGCGCAGGCCGAGTTCCTGGCGGGCGCCGTAGCGCAGCGAGTCGTGGCGCTCCCCGCCCTGCTTCAGCTCGGGGACGATCTCGTACAGCTCTTCGTACTCGGCGACCAGTGCGTCGATCGCGCTCTCCTCGACCGCGTCGACCACGGCGACCAGGTCGTTCACGCCCCAGGTGTTCACGGAGACGCCGAGTCGCAGCTCGGCCTCGGTCTTGTCCCCCTCGGTGACGGCGACGCCGCGCATGTTGTCGCCGAAGCGGGCGAGCTTCAGCGAGTGCATCTCGGCCCAGCCGGTCGCGGCGCGGGCCCAGCGGCCGATCTTGTCCTGCACGCCCTCATCCGAGGAGTGGCCCACGACGGTCTTGCGGTTCACGCCGAGGCGGGTGGCGATGTAGCCGAACTCGCGGTCGCCGTGCGCGGCCTGGTTGAGGTTCATGAAGTCCATGTCGATGCTGGACCAGGGCAGCTCGACGTTCGCCTGGGTGTGCAGGTGCAGCAGCGGGGTGCGCAGGGCATCCAGGCCCTGGATCCACATCTTCGCGGGGGAGAAGGTGTGCATCCAGGCGATGACGCCCACGCAGGCAGGGTCGGCGTTCGCGGCCAGGGCGGTCTCGCGGATCGCGTCACGGTCGGTGAGCACCGGCTTCCAGACGATCTTCACGGGGATGCCGCCTGCGGCGTCGAGGGTCTCGGCGATCACACGCGACTGCTCGGCGACCTGGTCGAGCGTCTCGGGGCCGTACAGGCCCTGGCTGCCGGTCAGGAACCAGATCTCGCGGGCTTCGAAGGGGTTCTGCATGGTGGTGTCCTCGTCGTTCAGGGGAATAGGGGGGGCGGAGCCGGCGTCAGCGCTGGCCGTAGACGTTCTGGTAGCGGTCGTAGAGCGAGTCGATCAGGCTCGGCTCGATGGGCAGGGGCTCACCGAGCTGGCGGGAGATGTGCACCGTGCGGGCGACCTCCTCGACCATCACGGCGGCCTTCACCGCGGCGCGGCCGTCCTTGCCGAGGGTGAACGGGCCGTGGTTCTGCATCAGCACGGCGGGGCTGCGGTGGCCTTCGAGCGTCTCGACGATGCCGCGGCCGATCGAGTCGTCGCCGATCACGGCGAAGGGGCCGACGGGCACGGGGCCGCCGAACTCGTCGGCCATCATCGTCAGCACGCAGGGGATCTCTTCGGCGCGAGCGGCCCAGGCGGTGGCGTAGGTCGAGTGTGTGTGCACGACCCCGCCCACCTCGGGCAGGTAGGAGTAGACGTAGGCGTGGGCGGCGGTGTCCGAGGAGGGGGTCAGCGTGTCGGGGGTGCCGTCGTCGATCTTCACGCCGTCGAGCGTGCAGACCACCATCGTCTCGGCGGTGAGCTCGTCATAGGAGACGCCGGAGGGCTTGATGACCATCAGCCCCGGGACCTCGGGCGCGGTGGCGGGGACCCGTTCGGAGACGTTCCCGGCCGTCCACACCACCAGCCCGTTGCGGGGCAGCTCGGCGTGGAGGGCGGCGACCCGCTCGCGGGTGGCGGCCACCGCCTCCTGGGTATCGACGGGGAGGGTGGCGAGGGCGAGAGTCATCAGGGCTCCTGGGAGGTCGTGGGGAAGAGTGAAGAGGCGAGCCCAGCCGGGTCAGCTGAGCAGGTCGCCGGCGAGCCGTTCGACCGGGAGCCCGGTGCGATAGCTGGCCAGCCACTGGGCGTGCCCGGCCATCCCGGCCTCGTCGGGCTCGAGGGTGCTGAGCTGCTGGGAGGCGAAGATCTCGGTGCCCAGGAAGTCGCCGAGGGAGGCCTGCCCCTGCTCCTGCCCCTGGTCGCGGGCGCGAGCAGTGAAGGCGGCGAGCAGGGCCATGCCCCAGGCGCCGCCCTCGGCCGCGGAGTCGCCGACGGCGACCGGGGTGGCGAGCGCGTCGGCCAGCACCTGCTGGGCGACGCCTGCGGTGGCGAAGATGCCGCCGTGGGCGTACATCACGTCCAGCTGCACGCCTTCGTCCTTCAGCAGGGCCTCCATGCCCACGGCGAGCGCCCCGAAGGCGCCGTAGAGCTGGGAGCGCATGAAGTTCTCGAGGGTGAAGCGGGCTTCCTGCTCGCGCACCAGCAGGGGGCGGCCGGAGGGGACGCCGGTCTGGTGCTCGCCGGAGACGTAGTTGTAGCTCAGCACTCCGCCGGCGTCGGCGTCGCCCTGGGCTCCCGCGCCGAACAGTGCGCCGTACAGCTCCTCGGGGCCGACGGGGTGGCCCAGCAACTCGGCGAAACGGCTGAACAGGCCCAGCCAGGCGTCGAGGTCGGTGGTGCAGTTGTTGGTGTGGATCATCGCGACCGGATCCCCGGCCGGGGTGGTGACCATGTCGATCTCCTCGCGCGGGCCGGAGAGCTGCCCCTCGAGGACCACCATGGCGAAGGCGCTGGTGCCGGCGGAGACGTTGCCGGTGCGCGGGGCGATGGCGTGGGTGGCGACCATGCCGGTGCCGGCGTCCCCCTCGGGAGGCGCGGCGACCGCGCCGGACTGCAGCGCGCCGGTGGGATCCAGCAGCGCCGCCCCCTCGGTGGTCAGGGAGCCGGCATCCTGCCCGGCGGACAGCACCTCGGGGAGCACCTCGGGCAGGGCCCAGGGCAGCTCCGCCACTCCGTCCAGGGCGGAGAACCGCTCCAGAAGTGCGGGGTCGAAGGCGTCGCCGGCGGCGGAGATCGGGAACATGCCGCTGGCATCGCCGACGCCGAGCACGGACCGCCCCGTGAGCTCGCGGTGCACGTATCCGGCCAGCGTGGTGAGCTGCGCCAGCTGCTGCACGTGCTCCTCGCCGCCGCGGATCGCATGCAGCAGATGCGCGACGCTCCAGCGCAGCGGGATGTTCACACCGAGGGCCTCGCTGAGCTCGCCGGCGGCCTCGGTGGTGAAGGTGTTGCGCCAGGTGCGGAAGGGGGTGAGCAGCTCGCCGTCGGCGTCGAGCGGGAGATAGCCGTGCATCATCGCGGAGATGCCGAGGCTCGCCAGCTGCGTGAGCCCCACCCCGTGCTGCTCACGCACCTCGCGCACCAGATCCGCGTAGCAGTCCTGGATACCGGTCCAGACGCTGTCCAGGGAGTAGGTCCAGCTCTCGTCCACGAGCTGGTTCTCCCAGGTGTGGGAACCGGTGGCGAGCACCGTGCCGGCATCGTCGATCAGAGCGGCTTTGATGCGGGTCGAGCCCAGCTCGAGGCCCAGGTGGGCGCGGCCGGCCCCGATCAGGGAGGCGGGGTCGGAATGCTCTGAGGGGGTCACGGCGGCGTGCGTCATGCGCCTATCCCACCAGGGAAATCACGCGATGTCAACGTTCACATTGGCACCAGGCGACGGCTCCCGACCAGGTCAGTGGGTGCGTTCAGGGAGGGTCGAGCGGCGCACCACCAGGCGCGGCGGCAGCGTGCTGGGCGTCCCTGGCGGCGGCTCTCGGTCCTCGAGCATGCACAGCAGGCGCTCGAGGGCGAGGCGTCCCAGCTCGGCGAAGGGTTGGGCGACGGTGGTCAGCGAGGGGATCTGGAACTCCGCTCCCATCGTGTTGTCGAAGCCCACCACCGCGACCTCCTCCGGCACTCGCAGGCCGTGCTCGTGCAGGGCGTGGAGCACGCCGATCGCCATCATGTCGTTCGCCGCGAAGATCGCGTCCGGCAGTCCGCTGCGCACCAGCTCGCTGGCGAGCTCGTAGCCGGAGCGCGGGGTCCAATCCCCGGGGCCCACGACCGTTCCGTCCAGGCCATGCAGGGCGAGGGCCTGCTCGAACCCCTCGCGCCGGGCGCAGGCGTCGAACCAGTCCTGGGGGCCCGCGATATGCGCCACTGAGCGCACTCCGGTGCGAGCCAGGTGCTCGATGACCTGGTGTGCTCCAAGGTGCTGGTCCACCCCGACGACCTGGACCTCCGGGTTCCGGGCCGGCACCGCGGTGACGGCGACGACGGGGGTCGAGCGTGACAGCGAGGCGACCGCCGGGACCATGCCCTCATGGGCGGCGACCACCAGGATGCCGTCCACACCGGTGCCCAGCAGCTCGGCTCCGATCTGGGGGCTGCTGTCTGCGTCGGGACCGACGGTGGTCAGCAGCATCGAGTAGCCGGCTCGACGTGCAGCGGCCTCGATGGCGGTGGTCGTCTCCGTCGGCCCGAACAGGGAGGAGCCGTCGTTGAGCAGCCCGATCAGGGAGGAGCGCGTGGTTTTCAGCGCTCTGGCCGCGCGGTTGCGGGTGTAGCCCAGCTCGGAGATCGCTGCGAGCACGCGGGCACGGGTGTCCGGGCGCACGATCTGCGGTTCGTTGAGCACTCGCGAGACGGTCTGGTAGGAGACCCCGGCGCGGCCGGCGACATCCGCCATGGAGGGGCGGCGCAGGGTGGGAGCCACGGGGATATCTCCTTTCCAGGACGGGGTATATGGGCTGCAGGTGAGGCGGTGGCCTGCAAGATCGATTCACATCAGAGCAACGTGCCGTCGCGCCCCGGTCCGGCGATATGTCCGTTGCTGATTCGTGACCCGCAGCGGCCTCGGAGGGGTGACACACGGGCATGTGAACGTTAGCATTCGAGGCGTTCTGGTCCCGGCCGGCACCGCTGTCCTCCAGGAGCTCGGAAAGCTCGAGACCACGGGGGAGGCGCCCCTGCTGAACACCCGGACGCACGATGCCTACCTCACGGAACTCGAGAGGGTCTCCGCTCACTCCGGGGTCTACGAGCTCACGGCCAGGACCGAGCGAAGTGCAGGTTCCGTCGGCGTCACCCTGCTGGTGGCGCGGATCGAGGAAGTCCTCTCTGACGTCGAGGGCCTGGTGACAGAGATGTTCGGCCCGGCGGGGCTGGTGGTGGAGTACGACGACCCGTCCGACGTCCTCGACCTGGCGGCGAGACTTCCGGGCCAGCTCACGGCGACCCTCATCGGAGACGAGGACGAGGAAGACCTGGAGCTCTCGCGAGAGCTCCTTCCCCTCTTGCGCGAGAGGGCCGGGCGCCTGCTGTGGAACGAATGGCCGACGGGCGTCTCCGTCACCCACGCCCAGCAGCATGGCGGCCCCTATCCCGCGACCACCGCACCGACCACGACATCGGTCGGCACCGCGGCGATCTCGCGGTTCCAGCGGCCGGTGGCCTATCAGAACTTCCCCGAGGTGCTGCTCCCCGAGCCCCTGAGGGATGCGAACCCGCTGGGAGTGCCCCAACGGGTCGACGGGTGAGGACCACCGTGCGGCGGGGTGAGGGAAGCGCAGCTCAGCGCCGGTAGCTGAGGACCCGGTAGCGGGTGCCGCTGGCCGCCTCGTGCCAGCCGCCGGCGGGATCGGACACTGCAGCATCGGTGGCGGCAAGGTGGAAGGCCGACGGGATCTCCGGGGCAGTGGTGTCCCCGTCGACCTCGAGGTCGATCTCGGTGACCACCAGCAGGTCGGCCTCCGCGATCGCCTCGCGGTAGACCGCGCCGCCGCCGATCACCCAGATCATCGGGCTGGCGGCGTCCGGGCGGGCAGCGTGCGGGGCGGGAGGCGTGCCCGCCTCGTCGGCGAGCACCTCGCGCGCGATCCGGAGGGCATCGGGCAGGCTCCGTGCCCGCACCGCACCGGCCTCCGCGAAGGCATCATCACGGGTGATGACGACATTGGTGCGGCCCGGCAGCGGCCGGAACTTCTCAGGGAACGACTGCCAGGTGCGCCGGCCCATCACCACCGGGGAGCCCTTCGTGGTGCGGGAGAAGTGCTTCAGGTCTTCCGGCAGGTGCCAGGGCATGGTGCCGCCGGCGCCGATCACGCCGTCCCGAGCCTGCGCCCAGATCAGACCGATCTGCGGAGCGACGACTCGCGGCGGCGCCGCACCGTCGGCCTTCGTGCTCTCGCCCGCTGTGCTCACACCGCCACCGGGGCCTTGATGCCCTTGTGGTGCTGGTAGTCGAGGATCTCGAAGTCCTCGAGCTCGTAGTCGAAGATCGACTCCGGCCGGCGCGCGATCCGCAGCGTCGGGGACGGGAACGCATCGCGCCCGAGCTGCCGGGTGACCTGCTCGTGGTGGTTGTCGTAGATGTGGCAGTCCCCGCCGGTCCAGATGAAGTCCCCGACCTCGAGGTCGGTCTGCTGGGCGATCATGTGCGTCAGCAGCGCATAGCTCGCGATGTTGAAGGGCACCCCGAGGAACAGGTCGGCGCTGCGCTGGTACAGCTGGCAGGAGAGCTTCCCGTCGTGCACCTCGAACTGGAAGAGCGCGTGGCAGGGGGCGAGCGCCATCTTCGGGATCTCCGCCGGGTTCCAGGCCGAGACGATGAGTCGCCGCGAGTCGGGATTGGTGCGGATCTGCTCGATGACGTCGCTGATCTGGTCGATCACCCCGCCGTCCGGGCTGGGCCAGGAGCGCCACTGCGCGCCGTAGACCGGGCCGAGGTCGCCGTTCTTGTCGGCCCACTCGTCCCAGATGGTCACCCCGCGCTCCTGCAGCCAGCGCACATTGGTGTCGCCGCGCAGGAACCACAGCAGCTCGAGGATGATCGAGCGGGTGTGCACCCGTTTGGTGGTGATCAGCGGGAAGCCCTCGGAGAGGTCGAAGCGGATCTGCTTGCCGAACAGGCTGCGGGTGCCGGTGCCGGTGCGGTCGCTCTTGGCGTTGCCGGTCTCCATGACCTCGCGCAGCAGGTCCTCGTAGGGGGTGGGGACGGTCATTGCGTCACTCCTTCTCGGGGCGGTCAGTGGTCATGGCTGCAGTTACTGGAACTCCGGCTGCGGGAGCCTCAGCGGCGGGAGTTTCGGCGGCGGCGAGCGTCGAGCCGCGCACCACGAGCGAGTACGGGGTGTCGACCACGCGCGGCGGGCCGTCATAGCCCAGAATCCGCTCTCCGAGCAGGTCCAAGGTGGTGCGGACGAGGGCGGCTTTGTCCGGCGAGATCGTGGTCAGCGGCGGCGACGCGTACGGGGCATCGGGGGTGTCGTCGTAACCGGTGACAGCGACGTCCTCCGGGACGCGGCGCCCCTGGCGGCGCAGGGCGGCGAGCGCGCCGATCGCCAGCTCGTCGTTGCCGCAGACGAGTCCGTCCACCTCCGGCATCCGCTCCAGCAGCGCGTTCGCGGCAGCGAAGCCGTCGGGCCGGTGCCAGGCATCCACCGCCTGCACCACGGCGTCGTCGGCGCGCAGGCCGTGCTCGCGCAGGGCGGCGAGGAAGCCGTCGCGGCGCAGGGAGCCCGAGCTGTGCGGCTGCAGGCCCTGGGCGGTGTCGATCTTGCCGATGAACGCGAGGTGCCGGCGCCCCGTCTCGATCAGGTGCGAGGTCGCGTCGAAGGCGGCGCTCTGATTGTCGATGCGCACATAGTCGCAGCCCTCGGGGAGCTGCTCGGGCAGATGCTCCCCGATGAACACGGTGGGCTGGGTGGTGCGCTCCATCTGCGCGAAGTGCTCCTCCTCCAGCAGCAGCGGATTGAAGATCACCCCATCGCCGAACACCTGCTTGAACCCCTCGAGCACGGTGCGTTCCGCCTCGCGACCTGCGGAGGTCGAGTGCAGCACGACGGTCTGCCCGCGGTCCTGCGCCTCATCGATGAAGTGCTGGGCGAGGTCCGAGAAGTAGGAGAAGGCCAGGGAGGGCACCGCGAGGGTGATCATCTGGGAGGCGCCGGTGCGCAGCTGCCGGGCGGCCAGTTGGGGCCGGTAGCCGACCTGCAGGATCGCCTCGCGCACCTTCTCGCGGGTGGATTCCCGCACGTGCGGGTAGTCGTTGACCACGTTGGAGACGGTCTTGATCGAGACGCCCGCGAGCTCGGCGACGTCGCGCAGCGCAGGCGGACGCCGCTGAGCGGAGGGCGAGCGGGGAGGCATGCACTGATTCTCGCATTCAGCTGGTCCTCTGCGGAGCCTCCTGGGAGAGACGGCACTTGGGGCGTCGCTCGTCTGCGTCCGACGTGCGTCGCGCGGATACGCGTTGACGCCGCGACCCGGCTGTGGAAAGCTTCTTCCAACGTTGCAGATCTGGCCGCCGCGCCCCGTGCGCGCACCCGTGCCCCTCCCTCATGAAGGACGCAGACACTGATGTCATCGCAGGTCACCCTCACCATCGACCCCGCCTTCCGGGTCGCCCCCGTGCGCCGCCGCACCTTCGGCGCCTTCGTCGAGCACCTCGGCCGCTGCGTCTACACCGGCATCTTCGAGCCGGACCACCCCGAGGCCGACGAAGACGGCTTCCGCACCGACGTCCTCGCCCTCACCCGCGAGCTCGGCGTGAGCTCCGTGCGCTATCCCGGCGGCAACTTCGTCTCCGGCTACAAGTGGGAGGACGGCGTGGGCCCGGTCGAGGACCGCCCCGCCCGCCACGACCTCGCCTGGCACTCCACCGACCCCAACACCGTGGGCCTGGACGAGTTCATGGCCTGGGCGAAGAAGGCGGAGGTCGAGCCGATGTACGCGATCAACCTCGGCACCCGCGGGGTCGAGGAGGCGCTCGACGTGCTCCAGTACGCGAACGCCCCCCAGGGCATCGCCCTCTCGGACCAGCGCGCCGCCAACGGCCACCCCGAGTCCCACGACATCCGCATGTGGTGCCTGGGCAACGAGATGGACGGCCCCTGGCAGACCGGCCACAAGACCGCCGAGGAGTATGCGCGCGTCGCCACCGAGGCTGCCCGCGCCATGCGCCAGGAGGACCCGAACCTCGAGCTCATCGCCTGCGGCTCCTCGAGCTCCTCGATGGAGACCTTCGCGGCCTGGGAGAGCACGGTCCTCACCGAGGCCTACGACCACGTCGACATGATCTCCGCCCACGCCTACTACGCGGAGAAGGACGGCGACCAGGCCTCCTTCCTCGCCTCGGCGGACGACATGGACCACTTCATCGACGCCGTCGTCGCGACGGCCGATCACGTGCGCGCGAAGCTCAAGAAGGACAAGCGCATCATGGTCAGCTTCGACGAGTGGAACGTCTGGTACCAGCACCGCGCCGAGTCCCGCCCCCCGAGCGGGGACGACTGGCCCGTCGCGCCGGTGCTGCTCGAGGACACCTACAACGCGATGGACGCGGTGGTCTTCGGCAACCTGCTGATCTCCCTGCTGCGCCACAGCGACCGCGTCGCCTCGGCCTCCCTGGCCCAGCTGGTCAACGTGATCGCCCCGATCATGACAGAGCCCGGCGGCGCAGCCTGGAAGCAGACCACCTTCCACCCCTTCGCGCTCACCTCCCAGCACGCCCGGGGCGAGGTGCTCGATGTGCGCCTGGACGCGCCCACCTTCGAGAACGCCCGCTTCGGCACCAGCTCCGCGGCTGACGCCGTCGCGACCTGGGACGAGGAGGACGGCGCGCTGTCCGTGTTCGTCGTCAACCGCGGCACCGCCGAGGAGCTCGCGCTCGACGCGGACCTCTCCTCCTTCGGTGACCTCGAGCTGATCGAGGCCGTGACCCTGCATCACGAGGACCCCTACGCGGCCAACACCCAGGACGCCCCGGACACCGTGGCGCCGCAGGCCAACGACTCGGTGCGCCTCGAGGGTGGCCGCCTGGTCGGCGCGCTGCCAGCGATCTCCTGGTCGCTCGTGCGCCTGGCCCGTCCTTCGGCCTGATCTTCTCGGGGGCCGACGGATCAGCCGGTCCGTCGGCCCCCGCCCATACCCGCTTCCGCACCACTGCCTCAGGAGCACCCATGACCGACTCCGTCCCCACTCTCTCCGCCGACCTCACCTCTGCGCTCACCGCGACCACCCCTGGCTCCCGCGCAAGCGGCTCGACCGGACCGTCGGCCGCCCGCACCGACGGCCCCGCCCGTGTGGTCGTGGACCTCGACCTCCCCGGCGTGACCATCAGCCGCCACCTCTACGGCCATTTCGCCGAGCACCTGGGCCGCTGCATCTACGAGGGCTTCTACGTGGGGGAGGACTCCGAGATCCCGAACACCCGCGGCATCCGCGACGACGTGGTGGCGGCGCTGCGCGCACTGCAGATCCCGAACCTGCGCTGGCCCGGCGGCTGCTTCGCCGACGACTACCACTGGAAGGACGGGATCGGCCCGCGCGAGCAGCGCCCGCAGATGGTGAACTCCCACTGGGGCGACATCGTCGAGGACAACTCCTTCGGCACCCACGAGTTCATGGACCTCGTCGAGCTGCTCGGCACCGAGGCCTACGTCAACGGCAACGTCGGCTCCGGCACCGTGCGCGAGATGAGCGAGTGGATCGAGTACCTCACCCGCGCCGATGACTCGCCGATGGCCTCCCTGCGTCGCGAGAACGGCCGCGACGAGCCGTGGAAGGTGCCCTACTTCGGCATCGGCAACGAGGCCTGGGGCTGCGGCGGCAACATGCGCGCCGAGGACTATGCGGCGCTCGCCCGCCAGTACTCCACCTATGTGCGTGACCATGCGGGCAACGAGGTCACCCGCATCGCCGCTGGTGCCAGCGACCACGACTACGCCTGGACCGAGGCGCTCATGCGCGCGGCGACGAACCTCGAGAAGCGGGAGGGCAAGGCCGGCCCGTATCAGGCGATCTCGATGCACTACTACACGATGTCCGGGCCCTGGCAGGACAAGGGCTCCGCCACCGAGTTCACCGAGGAGGAGTGGTACCGCACCCTCTCCCGCGCCGCCCACGCCGAGGAGCTCGTGGCCCGCCACGCCACGGTGATGGACCATTACGACCCGCACAAGAAGGTGGGCCTGGTCTTCGACGAGTGGGGCACCTGGTGGAACGTGGAGCCCGGCACCAACCCCGGTTTCCTGTACCAGCAGAACACCGTGCGTGACGCGCTCGTGGCGAGCATCCACTTCGACGGCTTCCACCGCCACGCGGACCGCCTGATCATGGCCAACATCGCGCAGACCGTGAACGTGCTGCAGGCGATGATCCTCACCGATCCTGAGACCGGCGCGCTCGTGCTCACCCCGACCTACCACGTGTTCGCGATGAACGCCGGGCACCAGGACGCCCGCGCGCTCGCCGCCCACGTGCTGCTGCCCGAGGAGGTCGCCGAGGTCGACGGCCGCGCGCTGCCGATGCTCTCCGCCTCCGCCTCGACCACGGGGAAGACGGCGCTGATCTCGCTGTCGAACCTCGACCACGCCGAGGAGCGCACCCTGGTGCTGGACCTGCGCGGCCGCTCCGTCACCGGTCACACGGCGACCGTGCTCACGGGCGCGAGCTCCGCCGCGCACAACACGCCCGAGCAGCCCGAGGCGGTCGCCCCGGTCGCGCTCGAGGCGGTGCGCGAGCATGAGCGAGGCCTCGAGATCACCCTGCCGCCGCACTCCTTCGCGACGGTGGAGCTGCAGCTGGGGAGTGACGCCGCGCGGGCCTCCACTGAGCTCCGCCAGACGATGTGACTGACCAGTATCCCCTCTGAGCTGTCGGTATGCGCCCCGCATGCCGACAGCACAGAGGGGATGCTCATGCGTGCGCACGATGGGAGCGCCACGGCCGCTGATTCTGCTGCCGTCGACGGACGGGCAGGAGTCAGGCCGCGACGTGCTCGGCCGACGCCTCCGCGAACTCTGGCTCGGGCTGCTCCGGGGCGCCGCGCTTGATGAACAGCGTGACCACGGCCGCACCGAGGCCGGCGACCGCACCGAGCAGGAAGCAGATCTTGAACGCGGTGACCGTGGGCAGCTCCATGCCGCCCGCGGTCGTCGTGATCGAGGTGAGCACGATCGCCATCACGGCGCCCGCGATCGTCGTCCCCATCGAGCGCATGAGCGCGTTCACGCCCACGCCGGCCCCGGCCTCGGAGGCGGGGGAGTTCTCCATGATCAGCGTCGGCATGGCGGCGTAGGCGATGCCCACGCCGGCAGAGGAGATGCAGGAGGCGAGCATGAGCTGCCACGGCGCCTCGGTGAGGAAAAAGGCGACGAGGTAGCCGCAGGCCAGCACCGTCATGCCGGTGGCCAGGGTGACGCGTCCGCCCAGGCGTGTGAGCATGCGGCTGGAGATCGGGGTGAAGGCCAGCATCATCAGACCGGCCGGAGCCATCCAGAGCCCGGCCTGCAGCATCGTCTGCCCGAGGCCGTAGCCGGTGGAGTCCGGCGCCTGCAGCAGCTGGGGCACGACGATCGACTGCGCCATCATGCCGAAGCCGGCCATGAGCGCCGCGATGTTCGTGAGCAGGATCGGGCGTCGGGCGGAGGTGCGCAGGTCCACCAGGGGATTCTTCTGGCCCACCTCGAAGCGGCCCCACAGCAGCAGCACGACGATGCCGCCGAGGATCGCGCCGAGCGTCGCGGGGCTGGTCCAGCCCCAGTCGTTGCCCTTGGAGACGCCGACCAGCAGGGCGATCACGCCGACCGCCATCCCGAGGGCGCCGATCACGTCGAGCTTTCCGGACTGTGCGGCGGGGCGATGCGGCATCACCACGACGGTGGCGATCACCATGATCACTGCGAGCGCGCTGGCCAGCCAGAACAGGGCATGCCAGTCGTAGGACTGGGCGATCCAGGCGGCGATCGGCAGGCCGAGCGCACCGCCGACACCGAGCGTGGCGCTGATCCCGGCGACGGCGGTGTTGCGCAGGTGCGGAGGCATCACCTCGCGCACGAAGCTGATCGCGACGGGGATGTAGCCCATGGCGAAGCCCTGGAGGGCGCGTCCCACGAGGACAGGGGCCAGGGAGTCCCCGAGCGCACAGATCAGCGAGCCGAGCAGCAGGATCAATGCCGAGATGACCAGCACGGGTTTGCGGCCGTAGAGGTCTGCGAGCTTGCCGGAGACCGGCATGGCGACGCCGCCGGCGAGCAGCGTCGCGGTGATCACCCAGGCAGCGTTGGAGCCGGAGGTGCCGAGCATCTCGGGCAGCGCGGGCTGGATCGGGATCACGAGCGATTGCATGAGCGCGGCGCACAGGCTGGAGAAGCCGGCGACGAGGAGGATCGCGATCGGATGGCGAGCGGTGCCGCGGGACGCCGCGGCGTCGGTGTCTTGGTTCATCAGGACTCTCCGGATCAGGTCGGACAGCAGTTTATGTAAGATACATATCGGGTTGGTATGTAGATTACATAACTACTGTGGGGTGCACAACCGGATGAGAGGGAGGGACTGGGATGGGCGGACGCACCGACGACCGGAGCGCCGACGGCGGGCGCATCGCCGGAGAGAGCATGGCGCGGCACGATCGGGGCCGGCACCTGGCCGGGTTGTTCTGGAAGCTCGATCGGCACCGCCGCGAGCACGAGCAGGCCATGTCGCTGGGAACGGCGGATCTCCGCATCCTCTGGCTGTTCTCCGACAACGCGTCGCGCACGCTCAAGGACGTCGCCCACGAGCTCGGCCTCGAGCAGTCCACGGTCAACCGGCAGATGAACGCCGTGGTCGCCGAGGGCCTGCTGGATCGGAAGCGGGAGGCGGGCGATACCGCCTACCGCTTCGCGCGCACCGCTGCGGGACGCGACGCCTTCGAGGCGGATCTCGCGATCTCACTGAACGGATATGAGGCCGCGCTGGGCGCGATGAGCGAGGAGGACGCGGAGACGTTCCTGCGGCTCATGGATCTCTACCTGGGCGCCTATGGTGCCGCGGTGCCGCGCGGCGACTCGCGCTGAACCACGCGGTCCTGACCCCGTGTACTGCCCAGGCAGTACTCGGCCCGCTCCGATCAGCGGATGCCGCGCCCTGCGGATGCCACCACACTGACAGCACGCGACGAACGCCGCGAGGCGACCCTGAGAGGACCCGGACATGAACCACGAGACGACCCCCTGACCGGCCGGACGACCATCGGGCAATGGCTCGCGAGCCCTGTCGGAGGGCCGCTGCTGCGCGGCCTCCTCGAGCAGGGAGGGATCGATGAATCGAGCCTCGCCCCCGCCCTCGAGCTGCCGCTGCAGAACCTGGTCGAGGCCAGCCGCGGTCGCTTCACGCAGGAGGTGGTCGATCAGCTGGTGCGCGGCGCGAACGACGGCGAGCTGGTCGTCGAGGACGATCCGGCGCTCTCCGCGCAGCGCTTCACCGGTCGCACGGTCGTGGTCACCGGTGCCGCCTCCGGCATCGGCCGGGCAACCGCGCGCAGGGTCCTCGCCGAGGGAGGCCGCGTGATCGCGGTCGACATCGCCGAGGGTGCCCTCGCCGCGCTCGTCGGCGCGCACGCCGAGGGCGCTGTGGTCCCGGTCGTCGCGGACATCACCGCCGCGGAGGGCATCGACGCGATCATCGCCGCGGCCGGCGGCGCCGTGCACGGTCTCGCCAACGTCGCGGGCATCACCGACGGCCACCGCCCGCTCCACGAGACGGACGACGAGGTGTGGGGGCGGGTCATGTCCGTCAACGTCGATGGCCCCTTCCGCCTGATGCGAGCGCTCGTCCCGGGCATGATCGAGGCCGGTGGCGGGGCGATCGTGAACGTCGCCTCCGAGGCCTCCCTGCGGGGGAGCGCCGCGGGCACCGCATACACCGTCTCCAAGCATGCCGTCGTCGGCCTCACCCGCAGTGCCGCGTTCCTGTACGCACCGCACGGGATCCGTGTGAACGCCGTCGCCCCCGGGCCGGTGGCCACCGGGATCGAAGGCCGCTTCGCCTCGGAATTCTCCGAGGCCCGCATCGGACCGTTCCTGCGGATGATCCCGCCGGTCGCCGACGCGGAGACCCTCGCAGCCTCCATCACCTGGATGCTCAGCGACGACGCGCGCAACATCAACGGTGTCGTGCTGCCTTCCGATGGTGGCTGGTCGGTGCAGTGAGCTTCGAGATGCCCAAGGCGGCTGATCGCCGTCCCGAGGACGCGTCGGTCGTCGTCGTCGGAGCGTCAGTCGCCGGGCTCGCGGTGGCCGAGTTCCTGCGGCGCCCCGCGGCGGCCATCACGCTCGTGGAGTGACTCCTGGTGCGGTCGCACCTGGTGTCCCGGTCGTCCTCCGCGTCGAGGTCAGCCGAGTGCGACCGATATGATCCCTGATCATGAACGGCCGATCCTCCAAGGGCGTCACGATCTACGACATCGCCCGCCTCACGAACTTGAGCCCATCGACCGTCTCCCGGGGACTGGGCAAGCCGGGCCGCCTCAACAGCGAGACCGAGCAGCGCATCAAAGATGCGGCACGGATGCTGCAGTACGAGGCGAACCCCACGGCCCGGGCGCTCCATACCGGCAGGACGGGGAGCATCGGCCTGGTGGTCCCGGCGATCAACCATCCGATCTTCGCCGACATCATCCGCGGGGTGGAGAACGCGGCCACGGCCGAAGGACTGACGATCCTCATCGCGGAGACCGGGCATCGTCCCGATCAGGAGCAGGATGTGCTGCAGCGCCTCCCGCCGTCTGTCGACGGACTGGTCCTCGTCTCCGCGAGCGTGGACGAGGAGGCGATCCGGCGCGTGGCCGAGCGCCGTCCCGTCGTGCTCATCAATCGCCACGGGGTGAGCGTGGCGTCCCTCAACCCTGACGTCGACCCGGGGTATCGGGCGGCGGTCGCGCATCTGCACAGACTCGGCCATCGCGACCTCGCCTTCCTCGACGGCCCCCAGGAGACCTGGGTCGGCGCGCAGCGCCGCGCAGCGCTGCGGCGCGCGGCCACGGAGCAGGGGATGAGCGTCGCGGACATCGGCTCCGGTGGGCTCGCCCGCGCGGACGGGGCCGAGAACCTGGAGGCCGTCCGCGGCAGTGGTGCGAGCGCCGTGTTCACGTTCAACGACCTGATCGCGGTCAGCATCCTCCATGCGGCGCACGCCGTCGCCTGCCGCGTCCCGGAGGAGTTCAGCCTGGTCGGGTACGACGACGTCTACGGCGCCGACTTCGTGATCCCGACCCTGTCCACCATCCGTCCGCCGTCCGGGGAGCTGGGTGCCGCGGCCATCGATCGTCTGATCGCCCTGTTCGAGGACGCGCCGCCCGGCGACGCCATGCATCCTGTGACCTTCGTGCCGCGCGATTCCACGGGGCCGTCTCCGCGCTGACTCCGAGGGTCGGCGCGCGATGACCATCGGGCTCCGCCCGGCGTGAAGCCAGCGGGTTCCCTCGCTCCGTGGGGGCCGGCACCACCTGCTCGGCATGCCCCCGGCCATGCCCGGCGTGCTCTCGACGCCCTGCCCTCACTGCGGCGACACCATTCTGCGCTCGATAGCGAGAAGCGATTGCCAAGCAAGGGTGCTGAGGTGACGTTTCTTCGCACCTCCATCTCAACAGGCGTACGGCAGCCCCCGATGTCACGGCCAGGTATCAATCCGGGTCGCATTCTGGCAATCGGTTGACAACGGGGTGATCGACCTGATGGGCTTGTGCTCGACGAGATGCCACAGGGCATGGGCCGGACCGGCCCGCCACCCGTCCATTCAAAGGAGAATGCCCATGACCACAACCCCCCGCACCACGCGCCGGACGGCTCTCGGTCTTGCCGCAGCGGCTCCCGGCCTCGCCCTTCTCGCGGGTTGCAGCGGGAGCGGCGGCGCGGACCCCGCCGGTGAATCCGCCGGCGGGAGCGAGCGGACCTTCGCGATCGCCGTCCAGTCCGGACCGAACTCACTGGATCCCGCCCAGCTCGTCGACGGGCAGCAGATGTTCGTCTGGGCCTCGGTCCTCGACACGCTCCTGACCCGCGATCGCGAGACAGGGGACGTCATCCCGCACGCCGCCGAGAGCTTCGAGCACTCCTCGGACGGCACGATCCTCACCCTCACGCTGCGCGAGGGGATGACGTTCAGCGACGGCTCCCCGGTCGATGCCGCGGCCGTGGCCGCGACCATGGAGCGGACCCGGGCCACGCCCGGACCGGTGCAGGCGAAGTACGACGCGGTCGAGGAGGTCGTCGCCGCCGACGATCTCACCGTCGAGGTGCGCTTCAGCGCCTATGACCCGCAGTTCGTGTACAACCTGACCCTCGGTGCCGGGGCGATCGGGCACCCGCCGACGCTCGACGAGGAGCGCACGGCGACCGATCCCGTCGGGTCCGGCCCCTTCACCTTGGACGTGGCCGCCTCGGTCCCCGGGACCAGCTACGTCCTGAAGAAGCGGGAGGACCACTGGAACGCGGCGGCGCTGCCCGTGTCGACCTTCACGGTCCGCGTGCTCCAGGATGCGACGGCCTCGTTCAACGCGCTGCAGGCCGGCGAGATCGACGCCGCGAGCGTGCGCGCGCAGATGCTGGCGCAGCTCGACCAGGAGACCTTCACGATCTCCGAGATCCCGGCGAGCTCCCTGGTGGTGCTCGACATCCTGGACCGCGGCGGCGAGCAGTGGCCCGCCCTCGGGGATGTCCGGGTGCGACAGGCCCTCAACCACGCGGTCGACCGGGACGACATCGTCACCGGGCTGCTGGGCGGCCAGGGACTGGCCACCCAGCAGGTCTTCGGCCCCGACGGCGAGGTGAACGATCCCGCCCTCGATCAGACCTTTCCCCACGATGCGGCCGCCGCCGCCGGGCTGGTCGAGGAGGCCGGCGCGACCGGGACGGTCTTCCAGATCCCGAGCACCTTCCTGTCCACGCCCTTCGAGCCGGCGCTGTCTCAGGCCTTCCAGGACGCGGGTCTCGAGCTCGAGTGGGTGTCGGTCCCGCCCCAGCAGGCGCAGTCCGCGCATCTCTCCGGCGACTTCCCGCTGTCCGTGCAGATCGTCGGTGTCAACTCCGATCCGGCCGATGCCTTCTATCACTACGCCCAGGGCGGTTTCGGCAATCCCCGGAACTACGTGGATCCAATCCTCGAAGAGGCCTTCACGACCATCAACACGACCGTCGAGTTCGACGATGCCGTAGAGGCCTACCGCACGCTCAACGCGCATGCGGTGCAGGAGGCGCTCGAAGTCCCGCTCGCCTTCACCGGCCAGAGCTGGGCGGCCCGCGACGGCGTGACCGTGGCGACCCGCAGTGGGATCCCTTCCACCATCGGCCTGTTCGACTTCGGGAGCTGATCGCCGATGCCGCACCGTCCACGTCCCCCGCACGAAGGAGCAGCGCCGTGATCGCGTATGTCGTGCGTCGCCTGGCCGCCGGATCAGTCCTCGCACTGCTCATCACTCTGATCGTGTACCTCCTGGTGAGCACCTCGTTCGCGGATCTGGCCCGGACCGTCCTGGGGCAGTCCGCCACGGAGGAGACCACCGCCGCGCTCATGCACGCCCGCGGATGGGACCGGCCGGTGCTTGTCCAGTACGTCGAGTGGCTCGCAGGGGCCGTGCGCGGCGATTTCGGGGTCTCCGTCTTCACTTCCCAGTCCGTGCTCCCGTCGGTCATCCAGCGACTGGCCGTGACCCTGTCCCTGATCGTCCCCGCCCTTGCGATCACGTCCGTGCTGTCGGTGCTGCTGGGCGTGTGGGCGGCCTCCCGCGGCGGGATCATCGACCGCCTCGCCCAGATCATCTCCCTGCTCGGCTTCATCCTGCCGGGACTGCTGCTGGCCATCGGCCTCGTGGTCCTGTTCGGCGTGCGGCTGGGCTGGCTGCCCGCCACCGGCTACGTGCCGTTCGGCGAGAACCCTCTGGGATGGTTGAGAAGCATCGTGATCCCCGTGACGGTCCTGTGCATCGCCGGTGTCGCGAACATGTCGGCCCAGGTGCGCGGCCGGATGATCGACGAGCTGCGCCGCGACTACGTGCGCACCCTGCGCACGCGGGGGATCCCCTACCGCACGATCGTGCTCAAGCACGCCCTGCGCAACGCCGGCAGCCCGGCGCTGACCGTCATGTCGCTGGAGTTCATCCAGATGTTCGGTGCCGCGCTGATCATCGAGAACGTCTTCGCGCTGCCAGGCTTCGGCAGCTATGCCTTCAACGCCACCTTGCAGGGCGACATCCCCGTCATTCTCGGGGTCTCCGCCTTCGGAGTCGTCCTGGTCACCATCGTCAACCTCGCCACCGATATCGCCAACGGCTGGCTGAACCCGAGAGCGAGGGTCCGATGAGCCCCGACAGCCCCCGCACCTCCACCCGGCCCAGCACGCAGGAGATCGTCCTTCCCCGCACGAACGCCTCCGCGCGCACACCGATGTGGCGCAAGATCCTGCGCGACAAGCAGGC
This sequence comes from Brachybacterium sp. AOP29-B2-41, assembly GCF_052378395.1. NCBI lineage: Bacteria > Bacillati > Actinomycetota > Actinomycetes > Micrococcales > Dermabacteraceae > Brachybacterium > Brachybacterium sp. AOP29-B2-41. The sequence continues at coordinate 28,079 of NZ_JBQSXR010000015.1, forward strand.
CGTGATCACCCTCGCGATCCTGGCGGTGATCTTCGTGCTCGGCGCCCTCACCCCGCTGATCGCCCCGCACGGCCCGAACGAGGCCGACCTCGGGATGGTCAACGCCCCCGTGGGAACGCCGGGCTACCCGCTGGGCGCCGACGAATCCGGCCGCGACATCTTCTCCCGACTGCTGCACTCGATCAACACCGCCGCTGTGTCGGCGCTGATCGGCACGAGCGTCGCCCTCCTGGTCGGTGTCACGGCCGGACTGGTCGGCGGGTACTTCTCCCGGCTGGTCCAGTCGACCACCGAATGGGTGTTCTCGCTGATCATGACCCTCCCGGGCGTTCTGCTGCTGATCATCCTCATGCCGCTGACGGGCGGGGACTACCGCGCCACGATGCTGATCTTCGGCGTGCTGCTGGCCCCGGGCATCTACCGCATCGTCCGCAATCTCGTGCTCGGGGTGAAGAACGAGCTGTACGTCGACGCCGCTCGCGTGTCGGGGCTCGGCACGTTCCGCATCCTCGGCCGCCACGTCCTCTCGGTGGTCCGCGGGCCGATCATCATCGCGGCGGCCTTCATGGCGGGATCGGCGATCAACCTCCAGTCCGGCCTGGCCTTCCTCGGCGTCGGCTCGAAGGAGATCCCGAGCTTCGGCGCGATGATCTCCTCCGGGTTCCGCAACCTCTACATCGCACCGACCCAGTTCCTGTGGCCCAGCCTCCTGCTGGGTGTCATCACCGCCTGCCTGGTCCTGCTGGGCAATTCGCTGCGCGACACCCTCGAGGGCTCCACCCCTGCGGCGCACAAGCTCAGCGCGGGTCAGAAGGTCGCCGCCGATGCCGCCGTCGCGGAGGCCGCAGCGGAGGATTCCGGGGCGATCCTGAGCATCCGCGGCCTCACCATCGCCTACCCGGGAGTGGACGGCACGCTGAAGGAGGTCGTGCGAGGCATCGATCTGACGCTCGCCGCAGGTGATGTGCTGGGCCTGGTGGGGGAGTCGGGGTCGGGGAAGTCCCAGACAGCCTTCTCCACCCTCGGCGTGCTGCCGCCCGAGGCCATCATCACCGCCGGCTCGATCTGCTTCGACGGCACCGAGCTGCTGGGGTTGAACGACCGGCGGATGTCCGCCCTGCGCGGCAGTGCGATCTCCTACATCCCGCAGGAGCCGATGTCGAACCTGGACCCGTCCTATCGGGTCGGCTCGCAGCTCCTCGAGGGCCTGTGCGCAGCGACCTCGCTCAGCAGGGCGCAGGCCCGCGAGCGCGTGCTCGGCCTGCTGGATCGCTGCGGGATCCCCGATCCGCAGCGCACCTTCGACGCCTATCCCCACGAGATCTCGGGAGGCATGGCGCAGCGCGTGCTCATCGCCGGTGCGGTCGCCAGCCGCCCCCGGCTGCTCATCGCCGATGAGCCGACCACCGCACTGGACGTCACCGTCCAGGCGGAGATCCTCGACCTGCTGCGCGACCTGCAGCAGGAGCTCGGCATGGCAATCCTCCTGGTCACCCACGACTTCGGCGTAGTCGCCGATGTCTGTGACCACATCGCGGTGATGCGCACCGGGGAGATCGTGGAGAAGGGGACTGTGGAACAGATCTTCCGGGACCCGCAGCACTCCTACACCCGCATGCTGCTGGGCGCGATCCTCGACGAGGAGACGGTGCGCTCGGATCCGCCGACGCACGAGAACTCCACCGGCGCTGGTGCCGAGGTGCCTGCCGAGAGCGTCATGACCATCACTCACAAGGAGGCCACCTCATGAGCCTGCTGGAGATCGAGGACCTGCGGGTCCAGTACCCCGGTAAGGGGTGGCGCGCGAACCCCGTCGAGGTGCTCCACGGCGTGGACCTCGACGTGGAGGCCGCCCGCACCGTCGGCCTGGTCGGAGAATCCGGATCGGGGAAGACGACGATCGGCCGAGCGGTGCTCGGGCTGGTGCGGCCCTCCGGTGGATCGATCCGCTACGCCGGCCAGGAGATCGCCGGCCTGCGAGGCCGAGCCCGCCGCGGGCTCGCCAGCCAGATCCAGGTGGTGTTCCAGGACCCGTACACCTCGCTGAACCCCTCGATGACGATTGGCGACATCCTCGCCGAACCGCTCGTCGTCCACGGGGCGACGGGCCACGACGCCCGCGCGCGGGTGCGCAGCCTGCTGGATCAGGTGCAGCTTCCCGTCGATGCCATCGACCGTCTGCCTCGGGAGTTCTCCGGCGGTCAGCGCCAGCGCGTCGCCATCGCTCGGGCGCTGGCACCCGGGCCGAAGCTGATCGTGTGCGACGAGCCCGTCTCCGCGCTGGATCTGTCCACCCAGGCGCACGTGCTCGAGCTGCTCATCGACATCCAGCGGGAGACCGGCGTGGCATACCTCTTCGTCTCCCACGACCTGGCCGTCGTGCGCCACATCAGCCATCGGGTCGCCGTGCTCTACCGCGGCGACATGGTGGAGAGCGGGGACGCCGCCACGGTCACCTCGGCTCCCGAGCACCCCTACACCGAGCGCCTGCTCCTCGCCGCCCCCGTCGCCGATCCCGCGGCCCAGCGCGAGCGCCGCGAGAAGCGACGTCGGCTGTTGGACGCGACCGCATGATCCGACGAACCCCTGACATCCCACGCACCACGACGACCTCCAGGAGACGACCATGACCGCTCTGACCGCCTTCCCCCACGGCTTCCTCTGGGGAGCCTCCACCGCCGGCCACCAGATCGAGGGTGGCAACATCAACTCCGACTGGTGGCACAAGGAGCAGAGCACCCCGGGGATGGAGCTCTCCCTCGACGCCTGCGACAGCTACCACCGCTTCGAGGAGGACGTGGCGCTCCTGGCCGACGCCGGCCTCGACAGTTACCGCTTCAGCCTCGAATGGTCCCGCATCGAGCCGATCCCCGGGCACATCTCGCGAGCGGCGCTGCACCACTACCGACGCGTCATCGACGCCTGCCTCGCACGGCACGTGACTCCCGTGGTGACCCTGCAGCACTTCACGACCCCGCACTGGTTCGCCGAGGCAGGCGGATGGGCCGCGCCCGAGGCCGAGGAGCGCTTCGTGCGGTACGTGACGGCGACGACGAGCATCCTCGAGGGCGTCGAGTGGGTCGCCACGATGAACGAGCCGAACATGCAGGCCGCCATCATGACGGCGATGGCGAGGATGGTCGCTGGCGCCGACGGCGAGTGGATCAGCCCCACCGTGGAGCGCGAGATGAGCGAGGAGGAGCGCCACCGCGCCTCCCGCAATGTGATCGCCTATGCCGATCCGGAGATCGGCCGACGGCTGGTCGGCATCCATCACGCGGCCCGTGAGGTGCTGCGAGACCGGACCGACGCCAAGGTCGGCTGGACCATCGCGGCCGGTGCCCTCACTGCGGCCCCGGGCGGCGAGGAGAAGCTCCTCGAGGTCCGCTACGGCAAGGAGGACGTGTTCTGGGAGGGCAGCCGCGGGGATGACTGGGCCGGCGTCCAGGCCTATTCGAGCCAGCAGGTCGACGAGCACGGCCCCGTGCCCCACGTCGCACATCCCGACAGCACCCTCGTGGGCACCCCGTACCGCCCCGACTCGCTCGAGATCGCCGTGCGGCACGCCGCCGAGATGACCGGTGGCGTGCCCCTGCTCATCACCGAGAACGGGATCGCGACGGCCGATGATGCGCAGCGGATCCGCTACACCCGCGAGGCCCTCGAGGGACTGCACGCCGCGATCGCTGACGGCATCGATGTGCGCGGCTACCTGCACTGGTCCCTGCTGGACAACTACGAGTGGGGCCACTGGGCGCCCACCTTCGGCCTCATCGCCGTGGACCGCGAGACCTTCGTGCGCACCCCGAAGCCGAGCCTCGCCTGGCTCGGCGAGGTCGCGCACCGCAACGCCCTGGACTGACCCGTCGGCAGGGTCCGCCCCGCTCCACCGCGGAGCGCGGGGCCTGCCGCCGAGCCCGCCCCCACACCTACGGAAGGATCCCCTTGCTCAAGCCCCGCCCCACCCCGACCCGCGAGGTCATCAGCCTTGACGGCGTCTGGGCCTTCGCCCTCGACAGCCGCCTCGACGACCAGCCCTGGACCGGCCGGCTCGACACCCCGCTGGAGGCGGCCGTGCCTGCCAGCTACAACGATCTCTTCACCGATCCCGACATCCGCGACCACGTGGGCTGGGTCTACTACCAGCGCACCGTGCAGGTGCCTCGCGGATGGGCGGGGGAGCGGATCCTCCTGCGCTTCGCGGCCGCCACCCACGCCGCACGCGTCTACGTGGACGAGCAGCTCGCCGGGGAGCACGTGGGCGGGTACACGCCCTTCGACGTGGACCTCACCGACCTGGTCGCCGCGGGCGGCGCCTTCCGCCTCACCGTCGCCGTCAGCGGCGACCTCAGCAACGAGACGATCCCGCCCGGCAAGATCGAGGTCGGCTTCGGCGGGAAGAAGAAGCAGACCTACTTCCACGACTTCTACAACTACGCCGGCCTCGCGCGCTCGGTGAGTCTGCACAGCATGCCGCGGCGGCATATCCAGGACGTCGTGATCCGCACCGACCTGGACGGCACCACCGGCATCGTCCACTACGAGGTCGCAGTGGCCGGAGAGGGCGCCGACCGTGCCGCGGTGCGGGTGCGCCTCGCCGATGCTGACGGGACCCCCCTGGCCGAGTCCGCAGGTGCGATCGGGGAGATCGTGATCCCCGAGGTCACGCCCTGGCGGCCCGGTGCGGCCCACCTGTACGAGCTCACCGCAGAGCTGACCGACGGATCGGCCGGCGGGACGGCCGAGGAGAGCGCGGCGACCGACAGCATCACGCTCCCCGTCGGGGTGCGCACCGTCGAGGTGCGCGGTGCCGAGTTCCTCATCAACGGCGAGCCCTTCTACTTCACCGGCTTCGGCAAGCACGAGGACACCCCGGTGCGCGGCAAGGGGCATGACGACGCCTATCTCGTCCACGACATGCAGCTGCTGGACTGGATCGGCGCGAACTCCTTCCGCACCTCCCATTACCCCTACGCCGAGGAGGTGCTCGAGTTCGCCGACCGCCACGGCATCGTGGTCATCGACGAGACCGCCGCCGTGGGTCTGAACATGGGGGTCGTCGGCGGTATGGCGGGCAAGCCCCCGTTCCCCACGTTCTCCGAGCAGTTCGCGAACGAGCGCACCCATGCGGCGCACATGCAACACCTGCGCGAGCTCATCGAACGCGACCGGAACCACCCCAGCGTGGTCATGTGGAGCATCGCCAACGAGCCCGCCTCGAACGAGGAGGGAGCCCTCGAGTACTTCGAGCCGCTGTTCTCCCTGGCCCGCGAGCTCGACCCCACCCGCCCGCTCACCTACGCGATCGTCATGTTCGCGAACACGACCAATGACAAGATCATCGATCTCGCCGACGTGGTCAGCCTGAACCGCTACTACGGCTGGTACGTGGCCACCGGCGATCTGGCGCTCGCCGAGTCCTACCTCGAGCGGGACCTGCGCAGCTGGGTCGAGCGCACCGGCAAGCCCGTCATGATGAGCGAGTACGGGGCGGATACCCAGCCCGGTCTGCACTCGGTGTGGGACCAGGCCTGGACGGAGGAGTACCAGCGCGACTACCTCGCGATGAACCACCGCGTCTTCGACCGCTTCCCCGAGTTCGTCGGCGAGCAGGTCTGGAACTTCGCGGACTTCGCCACCTCCAACGGGATCCATCGGGTCGACGGCAACAAGAAGGGCGTCTTCACCCGTGACCGCCGCCCCAAGAGCGCGGCCTTCTCCCTGCGGGACCGCTGGCGCGGCCTGGGCGGTCGCAAGCCCGGGAGCCGGAAGTGAGGTCCGACGGCACCGGCCTCTCGCACCCCGGTCGCCTGCCGATGTCGAGCCTGCGGCGCCCGCTGGACGTCGTGCTGGACGGGGAGTGGGAGTTCGCGCTCGTGCCCTCGATCGACGCGCTCGCGCACGCGGAATGGGGGACGATCCAGGTCCCGGGGCTGTGGACGATGACCTCTCCGCAGGACCCTGCGCGCTACACGAACGTGCCGATGCCTTTCGACGAGGTGCCGCCGCACATCCCGGAGGACAATCCGATCGGCGTCCACCGGCGCACGGTCGAGCTCGGTGAGCACGACGGCCGTGTGCTGCTCCACATCGGGGCGGCGGAGGGGCACCTGCGGGCCGTCGTCAACGGCGAGCTCGTCGGCACGAGCGGCGACTCCCACCTCGCCGCGGAGTTCGATATCACCGACCAGGTCCGTCCCGGCACCAACGAGGTCGAGCTGCACGTCGCGAAGTGGTCCGCCGCCGCGTATCTCGAGGACCAGGACCAGTGGTGGCACTCCGGGATCTCCCGCTCCGTCGGGCTGATGCTGGTCCCGGCGGTGCACCTCACCGACCTGCGCGTCGTGGCCGATCTCGACCCCACAACGGGCACGGGCCGCCTCGACCTGGTGGCCTGGGCCGACGCGCTCGCGGGGGAGACTGATCCCGGCCACGAGATCGTGGTCTCCCTGCTCGGCAGGCAGCACGTCGCCGAGATCACCGGCCGCATGCCGGCGCCGACGATGCCACCGCCCTCGCGCGATCGCTCCTCGCGGCCGGCCCCGCGGTTCCCCGAGGACGCGATGGACATGCTCTCGATCAACGCCGCGGGCGGCGCCGTCCCCCCGGAGCTGCGCGCCCTCCCCGACGCCGCGGCGATCGTCGGCCATCGCCCCTCGTCCCCGGCGGGTACGGCGCGGATCGTCCTCGAGGACCTCGACGTCGCGCCGTGGACGGCGGAGACCCCGGCGCTCCATGACCTCGATGTCGAGCTGCGCGATGCCTCGGGCAGCGTCGTCGACCGCACCCGCCTGCGGATCGGGTTCCGGCGGGTGGAGATCGTCGGCACGGATCTGCTCGTCAACGGACAGCGGATCCTCATCCAGGGAGTCGCCCGCCACGACACCGATCCGGTGCACGGGCGGGTCATGAGCCGCGAACGACTCTCCGCAGAGCTCTCCCTGCTCAAGCGCCACAACGTCAACGCGATCCGCGCTGCGCACTACCCCAACGATCCCGTCCTGCTCGACCTGTGCGACGAGTACGGCCTCTACGTCGTCGACGAGGCGGACGTCGAGGGCCACGCCTTCGCCTCGACCCTCGCCGATGACCCCCGATATCTCACCGAGATCGTCGACCGGATCGCCCGGATGGTCCGCCGGGATCGCAATCACGCCTGTGTGATCATGTGGTCCCTCGGCAACGAGACCGGGCACGGGGCGGCGCACGACGCGGCCGCCGCCTGGGTGCGCCGCGCCGACCCCACCCGGCCCGTGCACTACGAGGGGGCGATCGCCGCGGACTGGCACGACGGTCATGCGGCATCGGACGTCGTCTGTCCGATGTACCCGTCCTTCGCGGCGCTCGAGGCGTACGCGCGCGATCCACGCGCGGACCGGCCCGTCATCCTGTGCGAGTACGCCTACTCACAAGGGAACTCGACCGGGGGTCTGGTCGAGTACTGGCGGCTGTTCGAGACCCTGCCCTCTCTCCAGGGCGGCTTCATCTGGCAGTTCGCCGACCACGCCCTCGACCCCGAGGGCGACGGCCGACTGCGCTACGGCGGAGACCTCGGCGACCAGACGCATCCCGTGGCCACCATGCTCAACGGCATCGTCTTCCCCGACCTCACCCCGCAGCCCGCGCTGCTCGAGGCACGAGGGATCTTCAGCCCACTGCGGATCGTCTCCGATGCGGCGCTCGCCGCCGCCGGCCGCGTGAGCATCCGCAACCGGCAGGCCTTCGCCGACCTCTCCGCGCTCCGCGTCGAAGCACAGGTCGACGGCGTGGACGGCCCCGTCGTCGCGGTCGAGGTCGACCTGCCGACCGTTCCTGCCGGGGCTACCATCACACTCGCCCTGCCGCCGGAGATCGTGCGCGCGGTACACGCCCCCGACGCGCTCGCCCTCACCCTGCGCGGCGCCACCATGGCCGATGCGCCCTGGGCTTCGGCCGGAACCGCACTGGTCATCGAGCAGATCTGCCTGCCGCCCACGATGTCCGTGATGCCGCGCCCGCGTCATGCGCCGACCCTGGACGAGCGGGGAGACATCGTCCACCCGCTCCTGGAGAGCCCGCCCCGGCTCTCGCTGTGGCGCGCCCTGACCGACAACGACATGGCCTTCGCCCTCGACCAGCGCTTCGTCCGCTCCGGATTCTTCCGGCTCGACGTCGAGGACGTGCGCATCCAGCACGAGGGCGGGATCGCGCTCATCGAGACCGACTATCGCACCGCCTTCGGCGACCTGGTCGTCCACCGTCGGCGCGCGGGCGAGGTGGCCGCAGGCGACTACCTCCTGGACGAGGAGGTGATCCTGCCCGAAGGGACCCGCGACGGTTTGCGGGTCGGGATGGAGCTCGTGCTGCCCACCGGATTCGAGGACACGTCGTGGGTGGGTCTGGGCCCCTGGGAGAACTACCCCGATCGCCGTTCCGCCGCGCTGCTGGGACGGTGGGAGCAGAGCGTGGACTCCTGGGCCGTGCCGTACCTGCGGCCGCAGTCCAACGGCACCCGCGGCGAGGTCACCCGGCTCGAGATCACCGGTCCCACCGGCACCGTCCTCGCCCGTGCGCCGCGAGGGCTGCATGCCACGCTCTCGCGGCACAGCTCCGAGGAGCTCGAGAGCGTCGACCACTGGTGGGAGCTGCCCGAGAGCACCGTGACGCACGTCCACCTCGATATCGCGCACCGAGGGGTCGGCACCGGCCTGCTCGGCCCCGACACCCGACCACCGCACCGCCTCGTCGGCTCCCACCATGCCTGGAGCTGGCGCCTCACCCTCGACCCCACGACAGGACAGACCTCATGACCGCAACGGACACCCTCCGTACCTCGCAGCAGCGGGCCAGCGAACTGCTCTCGCGGATGAAGCCCTCGGAGAAGGCCGCCCAGCTGGTGGGCGTCCTGCCGCACGCCCTCGGTGCCCCCCAGGTCACCACCGCCTCCCTCGGCGCTCATCTGGGCCACGGAATCGGCCACCTCTGCGGCGTCGGCACTGCCGCCGGTGACGCCGCCGGGTTCGCCCGCCTGAACAACCAGGTGCAGACCTACCTGCGCGACCACACGCGACTGGGGATCCCGGCGATCCTCCACAACGAGGCGCTCAACGGCGTGCAGGGCGAGGCCTTCACCTCCTTCCCGACGGCGATCGGCCTCGCCGGCACCTGGGACCCCGACGCGATCGGCGAGATGGCCGATCTGATCCGCCGCCAGCTGCGCGCGACCGGTGTGCGCCAGGCCCTCGCGCCCGTGCTCGACGTGGCCCGCGACGCCCGCTGGGGCCGGGTGCATGAGACCTACGGCGAGGACGTCCTGCTCGCCTCCGCCTTCGGCGTCGCCTTCGTCCGGGGGCTGCAGGGGGAGGACCTGCGCGAGGGCGTCATCGCCACCGCCAAGCACTTCCTCGGCTACGGCTGGAGCGAGAGCGGGCAGAACATGGCAGCCACGCACCTGGGCCCGCGGGAGCTTCGCGACGTGCACGCCGCGCCCTTCGAGGCGGCGATCCGCATGGCCGGTCTGCACAGCGTCATGAACAGCTACTCCGAGATCGACGGCGCCCCCGTGGCGATCTCCCGCGAGATCCTCACCGACCTGCTGCGCGGCGAGCTCGGCTTCGAGGGCACGGTCGTCTCCGACTACCGCAGCCTGTTCTACGTGGTCGAGCGCCAGCTGATGGGAGACCGCGACACCGTCGCCGACGCCGGCCTGCGCGCCGGCCTCGACATCGAGCTGCCCGCGCCCTACGCCTACGGTCCGGAGCTCGCCGCCCGACTCGAGCGCGGGGAGGCGAGCATGGCCGACGTCGACACCGCGGTGCACCGCACCCTCACCCACAAGTTCGCCCTGGGCCTGTTCGAGGACCCCTTCGTCGACGAGGACCCGGTGCGACTGAGGACTCTGGCCACGAGCGGGAAGGACCTCTCCCGCCGGATCACGGACGAGGCGATCACTCTGCTCCGCAATGACCGGGGCACGCTCCCGCTCGATGCGGGCATCGGCTCCGTCGCCGTGATCGGCCCCCACGCCGACACCGTCATGTCCGGCTTCGCCAACTACACCCACCCGGCCTTCCAGGAGACCCTGCGCGGCATGCTCACCGGGAAGTCCCGCATGGCCGGGATGGAGAAGGCCATGTCGGATCCGGACCCCGCGACGCAGGCGAAGATGACGGCGAAACTGGAGGCGATGGCAGCGCTCGACCCGGAACGAATCGCCCGCGAGACCCTCGACGCCATCTCCCTCGCCGAGGCGCTGCGCGAAGCGCTCCCCGGCGCCGACGTCGTCACCGCGGCGGGCACCGGTGTGCTGGACGACGAGCCCGCGGACATCCCCGCCGCGGTGGAGGCCGCTCACGACGCCGAGGTGATCATCGCGGCCATCGGGGGGCGCTCGGCCGCCTTCGCCGGCCGCGCCACCGAGGGCGAGGGCTCGGACGGCGCGACCCTGCAGCTGCCCGCGCAGCAGATGGAGCTGATCCGGGAGCTCGCCGCGCTCGGGAAGCCGATGGTCGCGGTGCTGTACATGGGCAAGCCCTACGATCTGGGCCCGATCGAACCGCTGGTGGACGCGATCCTCACCGGCTACATCCCCGGCCCCGCGGGCGGCGAGGCCCTCGCGGATGCACTCCTCGGGAGGATCTGCCCCTCGGGGAAGCTGCCCTTCACGATCCCTCGGCACGTGGGCCAGGTCCCGATCCACCACGCGCAGAAACCCGGCAGCGGCCAGCGCCGCACGGAGGCTGACCAGTTCACCGGGTACGTGGACCTCGAGAACACCCCGCGCTACCCCTTCGGGCACGGGCTCTCCTACACCCGCTTCGCGCTGTCGGACCTCACGATCGACGGTCCCGGATCCACCTCCGGGACCGTCCACGTCGAGACGACCGTCACCAACGAAGGCGAGCGTGAGGGCACCGAAGTGGTGCAGGTCTATGTCTCCGCCCCCGCAGTCGGCGTCACCCGCCCGGAGCGCCAGCTCGCCGCCTTCGCCCGCGTGCCGCTCGCGCCCGGCACCTCCGCGCGCGTGCGCTGGGAGATCGACATGGACCAGCTCGGATGCACGAGCACCCACGGCCGCTTCGCGGTGGAGCCCGGCGAGTACGGCGTGCGCTGCGGGACCTCCTCCGAGGACCTCCCGCTGCGGGGAGACTTCCGCGTGATGGGGCACCGGCACGTTGTCGCGGCACCGCACTCCACCCTCCCGCGTACGACGATCACCGCGGTCGGATGACGCAGGACGGTCTTACCGCATGATCCCCCAGCTCAGCGAACCGACAGGATGAACCCGTCGGCGGCGGCGAACCTCTTCCGGCTCGCCGCCGTCGAACCACCCAGGAGAGAAGGAACCACCTTGATCGAGCAGATCCCCACCCTCAGCGGCAACAGCACTCTCGCCGCTTGGTTGCAGCACCCCGCTGGTGAGCAGATCGTCCGCGGCATCGCCGAGCAGGCAGGCATGGACGAGCGTGCGCTCTCCGGCCTGCGGAACCTGTCCCTCCGCAATCTCGTCGAAGCCTCTCCGAACGCCCCGGAGGGGCTCGTGGACCAGCTCGTCACGCAGGCGAACGGCGGCCGGGTCCCCTCCGACGACGAGGCCACCGGCCTCGCGTGGGCTGAGCAGGTCACCTCCGGCCGCTTCGCCGGCCGCACGGTGGTCGTCACCGGCGCCGCCTCCGGCATCGGCCGCGCCGTCGCCTCCCGGGTGGCCCGGGAGGGCGGCCGTGTCATCGCCGTCGACCTCTCCGGAGATCGACTCGAGGACCTCCGCACCGAGCTCCAGGGCCACGAGGTGGTCCCCGTCGCCGCGGACATCACCGACGTCGAGGGCGCGGAGGCCATCGTCGCCGCGGCCGGGGAGCGGATCGACGCCCTCGCCAACGTCGCCGGCGTGATGGACGACTTCGCCCCTCTCCATGAGGTCCAGGACCCGATGCTCGAGAAGGTCTTCGACGTCAACGTCTTCGGGATCATCCGTCTCACACGCGCCGTGCTCCCGCGGATGATGGAGGCCGGCCGCGGCGCGATCGTCAACGTCTCCTCGGCGGCCGCGCTGAGCGGCTCCAACGCCGGCCTCGCCTACACCGCCTCGAAGCATGCCGTCGTCGGCATCACGAAGAGCAACGCGTTCATGTACGAGCCCTACGGCATCCGTACCAATTCCGTCGCCCCGGGCGGCACGCTCACCGGGATGCGACCGACGGGCACGAGCGAGTTCGGCCAGCAGCGCACCGACGCCGCACGGGCCGACCTCCCCATCGCCATGCCCCAGGCGCTGGCCGCCTCGATCACCTTCCTGCTGAGCGACGACAGCGTCAATGTCAACGGCGCGATCCTGCCGTGCGACGGCGGCGAGTCCGTCTACTGAGGTCGGCGGCAGGTATCCCATGAGCACCCGTCCGACGAGCATCCGCCAGGATCCGCGGAGCGGAGCGGACTGTGGGAGCGCCGCTCCGCGGGGGCCCGCGTCGCCGGAGTCCGCACCCGGCGTGCAGGGCGACGTGCTCCAGAGGCAGTAGCCGGGCGCCTCGATCGGCGGTGATCCTGCGTCGGGCGCGGTGCCCGGAGCCCTCCAGGCGGAGGATGTGCCGAGGCGTGCGGGACGGAAGGATGGGCATCGACGACATCCTCTCGTGAGGAAGGAATCCCGATGGCACAGCTCCTGACCCGTGCGGGGCGATGCAGTGCCGGATCCGGAGGGCTGGTGATCCTCGACTGGTTCACCCCTTCGTCGCGTCCCGGTCACGGCGGCGACCTGCGCAGGGACGACGCGCCACGAGGCGCTCGATGAGCGAGGATCCACAGGTCACTCCTCGCCTGCCCCTCGCCCACGAACCGCGCCTCACCTGGTTCCTGCGGATCGGGACGCTGGACAGCGTCCTCACCGTCACCGCGATCGCAGCGCTCGTCACCCAGGCCGTCATGACCACGATGACAGACGCCCACCCGTTGACGTTCGCCCTGCTCGGGCTGGCGGGTGCGGGGCTGGCGCTCGGGAGACGCCGACGCGGCGTCGGCCTGGGGCTCGTGGTCCTCGCGACCTGCGCGGCGGCGCTGTTCACCGACGACTACGTCGTGCTGTGGACGGTCTCGGTGATGATGCTCCTGTCCGTCACGCTGCGCGGGACGAAGTCCCTCCCGGCTGGGGTCCTCACGACGCTCGGGGTGTACGGGGCCGTCGTGGTGCGCGAGCAGGCAGGGCTCGACTCCGGATCCGCTCTCCTCGCGGCGAGCCTGTGCGTCTCGGCGACCGCCATCGGGAGCGCGGTGCGCTCCCAGGCGCGATACCTCGACGCGATGCGCGAGCGGGCGCTGGAGGCGATCGCGACCCGGGACCTGGCGGTGGAACGAGGTGTCGCGCGTGAGCGGCTGCGCATCGCCCAGGACCTCCACGACGCGGTGGGACATGAGATCGCCGTGGTCGGGATCGGGCTCGGTGCCGCGGAGGTGCAGCTGGAGCGGAATCCGGAGGCGGCGCGCGGGGCGCTGCAGGGCGCCCGGGAAGGGGTGCAGAGAGTGCTCCGGGAGACGCAGCAGATCCTCGACATCCTTCGTCACGGAGCCGGCGGCAGCATCGACGCGGTGGCCGACGTGCGCCACCTCGGAGCGCTCGTGGACACCCTGCGCGCGGCCTCGTTCCCCGTCGACGCGGACCTCCCGGACTCCCTGCCGCCGCTCGATCCCGCAGTGAGCGCCGCCGCCTACCGGATCGCCCAGGAGTCGCTGACCAACGCCCAGCGCCACGGCAGCGGCCGGATCCGGCTGACGGGGAAGGTCCTCGACGAGCATCTTGTCATCACGGTCGAAAACGACACGATCAGCGACTCGGCGCCGTCCTCTCGAGGCTCCGGCTACGGACTGATCGGGATGCAGGAGCGCGCGGCCTCTGTCGGCGGCCGCCTGGACATCGAGGAAACTCCCCGACGCTTCCGCGTCACCGCTGTGCTGGGCATCGACAAGCAGCTGGACATCGAGGAACGGAGGACACAGTCATGATCCGAGTATTCATCGTCGATGACCAGGATATGATCCGTGCCGGGATCAGAACCATCCTGGAGGCCGCGGAGGACATCTCCGTCGTCGGAGAGGCCGCCGATGCGCTGGCGGCTCTCTCCGAGCTCGAACGGATCGACGCCGACGTGGTGCTGATGGACATCCGGATGCCCGGCGTCGACGGCGTCGAGGCGACCCGGCGCCTGCGCGCGAGCCGCAGCGCCGAAGAGGTCAGGATCATCATCCTGACCACCTTCGAGCATGACGAGCACGTGATGGCCGCCGTGAGAGCCGGGGCCGACGGATTCCTCGGCAAGGGTGTGGGGCCCACCAAGCTCGCGGCCAGGATCCGGGAGGTGGCCGCCGGTGGAGGAGCGCTCTCCGCGGTGGCTGCGAGCGCCGTGATCGGCCAGATCGCCACCGCGCGGCACCGGAGCATCGATGCCGAGCTCGCCGCTCGGTTCGACGCCCTCACCCCGCGTGAGCTGGGCGTGGTGCGCGCCGCCTGCCTCGGCAAGAGCAATGCGGACATCGCCGGGGAGCTGTTCCTGTCTCCGCTGACGGTGAAGACGCACGTGAACCGCTCGATGACCAAGATGCAGGCGCGGGATCGCTCGCAGCTGATCGCCTATGCCTTCGCCGCGGGAATCGTGGACTGACGCCCCGCTCGGGGCTCAGCGCACCACGATCCGTGCCCGCGCGAGGCCCGAGAGGCGGGCGAAGGGGTCCTCCGCCTCGCCGGCGGTCTGCGCCGTCGCCCGGACGGCGACGATATAGGTTCCCGGCGCTCCGAAGGTGACCATGCGCTGCTCGCGATGGCTCACCGCGGGGGCCACGACGGTCTCGTCGCCGAGCTCACCGTCACCGTCGTCGTCCCACGCGATGGAGACGATGCTGCCGGCGCCGGGTGGGGTCGATGCCTGCATCGACAGCAGCACGCGCTCGCCGACGGACACCTCGGTGCGCTCCCTGCCGTTCGCCGTCAGGGCGACGACGGGCTGGATGCCGCGACGTCTCCCGGCGGAGTCGGGCACGACGACCTGTGCCTCCTCGATCTCGTAGGTCGTCGAGTGCCCGGGGTCCTCGCCGCGCTCGACCCACGCCGCCAGCCGGCGCAGCGCCGTCTCGAGCGCTCCGAGGTACGGCACCGTCCGCGTCGGGAAGTCCTGCTCGGCCGTGTCGCCGTGGAGCCCGTGGTCCACGTACCAGAGGCGGAACCGGTCCTCGGCGTCGTTCCCGAGGTGCTTCTCGACCTCGCCCCGGTACCAGTCGGCCTGCCAGGGGAAGGCCTCGCGGTCCAGCAGGCAGGAGACCACGATCATCCTCCCGCTGATCCGTCCGGTCGGGATCGTCCCGGCGGCGTTGGCGGTGAAGCTCGGGCCCAGGAGGAAGGGCCGCTGGGGGAACAGGGGGTCACCGGCCTCGTCGCGGAACTGCTCCCATGCCGGGTACCCCTCCGGGGGCACCTGGTGGCGGTGATAGCTCTGGAAGGCGAGGAAGCTCCCGTTGTCCAGGATGGCCGCATCGCCGACGGCGAGGGGCTGCGTGTCCTGCCCGGGTTCGAGGAGAGCGATGTCGCCGTCGACCCCGGCCAGTCGGAGCACCCGGGTGGTGCCGTCCTGTGCGGAGGTGACGGTCAGCTCGGCACCCTGCAGCCATCCCTCCGGGCGGTCCGCCAGACGGAGCCCGAGGATCTCCTCGCCGTCGGTGCCGTGCTGCCGGAACGCCTCGTCGACGCCTCCGATGTTCGCTTGCTCCGACGGCGTCGCCGGCGCGAGGAGGAGTTCCGCAAGGGTGGTCTCGAGCTGCACCCGATCGGCGCGCTCGGGCGAGGCGGGGTCGGCTCCGCGATACCCGGGCGTCGACCAGAAGTCGCCGACGTAGGAGGGATCCGCCGCCATGAGGCCCGGGAAGAGGGCGCTGAAGGCATGCATGCCCATCGTGCGCCAGCCGAACCAGGAGCGCGGCGGGAACCCCATCCGGGTCACCTCGTCGAAGGCGTCGCGCTCCTGAGCGGTCAGCTCGAGCGAGTCGGGATCGCCGCCGGCGTCGTAGGCGTCGACGATGCGCGGGAGGGCGTCGCGCAGCACGCGCTGCGCCTGCATCCGGACCGTGAACATGTTCGGGATGGCCAGGGGGCTGCCGATCACGTACGGCACGAAGCCGTCCCAGACGTCCGTGGTGTTCTCGGAGGAGCCGATGGTGCGATAGCCGCCGCCGCTGCCCCCGTAGAGGTATCCGTAGGGACGATGAGCGCCGTAGATGGCGGAGGCGACCACTCGCGAGAAGCGAGCCGCGGCGGCGTTCGCCCGGAAGGCTCCGACGGACTGGTCCTCGCCGACCGTCGGCGCTGCGGCCTCGGGACCGCCGCCGTTGGTCTCGACGAAGTACGCGCCGCTGGCAAGGGCGAAACCGACCTTGTCCTCGCCCGGAGCAGGGTGCTGAGCGAGGAGCTCGCTCTGCGGGGTCGGGGTCGCGTGCTGGAAGAAGCGGCCCTCATAGGCGTCGGAGTCGGGCAGATAGTACGAGAAGCGGGTGTCCGTCCCGAGGAAGCCGCCATGCACATAGCGGTGCGGCCAGGGAGAGGTGCGCTCCTCGTCGATGTCCACGAAGGGCGCGCTGAAGAGGGCGTCCTCGGGGTCGGACGGGAAGGTGCGATCGATCAGAGCAGAGGTCATGACGGAGCCGGAGGACCTTTCGAGTGGCGGGGCGGGCCGGGGCCGGGGGATCGGGGGCCCGCCTGCGGACCCCCGACGCTCAGCCGCCGTTGGACTGGCGCGATCCCTCGGCCAGCGCGTCGAAGCGGTAGACGAAGCCCCCGGACGGCCCGCTGACCGTCATATACGCATCGGTCGTCCCCGGGAGGATCGCGAGGTTCGTCGCGGACTCGAGCCCCTCGTGCTCGGCCGGGATGTCGATCGTCGCGCGATGGGTGCCGTCCGGGCCGTAGACCAGGATCCGGGGGATCCCGTGCGAAGCCTGGTAGATGTTCCCGGCCGCGTCGAGCGCGTTCGAATCTGCCTGGGAGGACCCGCCGTCGACATGGATCGCGGTGTGCCCGGAGGTGACGGCGGTGCCGTCCTCGTTCAGGGCCAGCCGGTCGACGCGGTTCGCATCGAGCTGGCTGATCCAGAGTGCACCGCCGTCAGGATCGAGGGAGATGCCGTTGGGGTTCGGCTGGTTGTCCGCCAGCACGGTCGCTTCGGCGGTGCCCGCGTCGATCCGCACCACCCGTCCGGTCGGGGCGGCGTCCGGATGGGTCGTCGGCGAGGAGTCGGAGATGAACATGTTCCCCTGCTCGTCGAAGGCGAGGTCGTCGGGATGCATGGCGCGGCCCTCGACCTCGCCCTCGAAGACCGTCTGCGGATCCTCGCCCTCGGCGGTGACGCTCACGATGCGCCCACCGACGTAGTCGGTCAGGTGCAGCCGTCCATCGGCAGGGCTCCACTGCGCGGAGGTGAAGGCGCCCTCGCCCTCGGTGACCAGAGGGGTGATCTCCTCGGTGTCGAGGTCGATGCGCATCACCTTCGCCTCACCGTCGGGGGCGGTGACGTCCACGAGGTGCAGGCGGCCCTCGGCATCGAACGTCGGGCCCTCCAGGAGGGTCATGCCGGTGGCCTCATGGGGCGAGGTGACCTGGAGGACGCGCTCGGCCGTGACGGCGGTCGGGGAGACGGGCACCGTCGGCTCCGGCTCGCCGGCGGGGCTCGGCGCGGCGGACGTGCATCCGGCGAGCGGCAGCAGCGCGACGACGGCCAGCGCGGACAGCACCGCGCGTGCGCGAGGAAGGGTTCCCGGTGCGGGGATCGCGTGCATCACGCGGCCTCCTTCTCGTCCATGCCCTCGTCGCCGGGCAGCACGAGCACCTCATCCATGCTCGCCGCACGCCACCTCGCGAGCTCCCGGTGGAAGGCCACGGGCCCGGGGCTGTACGTGGTGGGCGCCGCGCGCCGGGTCCCCTCCCCGTTGTAGTAGCCGGGAGTGCACTCGGCGAGGAAGGCCGAGTTGTCGGTGGCGACCTCGAGGATCGTCTCGCACCACCGCTGCTCCGCCTCGCGCGTCGGCTCGATGCGTCGTGCGCCGCGCTCCTCGGCGGCACCGACCATCGCCGCGATGTGCTGTGCCTGCTCGGAGAGGATGTGCGCGAAGTTCACCGAGTTCGCGTTCTGCATGGTGCCCAGCTGGAACAGGTTGGGGAACCCGTGGACGGTCATGCCATGGAGGGTGCGCGGGCCCCGGGCCCAGGCCTCCAGCAGCTGCGTGCCGCCGCGGCCGTGCACGGGCAGGGTGCCCGAGATGACGCCGGAGACTCCGGTCTCGAAGCCGGTCGCGAAGATGACGCAGTCCACCTCGTGCTCCTGTTCGCCCACCACGACGGCACTCGGCGTCATGCGGGTCACGCCGCCATGGTCCGCGGTGTCCACCAGCGTGACGTTCGGCTGGTTGAAGGTCTGCAGGTAGGCGTCGCTGAAGCCTGGGCGCTTGCACATGTAGCGGTACCAGGGAGTGAGCGCCTCCGCGGTCGACGGTTCGTCCACGAGCTCTCTCACGCGGTCGCGGAGCCGGTTCATCGTGGAGAAGTCCAGCAGCTCCTCGCGGCGCTCGCGCTCCTCGGCGTCGAGCGAGGTGTCGACCCTCCCGGAGAGCATCTGGCGCTGCAGGGTCGCCGTCGCCGTCCAGCCGTCCTGCACGAGGTCCTCCTCGACCGGCTCGCCGGAGAGGATCTCGAGGAAGTTCTCCATCCGCTCGCGCTGCCAGCCCGGCTGGAGCGCTTCGGCCCAGTCGGGATCGGTCGGGCGGTTGTCGCGCACGTCGACGGTGGAGGGGGTGCGCTGGAAGACGTACAGGTGCTGCGCATCGGCTGCGACCTTCGGGATCGCCTGCAGTCCGGTTGCGCCGGTACCGATCACCGCGACGCGCTTGTCCGCCAGCCCGGTGAGGCCGCCGTCGGCATCCCCGCCGGTGTACTCGTAGTCCCAACGGCTGGTGTGGAAGATGTGCCCGCCGAAGTCCTCGATCCCGGGGATACCCGGGAGCTTGGGCTGCGAGAGCGTGCCGGAGGAGACGACCACGTACCGCGCGCGCATCGCATCGCCGCGGTCGGTGCGCACCAGCCAGTGCTGCTCCTGCTCGTCCCAGCGCAGCTCGGTGGCGCGGGTGTGGAAGGCGGTGTCTCGATAGAGGTCGTAGTGCTCGGCGATCCGCACGGCGTGCCGGCGGATCTCCTCGCCCGGCGCGTATCGCCAGCGCGGCATGTAGCCGGTCTCCTCGAGCAGCGGCATGTAGAGGTAGGACTCGATGTCGCAGTGGATCCCGGGGTAGCGGTTCCAGTACCAGGTGCCGCCCACGTCACCTGCCTCATCCATCAGCCGCAGCGAGGTGACGCCGGAGTCCCGCAGGGCGGCCGCGGTGAGGAGCCCGCCGAGGCCGGCGCCGATCACGAGCGCCTCGACGGTGTCCGTCAGAGGGGCGCGCTCGGTGCGAGGAGTGTGCGGATCCGTGTCGCGGGCCGGGGAGTCGGAGGTGACCCGACGGTACTGGCCCGTGCCGTCGGGGCGGATGCGACGGTCGCGCTCCCGGCGGTACTTCTCCCGGAGCTCCGTCGGGTCGATGTCGAGGGCTTGGGGGTCCAAGGTGGAGATGTCGAGATCTCCGAGCGTGGCGGAGTGGGTCACGTGAGGTCCTCTTCGTCGCAGCGGAACTAAAACGTACATTGATGTACACATTAACGGCAAGGTGTGGCCGCCGCGTCGGCCTGGAGCGCAGGTCCGCCTCCTCCTTTCGCGGTACGGTGCGAGCATGACGGGGACCCCCATGCGCCGGGACGTGGCGCGAAATCGTGCACTGCTGCTCGAGGCGGCGCGGACCGTCGCCGCCCAGAGCGGGCCCGACGTGCCTCTCGACGACATCGCGCGCGCCGCAGGCGTCAGTCGCACCACCCTCCATCGGCACTTCGCCGACCGTGAGGCCCTCGCGGCCGCCGTGCTCGCGGAGAACGTGGAGAGCATCGAGGTGCGAGCGCAGGAGCTCGCGGATCAGCCCGACGGGATCGTGCAGCTGTTCCACCATGTGCTCGACATCCAGGCGGGCTCCCCCTGGCTCGCCCAGATGGTCGGCGCAGGGAGGAGTCGGGAGCTCTCTCGGCTCGCGGACCGGACCCGGGCCGCCTTCGACGCACTGCTGGACGGCGGGCGTGGACAGCACTGCCTCCGGAGCGGAGTGACCTCCGAGGAGGCCCTGCTCGCACTGCCGATGGCGATGGCAGCCCTCGCCGTGCAGCGCGAGTCCGGCGAGGAGGGGATCGATGCGCGGGCGCGCCGGATGCTGCATCGCAGCCTCTTCGTCGGCGAGATGCCGGACCCCGTCGCCGTCTGAGGTGTGCGACTGCCTGCAACGACGCCTGTTCAACCGAAAGGTTGACCGAGGTGGCGCGCAGGCGTAGCGTCTTCCTTATCAATCAATCGGTTGAGAAAGGGAGGGATGGACGACGACAGCCTCTCGAGGGCCTTCGCAGCCCTCGCAGACCCCACCCGGAGAGACCTCGTCTCCCGCCTCACCGTCGGCGATGCCACCGTCGGTGAGCTGGCCGCTCCGTACGACATGTCCCTGCAGGCCGTGAGCAAGCACATCGCGGTCCTCGAATCGGCCGGGCTCGTCACCCGTCGACGCGACGCACAGCGGCGCCCCGTGCACCTCGATGCCGAGGTGCTGGGGGAGCTGACCCACTGGATCGATCGCCACCGCCGCGCCGCCGAGGCCCGGCTGTCCCGTCTCGATGCCGTCCTGCACGCCACCGACCCGGCGAGCCCCACCGCCACATGACCGTCAGCACAGAGAACCAGGAGCACCAGTCATGACCACCTCCGACCGTCTCAGCACTGCCACCATCGAGGCCGACCCCGAGGTCCCCCTGATCCGCATCGCCCGGGATTTCCACGCCTCGCCCGCGCAGGTCCTGCGCGCCCACACGGATCCTGAGCTCTACGCCCGCTGGGTGGGGCCCGAGAACCTCTCCACCCGGATCGACCACTGGGAGGCGCGCACCGGCGGCGCCTACGCATTCACCAATATCGGGCCGGACGGCGAGGAGTACTCCTTCTACGGCAGCTTCCATGAGGTCACCGAGGAGCGCATCGTCCAGACCTTCACCTACGACGGCTGGCCCGAGGGGGTCTCCCTGGAGACGATGCGCGTCGAGGACCTCGGAGACGGCTGGACCCGCATGCGCAGCCAGTCCCTCTTCGACTCCTTCGAAGGGCGCAACGGGATGCTCGAAAGCGGCATGGACGTCGGCATCCACGAGGGCTACGCGGCGCTGGACGCCCTGCTCGAGGAGGCGGACAGCAGATGAGCACGCCCCTGACCCAGCTCCCGCCGGCGGAGAAGTATGGAGTGATCGCCGAGGGGTTCACCAGGGTCGTCCACGGGGTGGGGGACTGGGACGCTCCCACCCCGGTGGTGGAGTGGCGGGCCCGAGACGTCGTCGGCCATCTGACCACCTGGCTGCCCGCGATGATCCACGGCGGCTCGACGTTCCGCTTCGACGAGCCCCCGCCCGCCGACACGGATCCCGTCGGCGCCTGGACATCGCTCGACGCGCAGCTCCGGATGCTCTTCGAGGACCCCGCGTCCGGCCGGCCCCTCCACTCCAACCCCCATACGGGAACGGACCGGCCCGTGCTCGAGGTGATCGACGAGTTCTTCACCGGGGACGTCTTCTTCCACACCTGGGATCTCGCCCGCTCCTCGGGGCAGGATGACCGCCTCGACCCCGGCATGGTCCACGACGCCTACACGGGGATGAGCGCCGCCGAGGACTTCCTGCGCCCCACCGGCCAGTTCGGACAGCAGCAGAGCGTCCCGGCCGACGCCACCGAGCAGGAGATGCTGTTCGCCTTCCTGGGCCGTGATCCGCGGTGGTCGCCGCCGCGCTCCTTCGCCACCGTAGAGCTCCAGCTGGGGGAGTGACGTCGCGGGCCCGTGAGCCCGTGAGCCCGTGAGCCTGTGGGGCAGAGGTGACTGACCGGTATCCCCTCTGAGCTGTCGCTCAGCGCATCGCGCAGCGACAGCTCAGAGGGGATGCTCATGCGGGCGCCAGCTCCTGACAGCGTGCAAGGCACCGGCGGCGTTCGCCTGCCGCTATCTCCTGCCAGCCATGGAGCGCTCAGCCCCAGGAGCCCCGCCCGCCCCAGCAGCGCTCAGCCGCTGCAGGAGCGGCGCGAGCAGCTCGGCCACGATCTCCGCGACGGCGATCGCGCCGTCGATCGAGAAGTGCGTGTTGTCCTCGATCCCCTCGGGATAGAGGTCGCTCGACCCCGCCGGGAGCTGGGTGAACAGCTCCCGGGAGGGCTCCTCCCCGAGCGTCGTGATCAGCGCGCGGGTGCGCGACTGGAGGTCCAGCATCGGCACGTCGAAGGTCTCGGACAGGGCCAGCACCGCGGTGGGGTGCTCGCCGTGGGTGCGCAGCAGCTTCCCGCCCTCGTAATGGCGCCTGGCCACCGGGGTGCACAGCACCGGGTGCGCTCCGAGAGCCCGCACCTCCGCGATCATCCGGGCGAGGTTCTCGGTGTACCCCTCCCAGGCGGCGAGGTGCTCATGCTTCTGGTCGTTGTGCCCGAACTGGAGGAGCACCAGGTCGCCGGTCGCCGTCGCATCGAGCACCGCCGACCACAGCCCCTCGGCGCGATGGGATTCGGTGGTCGCGCCGTTCTTGGCCAAGTCGATGACGTGCAGCGCAGTCGCGACCGCCCCGTCGGCCGCTGTGCCCTCGCCCAGCACCGCGCAGCGCGCCGTCAGCGCGGCACCCAGATGGGCGCCCCAGCCGGACATCGGATAGGCCGTGGCCACATAGGGCGCGACGGTGGAGTCACCGGCGAGCACGATCCGGCGCCGACGGGCCGCGGGAAGGATCTGTCTCATGCTCAGGCCTCCCGCACGGCTGTGGACATCGCATCGAGCAGCCCGGGGACCTCGTCGATCGTCACCTGGCGGTCCAGGAGCATCATCTGCAGCGAGATCTCGAGGGTTTCGCCGAGGCGCACCTCGCGGGCTTCGTCCCAGGCGAGGCTGGGGCCGACTCCCACATAGTCCGAGGCGCGCACGAACCAGGGATCGATTCGGCGCTGGTTCTCCGCGTCCTGCACCATCACCAGGCTGGACCAGGCATTGCCGTGTCGACGCTGGATCACCAGGGCCGCGCCGCTGGAGCCATGGGCGAGAGCCTCGCCCGCTCCCTCCTGCACCAGGACGCGGGTCTCGTCCGCGCCGGGCAGGCGCCAGAACAGGCCTCCGTATCCCGCGCCGGGACGGCCGCGGGTGGCGGGGCTGGTCAGGTGCAGCGGCTCGGCGCCGGGGGTGAGGACGCTGTGCCAGGTCAGGGCCCAGCCGCGCTCTGCGGGAAGCAGCGTCGCGGACAGCGTGCGCTGCTCGGCGAGCAGGTCGTGGCCCTCGTGGGAGAGCCAGGCGATCTGCGACGTCAGCGAGCTGCCGTCCGGGGATGCGCCGGTCTCCCGCACCTGCTGGGTGCCGTGGTTGGACAGCAGGGTCGAACCGCGGCCCTCGACGAAGGTCCGGCCGCCCCAGTAGGTGGTGCCGTTGACGTCGGGCAGGGCGAGGGAGACGCCGTAGTGGTGGCGGTGATCCACGGGCGTGACCACGGTCGTCGGCCGTCCGTCGAGCGTGCGCACCGGGTGCAGATGCGGGCGCGGGCTGTGCACCGGCACCATCGCGCTGCCATCCACGGCGGTGCTGAGCAGGGTGCTGCCGTGCGTGAGATTCCAGGCGCCGTTCTCCGCCATCCACACGAGCGGGGAGGAGTCGAGCTCGCGACGGGGCTGCTCGGCGATGGCCGGCACCGCCTGCATGGAGGGGGCCCGGGACGGGGGTACCCGCCCGGTGCTGTCGCCGACCAGCAGCCGGGGGGTGAGCAGCGCATGCTCGGTGGGTTCCGGGGCGCTGCTCGGGTCCAGCTGCCGGTGCAGCAGCGACCAGGCGACGGCTCCGGTGTCGAGCTCCTCCTGGTCGACGGTGGTCAGCGTGGGTACCGCGAAACGGGACAGCTCGATCCCGTCGAAGCCGGTGACGGAGAGGTCACCGGGGACATCGACGCCGAACTGGTTCAGCCGGGCGAGGAGTCCGAAGGCGACGAGGTCGTTGAAGGCGAGCACGGCGGTGGCCCCGCTCTCCAGCACCTGTTCGGCCACGCGGTGACCGGCGGTCATGGTGGCCCCGCCGAGGATGGTGCGGATGCTGAGGGCAGGGCGGGTGTCTGCGAGGGCGTTCAGTGCGCTGAGCCGCTCCTGATGGGCCGCGCTGCGGGGCGGGCCGGAGACGTACAGCAGATCGCGATGGCCCAGTGCCTCCAGATGCCGCACCAGCTGGGACATGCCGCTGGCGTAGTCGATGCCCACGCTCGCGACCCGGGGGTCCTCGAGGCTGCGGTTCAGGACCACCACGGGGGCGATCTCCGGGACCAGCGCCTCGAGCTCGAGCTCGTTCATGCGCGGTGCCACGAGCACCACCGCATCGCATTGGCGCCGGGCATCCCGGGCGATGCCGGCTTCCCGCTCCGGGGTCGACGCCTCGGCGACCAGCACCCCGTAGCCGTCGGCCTCCGCCGCACGGGTGAGGCTGCGCAGAACGCTCTGGAACATCGGGTTGCCGAGATCGGGGATCACCAGGGACACGGTCATGGTGCGGCCGGTCGAGAGATAGCGGGCGGTGAGATTGGGGCGGTACTGCAGGCGGTCGGCCGCCTCCCGCACACGGGCGCCGATGCCGGGGTCGACGGAGGTGCGGCCGTTGAGGACCCGGGAGACGGTGGCGCGGGAGACGCCGGCGGCCTCGGCGACCTGCGTGATGGTCGGGCCCCCGCTGCTGCGTGCCATCAGATCTCACGTCCTTCTCGATCGACGGTCACCGCGCCGAAGCGCACGCCGCGCTCGGTGAGTCCATCGTGCACCATGCTGTCCACCGAGGCGAAGAGCCCCACCTCGGCGCCGACCCAGTGGCCCTTGGTGGCCTGCCACTCCTCGAGCAGCACCTGCTGCTCGGCCAAGAGCCGGATCCGACCGGCCTCGTCGCAGTCCATCTGCAGCTGCACCGACACCGGGGTCCCGGGCTCCTCGGTGAGCAGGCGGTGGACGGTGAGCGTCTCGTCGACCTCATTCTCCGCCATGGTCCCATGCACGAGCTCGACCCGGCCGCCCTCGCGGCGCAGCCCTGCCCAGGCGTAGCTCAACCCGAGCACCACCAGGCCGGCCCGTTCGGCACCGATCTGCTCGCCCGACGAGGCGGCGGGGAGCTCGAGCGTGACCGTCCAGGTCGAGGGCTGGCCGGGCAGCTGCTGCGCGAGGATGGCGCCGAGGTCCCGCAGGTCCCCCCGAGGGCTCGGAGCGAACGCGAGGTCGAGCCGGCCCTCTCCGCAGCGTGCCCAGGAGGGCTGCGGGTTCGCCTGCCAGTGCCAGCGCGGGTGGAGCTCGACAGCCGTGCCCCCAGCAGTGAAGGAGTCGGAGCGGCTGGGTTCGCGATAGACGTCCAGCTCGCCGGCCGGGCCGGGGCCCGGGGGCACCAGCGCGACCGGGCGCCCGCGGACCTCGTCGATGCTCTCGCCCATATGAGGCCAGCCGTCCTCGTCGAAGCGGACCGGTTGCACATGGGTGACCCGGCCGAAGACGCCGCGGTCCTGGAAGTGGAGGAACCACCAGCGGCCCTCGATGTCATCCACCAGGGCCCCCTGGTGGGGGCCGTTGACGGGGGTCGAGTCCTGCTCGAGCACGATCCGATGCTCGTAGGGACCCTCGATCGAGCGTGAGCGGAAGACGACCTGGTACCCGTCGGCCACCCCGCCGGCGGGTGCGAAGATCCAGTACCAGCCGTCCTTCCGGTAGGCCTTGGGGCCCTCGAGCGTGAGCATGCCGGGGAGCTCGGTGCCGTCGATCACCACCTGGGACGGGGACAGTGCGGCGGTGAGATCGGGGGTGACCTCGAGCAGGGAGAGGCGGTTCTTGACGCCAGCCCGCGAGCGGGCCCAGCCGTGCACCAGATAGGCGCGGCCGTCCTCGTCCCACAGTGGGCAGGGGTCGATCAGGCCGCGACCTGCCAGCAGCAGCCGCGGAGCGCTCCACGGGCCTGCCGGGTGCGGGGCGTCGAGCACGGAGATTCCGTGGTCCGGATCGGGGTACACGATGTGGAAGGTGCCCGCGTGCTCGCGGATGCTGGGGGCCCACACCCCGCTGCCCCGACGGGGGAGGGCGTAGTGATCGGCGGGCTCCAGCGCCGGCAGCGCGTTGGCGACGTGCTCCCAGTCCACCAGGTTGTGCGAGCGCAGCACGGGCAGGCCCGGGGCGCGATGGAAGCTGGAGGCGATCATCCAGTAGTCCGCGCCGACGCGGATGACATCTGGATCGGGCCAGTCCGCGTCGAGGACGGGATTCGAACGGTGCTCCAACTGCACTCCTCCATAGGGGTGGGGTCGACATCGACCCCGGGGCGTGATCAGGGGTGGGCCTGCGTGCTGCGAGACGCAGCCCGAACGTCCGACCGACGGGCGGGGCCGGTGGGACGGGACGGCGCGACGCGCCTCTGCGCCGGGCGGGCCGACGCCCGAACCGCCCACTGTGAGACCGCTCCACGAGCAGTGCGTGAAACCTGCGGGGAACCGATTTCCAGACCCTTGGTCGCACACAGTACCAGCACTGCGGAGGGGCCGCGAGAGGGGGTGGCTGCCGCATCGACGATGCAGATCGGTGAGCGAGACTGAACTGTGACCATCGTCTGACCTGCGGAGACGCTGAGCTTCTGGATGTGAGTCCACGGAGTGCTCAGGAATTCTTCCCGCGATCGTGTTGACAGTCGCGTGAACCCACCCCACACTTGGGGCTCGACGGGATACCGGTTTCCGATAGAGCGGTTTCCCGCCCTGACTCACCGTCCCGACCCGCCCTCGACGAAGAGCAAGGATGGCCAATGGTGGCTGACTCCGTGATCGATCCTCGGGCGAGCTCCTCCGTGCTCGATGTCCCGGATGCTGCCTCGCCCTCCAGCGCCGGCCCTGGCCGCGCTCCGCTGCGCCGCCGGACCCTGGCCGCGAAGATGTGGCGGCACCGTGCGCTCTACCTGATGGCGCTTCCCGGCATCGTGTACTTCCTGGTGTTCAAGTACCTGCCGATGGGCGGGCTGATCATCTCGTTCCAGGACTACAAGCCGTTCCTCGGCATCATGGGCAGCCCCTGGGTCGGCTTCGAGCACTTCGTGCGCCTGTTCACGCAGGACACCTTCTTCATGCTCCTGCGCAACACGCTGCTGCTCTCGCTGCTGCTGATGCTGATCTCGTTCCCGGTGCCGATCGTGCTCTCGCTGCTGCTGAACGAGCTGCGGGGCCGGTTCTTCAAGCGCAGCATCCAGACCATCATCTACATCCCGCACTTCATGTCCTGGGTGATCGTGGTGTCCCTGTTCTACGTGATGCTCACGACCGACGGCGGGGCGATCAACAACCTCCTCGTCTCCCTCGGCGCTGAGCCGATCGGCTTCCTCACCGATCCCGACTGGCTGCGCCCGATGTACGTCTTCCAGCACGTGTGGCGCACCGCCGGCTGGGGAACCATCGTCTACCTGGCAGCGCTGACCGCCGTGGACATGGCGCTCTACGAGGCCTCGGAGATCGACGGCGCGAACCGCTGGCAGCAGACCTGGCACATCACCCTGCCGGCGATCCGCCCCACCATCATCGTGCTGTTCATCCTCTCGATCGGTGACTTCCTCGAGCTCGGCTTCGAGCACATGTTCCTGCTCCTGAACTCGATGAACCGCGAGGTCGGGGAAATCTTCGACACCTTCGTCTACACCGCAGGCATCCAGAACGGCCAGCTCAGCTTCGCCACGGCCGTGGGCCTGTTCAAGGGCCTGGTGGGACTGATCCTGGTGATCGGTGCGAACTCGCTGGCCAAGAAGTTCGGCGAAGAGGGCGTCTACTGATGTTCGGCTTCGAGCAGTTCCTGGCGATCAACCGCCGCCTGACCGGCTTCTGGCGGCTGGCCTGGCTGAACCTGCTGTGGATCGCCGTGACCGTGCTCGGTCTCGGAGTGCTCGGGGTGGGGCCGGCCAGCTACGCGATGGCGAAGTACCTCCACCGCTGGTTCCGCTACGGGGAGACCCCACCATCCACGCGGACCTTCTTCCGCTACGCCCGGGAGCTGCGCTGGCAGCCCGTGCTGGTGGGCGGGGTCCTGCTGCTCGCGGGCGGGGTGATCCTCGTGAACCTCGTGAGCCTCAGCGACTGGTACCTGAGGGCTGCGAACCTGCTGGCCCTGGCCGTGCTGTGGATCATCTGCGCCTACGTCTTCACCGTCCTGGCGGCGCTCGACGTGAAGGGCCTGCGAGCCCAGCTGACCAGCGCCCTGCTGCTCGGGCTCGGCTCCCTCCACTGGACGATCATCGGCACCACCGCGGTGGTGATCGGCTACGCGCTGATGCTCCGCTTCGCACTTCCCTTGCTGGCGATGTTCGGGGTGGCTCTGCCCGCCGCCGTCTTCGCCGCCATCTGCTCGCGGATCCTCCGCGACCTCGAGCCCGCCGCGGCCGAGGACCCCGCTGTGCTTGCTGTCCCTGCGCGGACCATCGCGCATCCCGTGCAGCGCACCGACGCGCTCACGCCGCACCTGGCTTCGGCCTCCGACCAGGTGCACCCCCTCCGGAAAGGAACCCCAGCATGATCTCTCGCAGGAATCTCCTCCAGTCCGCTCCCGTCGCGGCGGCCGGCGCGCTCGCGCTGTCCGCCTGTGGCGGCACCTCCGGCGGCAGCGGCGGCGGGGAGGGCGGCGCCGACAGCCCGCTCTCCTGGATGGCGCTGCTGCACACCCCCACCACCCCTGAGGCCAGCGGGCCGGTGCAGTCCGGGCTGACCGAGGCGCTCGGCCAGGAGTTCGAGATCCAGTGGGTGCCGGACGCCTCCAAGGAGGAGAAGATGAACGCGGCGCTCGCCTCGGGCTCCGTCTCGGACATCACCTCCATCACCAACCTCACCAACTCGAGCATCCGCAGCGGCGTGACCTCCGGGCTGTTCTGGGACGTCGAGCCGTTCCTGGGCGAGTTCGAGAACCTCAAGAACATCGATCCGAAGATCATCGAGGCCGCCCGCCTCGACGGGGTCCTGTACGGAGTGCCCTTCCAGAAGATCCTCGCCCGCTACGGCGTGCTGGTGCGCCAGGACTGGCTCGACGCGCTCGGGCTCGAGGTCCCCCACACCATCGAGGAGCTGGGCGAGGTCGCCAAGGCCTTCGCCGCAGGCGATCCGACCGGCACCGGCGCCTCTGTCACCGGGTTCATCGACCGCGAGGAGAGCTTCAAGGTGGGCTTCCGCTCGCTAGCCGGGTACTTCGGCGCCGGCGAGACCTTCCAGCTGGACGAGGCCGCGGGGAAGATCATCCCGGCCTGCATCTCCGACCCCTGGAAGGAGGCCATGGAGTGGTACCAGGGCGTCTATGCCGCGGGCGGCGTGAACCAGGAGTTCATCACCACCCAGAAGCAGAACCAGCAGCAGGCGATCGCCCAGGACAAGGGCGGCATCGTCGTCACCGGCCTGTTCGAGGCCAAGAACTATGTCGCGCTCGCTGAGTCGATCAACCCCGACACCAAGGTCAAGTGGACCCTGATCAACGACATCACCCACGGGGACGTCCCGCGCCGCATCATCTCCGACACCGGTGGCGGCATGGGTGGCCTGTTCTCGATCTCCACCCAGTCCGTGAAGACCGAGGACGACGTGCGCCGGGTGCTGGCCTTCGCCGACGGGCTGATGAACGAAGAGGCCCACAACCTGATGACCAACGGCGTCGAGGGCGTCCACTACGAGATCGACGCCGACGGCGCCGTGAACACCATCGACCAGGCGCTGTGGGAGCAGGAGGTCCAGCCGTACTCGAGCTCCCGCCTGGCCGAGAACGCGTTCACCTACAAGTCCTCGAACCCGTACGTGAACCTCGCCAACGAGATGATGGCCGAGAGCTCCGAGTACGCAGTCACCAACCCGGTGCAGTCGATGAACTCGGAGACCTTCAACACCCAGTGGGCCACGATCGAGCAGGGCCTGAACGACACCTACAACAAGTTCATGATGGGCGCGGCCACGATGGCCGACTACGAGGCGGCCATCGAATCCGCTCGCGGCCAGGGCCTGGACGACATCATCGCCGAGTACACCGAGGCGTACGAGCAGTTCAACGGCTGATCCGCGCCGGGACCGGGCCGATCCACGGTCCGGTCCCGCCGCGCCCCCGCCATCCCACGCTGGTCTCCTCCCACCGTCCCACGCTGGCTTCCTCCCGCCATCCCACCCATGAAAGGGCCCGCCGTGACTCTCATGTCGTCCCCCCAGGACACCGCCGACATCGCTCCGGCGACCACCTGGCTGCAGCGTGCGATCGATGAGGCCGCGGCCGTCGGCGGCGGTCAGGTCCGCGTTCCCGCGGGAGTCCACCGCACCGGTGCGCT
The DNA here is from genome assembly GCF_052378395.1 of Brachybacterium sp. AOP29-B2-41. Classification (NCBI taxonomy): domain Bacteria; kingdom Bacillati; phylum Actinomycetota; class Actinomycetes; order Micrococcales; family Dermabacteraceae; genus Brachybacterium; species Brachybacterium sp. AOP29-B2-41. The sequence goes on from NZ_JBQSXR010000015.1 coordinate 58,538, forward strand.
GCGCCTGCGCAGCGGCATCGATCTGCACCTCGAGGCGGGTGCGGTCCTGCAGTTCGTGCCGGATCCGGCGCTGTATCCCGCGGTCGATGCGCGGTGGGAGGGCGCCGTGGGGATCGTGCACTCGCCCTGCCTCTACGCCCACGGCGAGAAGGACATCGCGATCACGGGCCTGGGCACCATCGACGGGGCGGGGGAGGCCTGGTGGGACACCTTCCGCGACCGCCGCGAGGAGCTCGCCCATCCCCGACCCACCCTGATCGGACTGCATGAGTGTGAGCGGGTCACGATCAAGGACGTCGCCCTGCGCAACTCCCCGGCCTGGACGGTGCACCCCGCGCTCTGCGAGGACGTCACCATCTCCGGGATCAGCATCCGCAACCCTGCGGACTCCCCGAACACGGACGGCATCAACCCGGAGTCCTGCCGCAACGTGCGCATCAGCGACTGCCACATCGACGTGGGCGATGACTGCATCGCCATCAAAGCCGGCACCGAGCGCACCCCGCACCGGGTCGCCACCGAGAACGTCACCGTCACCGGCTGCACCATGGTCCGCGGTCACGGCGGAGTGGTGATCGGCAGCGAGATGAGCGGCGGCGTGCGCAACGTCGTGATCAGCAACTGCATCTTCCAGGGCACCGACCGCGGCATCCGCCTGAAGACCCGCCGAGACCGCGGGGGAGTGGTCGAGAACCTGCGCGTGACCAACATCGTGATGGACGACGTGCTGTGCCCGATCACCATCAATCCCTTCTACTTCTGCGGGCCCGACGGCAAGGACCCGCACGTCGGCGATCGCGAGGCGCGCCCGCTCGACGCCGGCACCCCGCAGCTGCGCTCCCTGCACCTGGCCCATCTCACCGCCACCAACGTGCACGCTTCCGCCGGGCACATCTTCGGGTTGCCGGAGGCCCCGCTGGAGGACTTCAGCATGCATGACGTGAGCATCAGCTTCGCTGCCGATCCGCGTGCCGCCGCCCCGGAGATGGCGCTGGACGTCCCCGAGCGAGTCCGTTCCGGGATCGAGCTCGGCTTCGTCTCGGGCGGCGAGCTCAGCCGGGTGCGGGTGCGGGGGGCCGACGGTCCCGCAGTCCACACCACCTCATGCACCGACCTCGAGCTCGACGTCAGGGGGAACGATGTCCACCATGGCTGAGCCGCGCCGCACTGGCAGACCCTCCCGCACAACGCGCACCTCCCACACTTCCCGCACCTCCCGCACTGCCGAGGAGGCCGCCCCGCGGGTATCCCGCACCGCCGAGCTCTGGCTGGTCGGGATCGGGATGGCCCTGTCCTTCGTGGCCCTGGGCGGCTTCGCCCTGGTGATGAACCAGATCGATATGGCCACCTTCGAGCAGGTCGTGATGCCGGCGCTGGTCGGGGCCGAGGCTGATTCCGGTCTCGGCGTCGCAGAGGCTCATGAGCTGGCCCGCACCCTCGCGGCGTGGTTCTCCATCACCCTGATCGCGGTGCTGCTGCTGTCGGCGATCGGCTGGTTCGTGGCCCGTCGGCGCCCCTGGCGGCGCACTGCCGGCTGGTGGATCCTCGCCGCCGGCCTCGCCTGCCTGCTGGGCAGCCAGCTGATCCTGTTCCCTCTTGCCTTCATCTTCTTCGTCGCCGCCGGCTTCTTCGCCCTTCGACCGGTCACGGATGGGAGCCCCTCATGACCACCACGCAGTCCGCCACCACCTCGCCCGTCCAGGCCGTCCTGGCCACCGACCCCCCGCCCCGCCGTCGCCGCCGCCGGGACGACGCCCCGAAGCTGCGACCGTTGACGCGCGGCGAGCAGGTGTTCCGGGTGGTCAACGTGACGATCCTGACGGGCTTCGCGCTGATCTGCGCGATCCCCTTCGTGCACGTCATCGGCAGCTCCTTCGCGACCCCCGGTGAACTCGCCACCAGCAACTTCCTGCTGATCCCGCGCGAGTTCACCCTCGACGCGTACCGCTACATCCTCTCCACCCCCACCATCTTCCGGGCGATCGGGGTCTCGACGATCGTGACCGTGGGCGGCACCTTCCTGAGCTTGGTGGTGACCTCCCTGATGGCCTATGCGCTCGCCAAGCCGTACCTGCTGGGGCGGCGCGCGATCAACTTCATGGTCGTGTTCACGATGCTGTTCAGCGGCGGCATGATCCCCACCTTCATCGTGGTCACCAAGCTGGGACTGCTGGATTCGCTGTGGTCGCTGGTGCTGCCGGTGCTGATCAACGCCTTCAACTTCGTGATCATGCGGAACTTCTTCTCCGGCATCCCGGAGAGCCTTGAGGAGTCCGCCCGCATCGACGGCTGCTCCGAGCTGGGGGTGTTCCTGCGGATCGTGCTGCCGCTGTCGGTCGCCTCGATCGCGACCATCGGCCTGTTCTACGGCGTGACCTACTGGAACACGTACATGCACGCCGTGCTCTACATCAACGACTCCTCGAAGTGGCCGATCCAGGTGCTGCTGCGCCAGATCGTCATCGTCTCCAGCGGCGTGAACGCGGATTCCACGGCGGTCGACGTGGTGCCGCCGGCCCAGTCGGTGAAGATGGCCGTCATCGCCGTGGCGACTCTGCCGATGCTCCTGGTCTACCCCTTCATCCAGCGCTTCTTCGTCAAGGGCGCCCTGATCGGTTCGGTCAAGGGCTGAGCGCGGTGGGGAGAGCCGGAGTAAGCGGGGCCGAGGCGATGGCTGCTGAGCAACAGCGGGAGCACCTGCGCACGCTGCTCGGCCTGCCTGGATCGTCCCGACTGCAGAGCCCCGACCCCGAGGCCGACGAGGCCGGCGAGACAGCGCGCCTCGATTCCCTCCCGTCGACCCCGTCGACCGGAGCCCCCGAAGAGGTGCACGTGCGCACCGCCGAGGGTGTCTCGATCCCGGCCTTCCTCCTGCGCCCCGCCCCGGAGCTCGCCAACGGTGCCGGGGTGGTGCTGATCGCGGGGCACGGCCGCGGCATCGATGACCTGGTGCGCACCGACCCGGCTGACGAGTACCACGAGGGCCTCGCGCACAAGCTGGTGCGGGCCGGACTCACGGTGCTGTGCCCGGAGATGATCAGCTTCGGTCGGCGGCGCTTCCCCCGCGCCGAGGGCGCCGAGCCCTACGAGCCGGCCGAGAACTCCTGCGGCATCGATGCCGCGCGCCTGCTTCTGCACGGCCGTCCGGTGATGGGCCAGCGGGTGGCCGACGCACTCGCCGCCGTGCAGGCTCTGCGGCAGCTGCCCGGGGTGGATCCCGGCCGGGTGGGCGTCGCCGGCGGATCCGGGGGCGGGGCAGTCTCGCTCCTGCTCGCCGCAGCGGACCCGTCGATCGCTGCATCCCTGGTCGCTACGTATTTCTGCAGCTTCGAGGCGAGCCTCTGCTCGATCCGGCACTGCCCCTGCAACATCATCCCGGGCCTCCTGCCCGAGCTCGAGATGGCGGACATCGCCGCCCTCGTCGCCCCGCGTCCGCTGATCCTGGAGGCGGGGGAGCGGGACCACATCTTCCCGATCGCGGCGACGAGGGAGTCTTTCGCGCTTCTCGCCCCGGCATGGGAGGCGCACGGCGCTGTCCCTCCCGAGCTCGTGGTCACCGACGGCGGTCACGCCTTCCGTGCGGAGCGCTCCCTCGACGCACTGGTGCAGGCGCTCGCCGTCTGAACCCCGCACCGTCTGAACCCCGCACCCTCTGAACCCCGCACGCAGGGCGCGGCGTCGGCGCGCCACCCCACGGCATGTCGCGATCGTCCCCTCCTACGCAAGCATCCCCTCTGAGGTGTCGCATCGCGAGGGCTGCAGCGACACCTCAGAGGGGATACCGACGGGTAACCCGTGCGGATTCGAGATTCTGAACGTGGTCAATCCGGCATGGATGCGGAAATGAGGCGTTCCTGACGTACGTTTAAGGGGTGGACGTTGCTGCGACCTCTGTGACGCGCGCGCCATCAATGACTTGAGACCCTGACCCTTCGACGATGGAGACACCTCCCCATGCCCACCCCCCGCCGTAAGCTCACTGCTCCCCCGCGCCTGCCCCGGAACGGGCTGCGCATCACCGCGCTCGGCGGCCTCGGCGAGGTCGGCCGCAACATGACGGTGTTCGAGTACGCCGGCAAGCTCCTGATCGTCGACTGCGGCGTGCTCTTCCCCGAGGAGCACCAGCCCGGCATCGACGTGATCCTGCCGGACTTCACCTCGATCCGCGACCGGCTCGACGACATCGAGGCCATCGTCCTGACCCACGGTCACGAGGACCACATCGGCGGCGTGCCGTACCTGCTCAAGGAGCGGGGCGACATCCCCCTGATCGGCTCCGAGCTGACCCTGGCGTTCATCACCGCGAAGCTCAAGGAGCATCGCATCACCCCCAAGACCATCCAGGTCGAGGCGGGGGAGCACCGGAAGGCTGGCTCGTTCGACCTCGAGTTCGTCGCGGTCAACCACTCGATCCCGGATGCGCTGGCCGTCATGATCCGCACCAAGGCGGGCAGCGTGCTGCACACCGGTGACTTCAAGATGGACCAGTTCCCGCTGGACAACCGCATCACCGACCTGCGTGCCTTCGCGCGTCTGGGCGAGGAGGGTGTGGATCTCTTCCTCACCGACTCCACCAACGCCGAGGTCCCCGGCTTCACGATGTCCGAGCGGGATCTCAACCCGGCCATCGACCAGGTGTTCACCACCTCGCCGCGGCGGATCATCGTCTCGAGCTTCGCCAGCCACGTGCACCGCATCCAGCAGGTGCTCAACGCCGCCCACGCGAATGGCCGCAAGGTCGCCTTCGTCGGCCGCTCCATGGTGCGCAACATGGGGATCGCCCGCGATCTCGGCTACCTCACCATCCCCAAGGGACTGGTCGTCGACTTCCGCAAGATCCAGTCGATGCCCGATCACAAGGTCACGCTGATCTGCACCGGTTCGCAGGGCGAGCCGCTGGCGGCGCTGGCCCGCATGGCCAACGGCGACCACCAGATCCAGGTCGGCGAGGGCGACACCGTGCTGATGGCGAGCTCGCTGATCCCGGGCAACGAGAACGCGATCTACGGGATCATCAACAAGCTCACCGATCTCGGCGCGAACATCGTCCACAAGGGCAACGCGAAGGTCCACGTCTCCGGCCACGCGAGCGCGGGCGAGCTCGTGTACTGCTACAACATCGTGCGTCCGAAGAACGTGATGCCGGTGCATGGCGAGTCCAAGCACCTGCACGCCAACGCCGAGCTGGCCCGTCGCACCGGCGTGCCGGAGGACCACATCGTCATCGCGCAGGACGGCTACACCGTCGACCTGATCGACGGCCACGCGAAGATCTCCGGCAAGGTCGAGGCCGGCCTGGTCTACGTCGACGGGCAGACCATCGGCGCCGCCACCGAGGACACCCTCGCCGAGCGTCGCCTGCTCAGCGGCGGCGGCGTCGTGACCGTGGTGGCCCTGATCGATCCCGACACGTACCAGCCGGTCGAGCCGGTCGAGTTCATGACCAAGGGCTTCGTGCATGACAAGCGCACCTTCGACGGTGCGTCGACCCAGGTCAACAAGGCGCTGGCCCGCGCCAAGCAGGACAAGATCGAGGACATCGGCGCGATCGAGAACATCATCGTCGACACCGTCAGCGGCTACCTGCGCCGCACCTACCGCCGCGAGCCCGCCGTCATGGCCGTGGTGGTCGACGCCTGAGCGACGCCTGGTCGTCAGACTTCTTCCCAAGGCCCCTCCGGCCCGCCTCGCGGCGGCAGTCGGAGGGGCCTTCGGCGATACTGGGCGGATGACGGATCCAGCACTGCAGCTCCTGGTCGGCGGCCTCTCCCGTGAGGAGCTGCGGGGGCGGCTGGAGGCGTCGGCGGTCCAGCTCAATGCGCATGCTGAGGCCCTGCTCGTACACCCCTGCTTCGATGAGCGTGCACCGGAGAGCGTGACGGTCATCCAGCGCCGCGTGGCGGATCTCGGCCTCCCGGAGGGTGGCACTCTGCCAGCGGTCATCGCTGCGGCGCTGCGGCACGACCTCCGGCTCTGCCCGCCCGAGACGGGCCCGTATCTGCGGCTCGCGATGACCTCGCAATCCCAGGCGCAGGATTCCGTGCTCTCCGCGGGGCGCATCCCGACCGGAGCGCTGCATGTGGTCTCTGCTCCGCTGAGCGAGGACGTGGAGTTCCCGAAGGGCTTCTATCTGCGGGTGGTCGACGGAGTGGCGTGGCTGCGCGGTTTCCGCTGCGACGACGACTACGTCTGGCCGCCGGAGAGCGTGATCGCGCTCCGTGCGGCCGAAGAGCGCTGAGCGGCGCGTGACACGAGGGGCGCACGCTCCGGCCCGTGCTCAGCCGCGCCGGTGCGTCCGGTGGGCCGACGGGCTCATGCCGTGCTGGGCCCGGAACCGGCGCGAGAAGTACAGCGCGTCGCGGAACCCGACCCGGCGGGCCACGGTGGTGACGGGATCATCGGTCAGCTCCAGCAGACGGGCAGCAAGCTCCATTCGCTGCGCCTCGACATAGCGGGTGAGGGGCGTGCCCACCTGGGCGGAGAACAGGTGGGCCAGACGTGACGGGGAGAGGTGGGCGACGTCCGCGAGGCGCGCCACGTCGAGCTGCTCGGCAAGATGGGCGTCGATGTGTTCGAGGACCCGCAGCACGCGCTCGTCGAGCTGGCGCCGGCGAGGGTTCTGGGTGTCATACCAGAGCAGCGCCGCTTCGATCCCGTTCAGCGCGAACAGCTCCGGGCGGCCGACGGCGAGGCGCGCAGCGCGTGCCGCCCCGCGCAGCTGCTCGCGCACGCGATGGTCCACCTCCGTGCCCAGCCGGATGCGGCCGATCCCCGGAGCGGCGTCGGGCCAGTCCAGCAGCGCCAGCCAGGTCGCCGGCGGGTGCACATGGCAGAACAGCATGTCCCAGTGGCCGGCGACCAGATCGGTCCCGTAGTCGTGGACGGTGCCTGGGCGCAGCAGCACCCCGTCGCCGGGCGAGGTCGCGACCCGGGTGCCGTCGGCCGCGAGCACCAGGCCGCCGCCACCCACGGTGTGCAGCAGCAGCCAGTCCACGGTCCCCCGGGAGCGCCGCACGTGATAGCCGGTGTCCTGGGTGAGCTCCCCGGCCAGCACGCGTCCGAACTGGGGCGGCGGCAGCTCGAGGGCAGGCCCGCGCGGAGCCGATGCCCGAGATGGCGCAGCAGGATCGTCCATGTCTTCGCCCTTCGATCACCTGGTCCGCAGCAGTGCGTGGACTCAGACTGGCATCATGACGACCACTTCGGAAGCCCCCATCGCCCGCTCGACCCCTGCAGAGCCCACCGGACTCCAGGTTCTCGATGCAGAGGGCCTGGATCCGCGCCGGCTGGCTGACGCCTACGACCGCAACGGCGCGGTGCACCTGCGCGGCGTGCTCACTGCGGAGGAGATCGGCGAGCTGCGCGACAGCTTCACCACCCACATCGAGACCGATGGCAGCGGCGGGTCCTTCGGAGAGATCCCCGAGGGGGACCCGCTGCGTGCCTATCCGCGGATGATCCAGCCGCATCGGGCTGATCATCACCCGGGGCAGCTCGCCCGGCGCTGGCTGCTCGAGGAGCGGGTGATGGGGCGGGTGATCGAGGCGGTGGGCCCGGTATGGGCGGCGCAGTCGATGTTCTACTTCAAACCCGCCGGTGCTCGCGGTCAGGCCATGCATCAGGACAACTACTTCCTGCAGTCCCACCCGGAGACCTGCATCGCGGCCTGGATCGCGGTCGATGATTGCGATGCCGAGAACGGGGCGCTCGGCGTGGTGCCCGGAACCCACCGCTACGAGATCGAATGTCCCGAGGAGGCCGACGCCGCAGAATCGTTCACCACCATCACGGTGAGCATCCCCGCGCACCTTCGGGTCGAGCAGACGGAGATGAAGGCCGGCGACATGCTCATCTTCCACGGCAGCCTGGTGCACGGATCGAAGCCCAACACGAGCACCGACCGTTTCCGTCGTTCGCTGATCTTCCACTACATCCCCGAGGGCAGTCGGGAGGTGGCCGCCGCCTACCAGCCGCTGCTCGACGCTGCGGGTGATGAGGTGCGGATCGACGCCTCCGAGTACGGCGGGGAGTGCGGCGAGGGTTGGGTGGCGCGCAACCATTGATCCCGGGCACGGGCACGGGCACAGGTGGAGCCGAAGTCCGGGTCAGAAGGGTGGCTCGGGCTCGGGCTCGGGTTCGGGCTTGGATTCGGTGTCCGGAGGCGTGCCGGGCAGCGGTGCCGGGTCGGTGTCCTGGAGGAGCCCGAGGCCGCGCGCTGCCTCCCAGGCGAGCATCTCCTCGTAGACATTCCAGGAGTGCTGGAGGGCTTTGGCGAGTACCGGCGTGAGCAGGTCGTAGTTCTGTCTCGCTCGGATGCGGGCCTGCCCGGCGATGACCCAGGTGGTGCTCCCATCCGGTTCTCGCACCGGATCGATGAGGCCGCGAGTCTTCATCTCATGGTGCTTCCAGCACAATCGATGAAGATTGTCGATCTCCGTCTGGCCGCCATTCTCGGGATTCTCGTGATCGTACTCTTCGATATGATCCGCTTCTCCCACGGTGCAGACATTTCTGGTGCATCCGGGGACGGCGCATACGGGATCGAGGAGGCGCAGATGCTCTTGCATCGAAGGCGTGGGCGAATATCGTGTGGGATGCAGTGGGAGGAAGGCGCCTTTGGCGGGTTCGGTGAGAATTCGGTACCAGGTGCTTTCGCCAGCCGCGAGGTGGCGGGCCATCGACGCGGGCAGCGGGATCGTTCCGTCGATCGTTCCGGGGGCCTCTGATTCGCCGAGCAGCGTCATTGCGGGGACGACGACGTTGAGCCGAAGTCGACTCCCCGGGACTTCGATGCCCCCGGTGTCGAGCATGGTGCGGGTGAGGATCGCATAGCGCAGGGCCGCGAGGGTCAGATGGTGGCCGTCGCGGGCGGCGTCGCCATCGATGTCGAAGGGGACGGGGCGACCTTCCTCGAGGGCATGGCGCTGGTCGTTCTGGACAGCACGCGCGGCGGCGTCGAGGCGGTGGGAGAGGGCGATGATCTCGTGGACAGGCCCGGTGATCCCGAGGCGGGCGGTGCCGTCATGCTCCGGATTCACCTCGAGGGCGACGTCGCGCTGCTCGGCAGGCGTGGACCGCACGGCAGTCGTGCCGAACCAGGCGATCAGCTTCCCGAGCTCCCGAGAGAACCGATCGCAGCTGATGTTCTCGAGATCCCAGTCCGCCACCCGCTCATCGACCTGCCAACACTGGTCGGAGGTGAGACGACGCACGCGGCGCAGCAGCTGCTCGAACCAGGCGACAGGGAGGTGTCCGGCTTCGAGGCGTGCGAGGGTGCGCGGGAGGGAGGTGACGGCGGTGCAGGCATCCCGGAGCAGCGACCGAGCCTGGTCCAGGGTGACTCGACGCGCATCGGCGACGAGGATCGCGTAGGTGTCTCCGTCGTCATCCGCGCCATCCGTGTCGTCCCAGAGCGTCGCAAGCTTGCGCAGTCGCTCTGCGTAGCCGCGGGCTTCCTCATGATGCGTGGCGAAGAGTTCCTGCGCCGCATGGACCTCGAGAGACCCTGGCTCGCACCAGGCGTGCGCGGCGAAGCCCTCCGGATCCAGCGGCTTACGGGCGCGGACCGGCGTGCGCGGGGGCTCCGTCTCTCGGGCGGGTTCGGAGGCTTCCTGCAAGGACTGGCCAGCTGCCTTCTTGCCGGAGGCGGCGGAGCCTCGGGGCGGCCGTGTTTCCATGGTGGAAGACATTCCCCGCCCCTTTCTCGGTCGTTCTTGCACGTTCGGAAGCTGTGCATCAAGCATCGCGTTCAACTTTCCTTCTCTTCTCAATATTTTACGCCAAGGGACGCCTTCCCGCTAGGGCCGGAGGCGCAATTGTGGATTTTGTGGATAACCCGGCAGTGTGGAGGAGAGATGACATTCGGAAATGCTGTCGTATGGCGGGAGGAAATGTGGATAACCCTGCTGTGGGGAGGAACGGTGAGGGCCGCGTGGCGGCACAGCTGGGGGAGGGGGCAGGCCGGGGGGCCCAGGTCGGTAGTGATCTGGATGGAGGGCCCAGGCCGACAGCGATCCGGATGGAGGAGCCAGGCCGGTAGTGATCCGGCCGGTAGCGATCCGGCGGGCCTCGACAGCTTGCCCCCAGCCCGCCCCAGCCGCCCCTCGCAGACGCGAGAGAATGGTCGACATGACCGACCATGTCGACTCCGGGCCCGCGAAGGGGACACCCCTTCGGGAGGATTTGCCCTTTCGTGTGATCGCCGGCGTCTGGGTGATCACGGGAGGGCTGGTCGCCGCGGTGACGGGCCCGCTCGCGCTCGAGCACGGTTCCTGGGCTGCGGCCTTCCAGGTGCTCGTCGGCGGTGTGTTGCAGGCAGGTCTCGGCGTGTCCCAGCACGCCCTCGCGGCGCGGCGTCCCTCGCCCGGCATGCTCCGGGCTGAGCTGCTGACCTGGAACCTGGGGTGCCTCGCGGTGATCGTCGGGACGATGCTCTCGTCGCCGTGGATCGTCGATGTCGGCGGGCTGCTGCTCGTGGTGACGATAGTGCTGATGATCCGTGCCGTCGGCCGCGGCGCGAAGGGCCCGGTCTGGGCGTCGTGGACCTATCGGGCGGTGCTCGTGCTGACCGTGGTGAGCATCCCGATCGGTCTGCTCCTCGCGCACCTGCGGGCCGGCTGAGCAGGAGAGGTCAGCACTGGTCCCAGGTGAGCACCGCGTCGACGAGCCGAGTTCCGGGCAGGGCGCTGTCCAGACGCAGCAGCGGCTTCTCCAGGGACTCGAGCCACGCTTCATGGCCTCCCCGGCTGCGCCCGGTGAAGGACGGATCGTCGTAGCTGCGAGCCCAGTTCCGGAACTCCTCCCAGGCAGCGGGATCGAAGCTCTGTCCCGCTCGCCGGACTGCTTCGCGGGTCTCGAGCCTGCGCAGGCGCTCCTCCGGATCAAGAGTCAGGAACACGACGGCATCGCACTGTGCCACGACGCTCTCCCCCCAGCCGAGCAGCGAGCCGGACAGCACCCACGCCTCACGCGGCACGAAGAGGGCCTCCATGAGAGCAATCCGATCTGCTGCGGGCCGCTTCCGGGTGTAGGGCGGGCTGGACGGGAGCCAGAAGTAGTCATCCGCATCGGCATGGGGCACAGCCCAGCGATCGGCCAGGGCGCGCGCGAGCGTCGTCGTCCCGGAGCCGCTGGCTCCCATGATGAGGATCCTGGAACGCTGCATGCTTCTATTCTCGGGCCCGGACGCGCCCTATCGCACCCTTCACCCTATGGCGCCGCGTGCCGCTCACCGGTACACGCTCACTGGTACGAGACGAACCAGGGCCGGGGCTCGACCTCGTAGGTCTGCTCCGGAGTGAACATGGGGGAGTCCTCGTCGTAGAAGTTCTTCCACGCCATGAAGATCCCCTCCGGCAGATCCCGTTGCAGGGCCCGCCAGGTCTCGAGCTTGTCCCCGGGCGCCCCATGGCCGTCGGCGTGCAGGGTGATCGCCAGCTCCGGGTGGGAGGTGTCGATGTCCTGCCGGTCGCTGATCATGGACAGGCTGAACTGGTGGAGGATCAGGAGCTTCTGCGGGAGGCTGTGCTCGGCAGTGAGGGCGGCCAGCCACTCGGCGACCTCGTTGACCTCGGCCGCGGAGACCGATCCGATCTGTGCGAGGTGCTTCTGTCCGGCTTCGAGCCGCCATTCCGCATCCAGCGCCAGGCCCACGTGAGGTGCGGTCAGCAAGTCCTCGTAGAGACGCGCCTGGGTGAGGAAGTCCGTCGTGCCGGGCTGCAGGTCCAGCACCACATAGACCCCGGCCTCGCCGGCTGCCTCGACCCATTCGCGCAGCAGCTCGGGATCTCGCTCGGTGGAGTAGTCGCCATCCCCGCCCGGCTCCGAGGAGGCCATGGTGGTGATGATCTCGAAGGCCGGGATCACCGGCTCCCCGGTGAGGCCCGCGTATTCCGCGGCGAGTTCCTGGATCCGCGTGATCGCCTCCGGCATCTCCTGCTCGCCGAGGATTCCGAGCGAGGGGACGCCGGGGGAGCCGTAGGCGGCGATCATCCGCCGGTCTGGGAAAGCGGTGTGGCCGCCGCCCGGCAGCTGCGGGGTGCGGAGCGTCCGTTCGAGGGCGGCGGGCCAGTCGTCGGCCGCGCCGAAGCTCGCCCCGAGTGCGAGCACGCCGGTGGCCGGATCCTCGCCCGCCGCCTCCGCGACCGCCGCGATCGTCTCGCTGCTGCGGCCGAGCACCCCGCCGGGGATCTCGGCGAGGCTGCCGCCGACGGCTTGGATGACGGCCGATGCGAGGACCTGGGTGGGAAGTGCTGCCTCGGGGTCCACGAGCAGGGTCACCGCGACGCTCGGCCCGGACCTGCTGAGCTCGGGCAGATCCGGGTCATCCTGCGCCGCGGGATCGTCCTCGACGATCTCCAACCCGTCATCGAGCGCGCTGAGGTCCGTGCCGCTCGCGGTCACCACGGCGACGGCCCCGAGCCGAGAGATCTCCTCCCTGACGCCCTGGCCGGTGCCGACCAGCAGCGGCATGCCGGTGGAGGCGCTCACGGGAGCGAGTGCTGCGAGAGTCTGCGGGGTCGCGACCACGACCGCATTGGCTGCCGCGAACAGGGCGGAGCTGAGGGCGAGCGCGGTCTGGACGAGATCCTCGCCGGGCAGCACGGTCGAGGCGGGGGCGGCGTCGACGACGTCGATGCGGAGCTGCCCGTCCTCCTCGTCGGTGCAGGCGCCGAGGGTCCCGGTCATCGCGAGCGCCGTGAGTCCGACGACCCCCGCGAACCCTCGACGGCTCAGCACCGCCCGACCGCGCAGCACCGCTCGACCGCGCAGCTCTGCTCGTCCCTGTCCTCGTGTCTTCACAGCATCACGCACCTTCCGCCGGCAGCAGGCTCGCGGTCCATCCCTCGCCGGGATCCGCAGCCGGCGCCATGGTGTCAGACTTCCGCGACGTCTGACGTCCGCGGGCTGTGCAGGGCGGCGGCATTGAGCTCCACCGGCTCCATCCCGGTCAACCGGACGCTCACCACCCGGTTCCCGCAGCGCACCCGGTGCGTGCCGAGCGCTCCCGGGCCCGTCGCCTGCAGCTGGACAGAGGTGAGAGCGCCGTCGCTCCACGCCATGTCCACCGCGACACCGGGGCGGGCGAGCAGCCCGCGCACGGACCCGTCGGCCATCACCGGTGGCAGCGCCGGGAGCAGCTCGATCTCCCTGCGATGGCTCTGCAGCAGGCATTCGGCGAGGGCTGCGACGATGCCGAGGTTCCCGTCGATCTGGAACGGCGGATGGGCGGAGAACAGGTTCGGGTAGAGGCCGCTGCGCTCGCCGTCGGCGGTCTCGGCGGGGCGCAGGTACAGCTCGAGCAGGGCCTGCACCCGATCTCCTCGATGCAGGCGTGCCCAGAGGCAGGCCTTCCACACCAGGGACCAGCCGGTGGCGTCGTCTCCGCGGGCTTCGAGGGAGCGGGCCACGGCCTGCTCCGTCCGCGAATCGACCGGGCCGTTGCCGGGGTAGAGGAAGCCCAGGTGGGAGACGTGCCGGTGATGCGGTTCGGCCTCGGCGAGACCATCGCGATGCCACTCGAGCAGACGGCCGTCGGCCCCGATCCTCGGGCCCGGCACCAGCGCGAGCGCCGAGGCTGTGCGCTGCACCACCGGATCCTGCTCCTGGCCCAGCAGCGCCGCGGCCTCCAGCAGGTGCTGGGCGCACTCGTGCAGCAGCCATCGGTCCATCCCGGTGCCCTCGCTGAGGCTGACCGCGGCGCCACCGGGCGTGGCCCCGTCGGTGAGCCAGAGATTCTCCGGCGAGGTCGAGGGGAAGGTGGCCAGATGGCCGTCGGCGCTCTCATGGAGCAGGCAGAGTGCGAAGGAGACCGCCTCTTTGAGCGCCGGGAAGCGGTCGCGGGCGATCTCGACCGCGTCGCGTCCGCTGAAGCTCGCCAGGGAGTCCAGCTCCCGTTCGAGCCATAGCCCGCCCATCGGCCAGGTCGACCAGGAGGGCTCGCCCCGCACCGGATCGGTGTACCCCCAGGGATCGGAATTGTGGTGCACCGTCCAGCCGTCGGCCCCGTAGAGCCGGCGCGCGGTCTCCTGCCCGGCGGTGCGCAGCATCGCCACGTACTGCTCGAGCGCCGCGGCGGCCTCCGGCACCTGGGCGACGCCGGCCGCCCAGTGATTCATCTCGAGATTGATGTTCACCGTGTAGTTCGAGGACCACGGTGCCTCGAGGCGCGCGTTCCACAAGCCCTGCAGGTTCGCGGGCGGGAGCCCGGGTCGTGAGGCGGAGGCCAGCAGATGGCGGCCGTAGGCGAAGCTGGTGGCGAGCAGCTCCGCCTCGGGGGAGCCGCTCAGCTCGAGCGCGACCTCGCCGGCGCCCGGCAGCGGGGTGGCGCGATGGCGCCGGTGCAGCTCGTCCTCACCGCGGGCGAGAGCCGACTCCGCCTGTGCCGACGCCTCGTCGATGGCCTCCTGCACGTCTCTGTCCGGAGCCTGCCCGAGGCCCTGCCAGGTGGTGGCCACTGCGCAGACCAACAGCAGGCGCTCGTGCTGCACCTGCCAGCGCACCACGACCGCCGCACGGCTGGCCCCGGCGCTCTCCCAGGCGACCTCCTGCTCGCGTCGGAACTGCCCGGCGGGGATGTCCGACGGGGCGCGCAGCAGGATCGTGAGCCCGTCGGCGCTGGCCTCGCGACGCTCCTCGACCAGGGGAGAGGTGAACTCGAGGGACGGGACTGCGCCGTCGGGGCAGGGTGCGGTGTGGACGAGGACCTCGTCGGCCCGGCTGATGAAGCTCAGCTGCTCCCCGGACTCGCCCAGCACCCGGTGCTCGGCGTGCTCGAGGTCCAGGATCCGCTCCGCCAGAACAGCGGGCACGGCAGCGGGAGAGCCGGCCTCCCCGATGCCCTCGAAACGCACGCACAGGTCCCCGACCGGCAGATATGCCTGCGACCATGACGCACCCAGGTGCTCGATCTCCTGCTGGGCCGCGGGCACGTCGCCGTTCTCGAACAGGGCACGGGAACGGGCCAGGGCCGCTCCGGCCTCGCGGCGGCCGGTGCGGTGCGGAGCATCCGTCTGGGGCCCGCCGGACCACAGGGTGGATTCGTTGAGCGAGAACCGGGCGGCATCGGGATCGCCCCAGATCATCGCGCCGAGGCGCCCGTTGCCCAGGGGGAGAGCTTCGAGCCAGCGCTCGGCGGGGCCCTGGCGGTGGAGGGCGAGGGGAGAGGTCACGGAGGGTGCCTTTCATGGGGCGCGGGATGAGCTGGGCCTGCCCACCCGATGCGCCGTCGTCGACCGCATCCCCGGAGAGACCGCTGTACCGATGTTCCTACGGGCACTGCTGCGAGCGGAGCCACTCCTTGCCCGATGTTGCCGCCTCGCAGGGCTCCGCGGCGGGCTCCGGGCAGGGATGCCCAGGTGGGGCGCCCAGGTGGCAGCGGGGTGGGGCGGGGCGCGTGAGCGCAGGCAAGGGCTTGCCCAGTGGTCGACACCATGATCTAATGGACGAAAGGAAAGCGGTTGCCGTCGGGCATCGAAGCTCGCGGGCCACGGGACACCAGGGAGCAGCAGCATGGCTACACGCAGGATCGGGATCATTGTCAACGGCGCCACGGGGCGGATGGGCTATCGCCAGCACCTGGTGCGGTCCCTGCTCGCCATCCAGGAGCAGGGTGGCGTGGAGCTCGCTGACGGCGACCGCCTCCTGCCGGACCTGCTACTGGTCGGGCGCAACGAGGAGAAGCTGCGCGGAGTGGCCGAGAAGCACGGCCTGACGAAGTGGACGACCGACGTCGATGAGGCGCTCGCGAACCCCGACTATGAGGTCTACTTCGACGCGCTGGTGACGAACCTGCGGGTCGCGAACCTCAAGAAGGCGATCGCCGCCGGCAAGGCGATCTACACCGAGAAGCCCACGGCGGAGTCCTTCGAGGACGCGCTCGAGCTCGCGACACTCGCCAAGGAGCACGGCACCGTCAACGGCGTCGTCCACGACAAGCTCTACCTGCCCGGCCTGCTCAAGCTGCGCCGCCTGATCGACTCCGGCTTCTTCGGCGAGATCCTCTCCGTGCGCGGCGAGTTCGGCTACTGGGTCTACGAGGGGGACTGGCAGCAGGCGCAGCGCCCCTCCTGGAACTACCGCAGCGAGGACGGCGGCGGCATCGTCGCGGACATGTTCCCCCACTGGAACTACGTCATCGAGGAGCTGTTCGGCCGCATCGAGGACGTCTACGCCCAGACCGCCACCCACATCGGGAAGCGCTGGGATGAGAAGGGCCAGGAGTACGTCGCGACCGCTGACGACGCGGCCTACGGCGTCTTCCGCCTCGAGGGCGGCACCGTGGTGCAGATGAACTCCAGCTGGGATGTGCGCGTCCACCGCGATGAGCTCGTCGAGTTCCAGGTCGACGGCACGAAGGGCAGCGCCGTCGTCGGCCTGCACGGCGCGCGCATCCAGCCGCGCGAGGCGACCCCGAAGCCCGTGTGGAACCCCGATGTCAAGGACGGCCACGACTACCGGGCCGACTGGATCGAGGTGCCGGACAACGAGCAGTTCGACAACGGCTTCAAGGTGCAGTGGGAGGACTTCCTGCGCCACTATGTTGAGGGTCGCGAGTACCCCTTCGACTTCCTCTCGGGCGCTCGGGGCGTGCGCCTCGCCGAGGCCGGGCTCACCAGCTCCGCCGAGGGTCGTCGGATCGCGCTCGACCCGCTGACGGAGGTGTGAGCGCCGTGAGTGACCTGCAGCTGACACTGCTGGATGAGGGCGGTGCGCTGCGCTCGATACCGCTCGCCGGCGCGCCCGCCTTCGCCACGCCGACCGCGCCGCTGCGCTCCCGCGTGGTCTATGCGGCGGTGCACGTGGTCCCGCAGGTGCACGGGGACAACACCCCCGGCGCCCCGGCGGACATCGACTGGGATGCCACGCTCGCCTTCCGCCGCACGATGTGGTCCCGCGGGCTCGGGGTGGCCGACGCGATGGACACCGCCCAGCGCAACATGGGCCTGGATCCGGTCGCGACCCGCGAGCTCATCACTCGCACGGCCGACGCCGCCCGCGCCGCGCTCGCGGATCCGGAGATCTCCGCCGTGTTCCCGGCCGGTGCGACAGTGAGCGATCTGGTGGTCGCCGGGGTCAACACCGACCAGCGCAGCGAGCATGAGCTCAGCCTGGACGAGATCACCGAGGCCTATATCGAACAGCTTCGCGCCACCGAGGCCACCGGCGCCGGCGCTGTGCTGATGGCCAGCCGCCACCTCGCGCGCGCCGCGACGACCGCGGCCGAGTACGAGGACGTCTACCGCCGGGTGCTCGACGCGGCCACCGCACCTGTCGTGCTGCACTGGCTGGGCACCGTGTTCGATCCGCAGCTCGAGGGCTACTTCGGCAGTTCGACGAGCGCGGACGCTGCAGAGACGATGCTGCGCATCATCGAGGCGGATCCCGCGAAGATCCGCGGGGTGAAGATGAGCCTGCTGGATGACGCCGCAGAGATCGCGGTGCGCGAGCGGCTCCCCGAGGGCGTGCGGATGCTCACCGGGGACGACTTCCACTTCTCCCACCTCATCGTGGGCGACGGCACCTTCACCGCCGATACCGGGGGAGAGCAGGTGCTCGGGAAGTACTCCGACGCTTTGCTGGGTGCCTTCGCCGCGACCGCTCCCGCCGCGTCCGCCGCAGTGCAGGCGCTGGATGCGGGCGATCCAGCCGAGGCCTCGCGGATCCTGGACGCCTCAGAGGAGCTGGGCCGCCACATCTTCTCCGCCCCCACCCCCCACTACAAGACCGGGGTCGCCTTCCTGGCCTGGCTCAACGGCCACCAGCAGGCGTTCGTCATGGTGGGCGGCATGCACTCGGCCCGCAGCCTCCCGCACCTCTCGCGCACCATCGAGCTCGCCGCCACCACCGGCAATCTTGAGCAACCTGCGCTGGCCGCCGAACGCTGGCACGGCATGCTGCGCCAGGCCGGCTACGAGATCGCGGCCGATGGAACCACCTCGAACGGAGATGCCGCATGACCACCTCACCCTCCCTTACCTCGCCCTCCGCGCGGCTCGGCACCGGGACCCCGCGCCTGTCCCTGAATCGCTGGAGCTTCCGCACCACCCCGCTCCAGGACTTCCTCGAGGCCACGACCGCCCGGGGGATCGACGCGGTGGGTCTGTGGCGCCAGGACGTCGCGGAGGTCGGGCTGGATGCCCTGCGGCGCCGGGTCGACGATGCGGGGCTGCGCGTGAGCAGCCTGTGCCGCGGCGGCTTCCTCACCGCCTCCGCCGAGGTCGACAGGGAGGCGGCGCTGACGGACAACCGTCGCGCGATCGACGAGACCGCCACACTCGGAGCGCCCACCCTGGTGCTCGTCGTCGGCGGAGTGGACAAGGCGGACAAGGACATCATCGGCGCCCGGACCCGGGTCACCGAGGCCGTCGCCGAGCTCGCCCCCTATGCCGCCGAGCGCGGGGTGACGCTGTCTATCGAACCGCTGCACCCGATGTTCGCCGCGGACCGCGCCGTGGTCTCCACCATCGACCAGGCCCTCGACATCGCTGAAGCGTCCGGCAGCGCGGCCGCAGGTGTCGTCGTGGACACTTATCACGTGTGGTGGGATCCGTATCTCGAGCGCGCCATCCAGCGTGCCGCGGCAGCGGATCGCCTGTTCAGCTACCAGGTGTGCGACTGGAACCTGCCGCTGGCCGCGGAGCCGCTGAACTCCCGCGGCTACATGGGCGACGGCTTCATCGACTTCCCGTCGATCACCCGCATGATCAAGGCCGCCGGCTACACCGGCGACATCGAGGTCGAGATCTTCAACGAGGACGTCTGGGCCACCCCGGCCGACGAGTCCGCGAAGATCATCGCTGAGCGCTTCGAACAGCTGGTGCTGCCTTTCGCCTGACGACGAACTGCGAGGAACGAGCGGGAGGAGTCGGGCAATCGGATGGAGCCTTGAGCTGAGGGACCGAATCGTGGAGATGACATCGCCGCTGCGCACTGCGTGGGGCCTCGAGGTCGAGGCTGAGGACGAGCATGGCGTCGGCCCGGAGGCCGCTGCCCGCGCCGCCCTGCCCACCGAGCTGTCCCTGGCTCTCGATGGGGCGCGGGAGCGGATCTCCCTCCCCGCCAGACCTTCCGTGCAGCTGCGGGAGGCGATGACCTCCCCGGCGCTCGCGGTACTCGCGGATCCGCTGCCCTTTCCGCTGCTGAGCAGGTACACGCGGTTCTGGCGCGAGGGCGTGCGCACCGACTACGAGAACGAGGTGCGCCGGCTCGGCATCATGACCGGGGAGGCCGTGCTCGCGGCCCTCGCCACGGGGGAGACCCGCTGGATCGACCGTGCGGCCGACGGACTGATGCTGCTGTGCGAGCTCTCGACCTGGTGCTGGGTCGCCCATGAAAAGGCACATGACCTGCGGGGATGGATCGTCCCGGATCCTGAGGCGCCGGTCGTGGATCTGGGCGCGGCACAGACCCTCCAGGTGATCGCCTGGGCGGATCTTGCCCTGGGGGAGGAGCTCGACGAGCGCGTGCCGGGGCTGCGGCAGCGGCTGCGATGGGAGGCGCGGCAGCGCGTGTTCGACCCCTACCTGGCGCGTCGCGACTGGCATTGGCTGCATGGGGCGGCGCACAACTGGACCGGGTGGATCCATCAGCATCTGCTCACCGCTGCCCTCTTCCTGCTCGAGGAGGAGTCGGACCGCGGGACCCGCGATGCCGTCCTCGCCCTCTCGATCGCTCAGCTGGACCGCTACCTCGCCTCCTTCCCGGCCGACGGGGGGATCGATGAGGGGTTCTCCTACTTCTGGAACGGCGCCTCGCGGCTGCTGGAAGCCATCGACCTGCTGATCACCGCCTCCGGAGGCACCCTGAGCCGGGACGCGGTGACAGGAATCGACGTCATCGCCCGGTTGCTGCGCTATCCGCAGGGCATGGACCTCGGTGGGGGCTGGTTCGTCAACGTCGCCGACGGCCCGGCCCGGCCTCCCGCCGACGAGCTGCCCTGGGACGTGCTGCATCGTTGGGGCCGACACCTCGGCGCGGACGACGTGGTCGCCCAGGCCCTCGCCCATCGCGGTCACAGTCCTCTCCCGCGGGTGCAGCCCGAGCTCGGCCTCGGGCGAGTGCTGACCGCCCTCGGCGACGAGCACTGGGCGACTGCCGACAGCGCCGGAGTCCGACCGCCGTATCCCGCCCGGATCTGGCTGCCGGAGGTCCAGCTGCTGGTGGCGCGGGAACGCGAGGGCGATCCCTCCGGGCTCGCGCTCGCCGCCAAGGGCGGTCACAACGACGAGGCCCATAACCACCTCGATGTGGGCTCCTATCTGGTCGCTCTCGACGGCTCCCCGGTGCTGATCGACCTCGGCCAACCCACCTACACCGCGCTGACCTTCACCGATCGCCGCTATGAGATCTGGACCATGACCAGCTCCTGGCACAACCTGCCCGAGATCCGGGGGCGCCAGCAGGGCGTCGGCCCCGAGTACCGCGCCCGCGAGGTGACCGCACGGCCGGGTCCGTCGGCGTCGGGCGACCAGGGCTCCGGGGCGACCTCGACGCTCGAGCTGGAGCTCGCAGCGGCGTACCCGGCGGAGGCCGGTCTGCGCTCTTACCGCCGGAGTGTCTCGTTGGATCGAGGGTCGGAACCGGGCGCCGAGGTGCGTATCGAGGATGCCTGGCTCCTGGACCCCGTCGGCCCCGCCGAGGGTGAGTCCGACCCGGACGCCCCTGCCGTCCCTGCCGCTCCTGACGTGGTGCTGAACCACGTGATCGCCGGCGACCCGATCGACCACCGCCCCGGCCTGCTGCTGGTGCGTGCTCCGTCCGGGGCGCTCGCCGAGATCCGTTGGGCCCCCGCGCTCGGCAGCGGGACGCTCGAGCGCCGGGAGATCGAGGACCCGTTGCTCGCCGCCTCCTGGGGAGCAGCGGTGCACCGCCTGCGCCTGACCGTTGCTGATGCCGGGACGGCGACGGTCACGGTGCGCTCCGCCGGGAGCGATGCGCCGCGGTGACGGTCCGGCTCAGTGAGGTGCGACGTCAGTGAGGTGAGACGTCCGTGACGTGAGGCGTCAGCGACCGATCGCCGGTCTCGGGGCCGCGGTCGAGGATCGGGTGCGCAGGGAGGGGAGGAGCTCGACCCGTTCGATCGGACAGTCGGGCTGGCGCAGCCGACCCAGTGCGAGCAGCACCGCGCGCTCACCGAGGGCCTGTTTGGGAGGGGCCACCGCCGTCAGCGGAGGATGCGCCAGCTCGGAGAGCTCGTCGTCATACGAGACGATCGAGAGGTCGTGGGGCACCGACCAGCCGCGCCGCTGAGCATGCTGGAGCACGAGCAGGGCGGCTTCGTCGGAATGGATCAGTGCGGCCGTCGTCCCCTGTTCCCGGCACCGGTCCAGGAACGCATCAATCGCCTCGAACGGGGAGTTCCCGTGGGTGTCGATGGTGCCGGTGTGGGTGTGCCGTGCATCGAATCCGAGCTCGGTCGAGGCGCGCTCGAACCCCTGCTCGAGGAGGGGCCGGGTCGGGCTGAAGGGGTCGCACAGCATCGTCACGCGCTCGTGCCCGAGCTCCCGGAGGTGGCGGAGCGCCATGGCGGCACCGCTGGCGTGATCCGTGCGCACGGAGTCGAAGCTGCGCCCGTGCACGCTGAAGGCGTGCATGCTCCGTTCGGCGAGGACCACCGGGAGCTGGACGCCCTGCAGGCGTTCGAGGAGTCGCTCGCTGGCCGCACCGGAGCGCAGGTCAGGGGCGAGGATCAGGGCATCGATGCTGGGATCCGCGGTGAGCTGGTCGAGCACCGCCAGGTTGTCCTCAGCGCTGGCGGACGATGCCTGGACCAGCAGCCTGGCCCCATGCTCCGAGGCGGCGTGACGAGCACCGCTGACGATCGTGGGCCAGTAGTACTGCAGGGACGGGGCGACCATCGCCAGGGTGGCCTGGGTGGCATATCCAGCGGGTCCAGCGGCGTCACCGAGTGTGCTCGCCGGGGTCCCGGCGGTGCGCCGGGCTCCACCGTGAACCTGCTCGATGAGCTGTTCCTGCGCGAGCCGGGCCAGGTCACGCCGCACGGTGATCGGGGAGACCCCGAGGTCCTCGGCGAGGGTGGTGACGCGCACCTCTCCGTCGCGGGCGACCCGCTCGAGGATCGCGAACCGTCTGCTGTCCGGGAGTGCAGTGCTCATCGGTTCAGTCCTCCTTCGGCGCCTGTGGGGGCCACGGTGCCACACCGGCGGTGTGGTGATCATAAAAGAACATAATGGATCATAAGGAATAAGGAAAGCGCTTGACAGCACAGAAGTGATCCTGTTGACTCTGGGCCAGATCGCACCGCGGGCTCTGATGGATCGAGAGTCGCTGCGCCCCGCCGAGGTCGGCGGTGCCGGAGGCGGTGCCGCAGCACCTTCGATCCCTGCACGCCCGAGGCGGAGGCTTCACCGTTGGAGCCGGTGCCCCGGGCATCACTGGAAGGACAGACCGATGACGTTCACCCCTACTCGCCGTTCCCTGCTCGCCGCAGCCGCGGTCGCCGCCCCTGTCGCAGCGCTCAGCGCCTGTGGAGGGGGAGGCGGCGACGCCCGCAATGCGGACGGCAAGATCGAGCTGACGATGGCCGGCTGGTCGATCGACTCCACCCCGGAGTTCACCGTTCTCAAGGAAGGATTCGAGGCGGTCAACAGCGATGTCGTCGTGGTGATCAAGGAATACAGCGCCGACGACTACGAGACCCAGCTGACCACCGACCTGTCCGCAGAGTCCGCGCCCGACGTGTTCCCGGTCAAGAACCTCCAGCCGTACCACTACCTCATGAGCAACGGCGCTCTCGCCGACGTCTCCTCCCTCGCCGAGTCCCTGTCCGGGGATGGGAACATCAACCTCGAGCACCTCACCGTCGACGACGGTGTCTTCGCCCTGCCGTACCGGCAGGACTCCTGGGTGATCTACTACAACAAGGAGCTGTTCGACGCGGCCGGCGTCTCCCACCCCGACGGCACCTGGACCTGGGATGACTACGCCGAGGCCGCACAGCAGCTGACCGAGGGTCTGGCGGGTACCGACACCCCCGCCAAGGGCACCTACCACCACACCTGGAAGTCCGTCGTGCAGGGATTCGCTCTCGCGCAGACGGAGGGCGCGGAGCTCAGCTCCGGGGATCTCGGCTTCTTCGCGCCGTACTACGAGCGCGCGCTGGCGATGCAGGACGCAGGCTTCACCGAGACCTTCTCGACCGCGCAGTCCCAGTCCCTCGCGTACCAGGCGCAGTTCGGCACCCAGAAGGCGGCGATGACGCTGATGGGCTCCTGGTACATCGCCACCCTGCTGGCCCAGCGCGAGAGCGGGGACGCGGACGTCTTCGACTGGGGACTGGCACCGGTACCGCAGCTCGACTCCTCGACGGTGGAGAACCCGGTCACCTTCGGCGACCCCACCTCCCTCGCGATCAACGCCGCCCTGACCGGGGAGAAGCTCGAGGCCGCCCAGTCGTTCCTCGAATACGTGGTCTCGGAGGAATGCTCCCAGGCTCTTGCCGGAATCGGCATCGCGCCCTCGTACTTCTCCGACGCGGTGGTCGAGACGATCTTCGGCCTCGAGGGCATGCCGGAGGATGAAGGATCCAAGGCGGCCTTCCAGAACAACGACACCCGGCCCGAGAACCCCGTCGGCGAGTTCACCAACGACATCCAGACCATCCTCGAGGACACCCACTCGGAGATCCTCACCGGCTCCACGCCGGTCGATGAGGCCCTGACCGCGGTCGAGGAGCAGCTCGCGAACGAGGGCCTGGTCGGCTGATGGCGGACACGACGCGCGCAGGACTCGCCCCGCGGGAGGTGAACACATGTCCACGCTGACCGCAGATCCTGCTGCTGACCGGATGGATCCGCCCGGTCAGCGGCGCGGGCAGCGCCTGCGCCAGAGCGCGATTCGCCGCCGTCGGACCCTCTCGGGCTGGACCTTCATCCTGCCCAACTTCCTCGGCTTCGGGCTGCTCACCCTGGGGCCCGTACTCGCGCTGTTCTACATCGCCTTCACGAAATGGACCGCCTTCGGGACGCCGCAGTTCACGGGCCTGGACAACGCCCGGCGGCTGATCGGTGACAAGACCTTCTGGACGGCGCTGCTGAACACGCTGTACTACGCCGGCGTGCACATCCCGGTCACGCTCGTGCTCTCGCTCGGGCTCGCGATGCTGCTCAACCAGAAGCTGCGTGGTCGCGCGTTCTTCCGCTCCGCCGCTTTCTTCCCCTACTTCACCTCGATCGTCGCGGTGGCGCAGGTCTGGAACATGCTGTTCTCCCCGGAGTTCGGGCCGATCAACCAGTTCCTGCGATTCATCGGCCTGGAGAACCCTCCGGACTGGTTCACCTCGAGCACCTGGGCGATGCCAGCGGTGATCGTCGTGAGCATCTGGCGCGAGACCGGCTACTACATGCTGCTGTTCCTGGCCGGGCTCCAGGCGGTCCCGCCGGAGCTGCACGAGGCAGCGAAGATGGACGGTGCCAACTGGCTCCAGCGCCTGTGGAACGTCACCATCCCGACCCTGCGGCCGACGACCTTCTTCGTCACGGTGATGCTCACCATCGGCAGCTTCAAGGTGCTCGACCTGATCCTCGTGATGACCAACGGCGGCCCGGGCACCTCGACGCTCGTGCTCTCGCAGTACATCTACCGCATGGGCTTCGAGCGGAACGACTTCGGCTATGCCTCGGCGGTGTCTCTCGTCCTCTTCGGACTGTGCATGGTCGTGACCATCACCCAGTTCATCTACAACCGCAGAAAGGAGCGGTGAGCCATGAGCACGATCGACGCCCTGGCGCCCACCTCCGCCGGCACCTCAGCTGCCGAGCGGGCCCCGCTCCGCACCAAGCCCGACCGCCCGCTGCGCCGGTTCGCGCGACTGCTGCGCTACGTGATGCTCGGCCTCGCCTCAGTGCTGGTCCTGCTCCCGTTCGCCTGGATGGTGCTGTCCTCTCTCAAGCGCAACAACGAGGTGTTCACCGCCCCGATCACCTGGTTCCCGCAGGAATGGCAGTGGCACAACTACCTCGACATCTGGACCAAGGCGGACATGTCGACCTGGCTGATGAACACCATCATCCTGTCGGTGGCCGTGACGACCCTGCAGGTGGTGACCGGATCGTTCGCCGCCTACGGCTTCAGCAGGATCCGCTTCCCCGGGCGCGACATCCTCTTCCTGGTCTACATCGGCACGATCGCGGTGCCGTGGCAGGCGTACATGATCCCGCAGTTCAAGATGCTGTCCGCGATGGGGCTCTCCGACACCCGCCTGTCGATCATCCTGCTGCAGGCCTTCGGTGCCTTCGGAGTGTTCCTGATGAAGCAGTTCTACGACACGATCCCGGAGGAGCTCTCTGAGTCAGCCCGGATCGATGGGGTCTCCGAGTTCGGGATCTACTGGCGGATCATGCTGCCGCTGTCCGTGCCGTCGATCGCGGCGCTCGCGATCATCACCTTCACCAATACGTGGAACGACTACATGGGCCCGCTGATCTACCTGCGCAGCCCGGACCTGTGGACGATCCAGCTCGGCCTGAAGACCTTCATCGGCCAGTACAACGCGGACTACGCCGCGATCATGACCGGCTCCGTGCTGTCCGTGCTGCCCATTGCGATCGTCTTCGCGATCGGCCAGAAGCACTTCGTGCAGGGCATCGCGACCTCCGGGCTCAAGGGGTGAGCGGCATCCGCACGATGCAGCGACGCTCTGGCTCCAGGCGGCCCGACGCACCGCCGGCCAGCACTCATGCGGCACAGACCTGGTCGATGATCGCGGGATTCCTGTTCGGGGCGCTGCGGCTGAACGCGGCGCTGATGCTCGGGGCGCTGCCCCTGGTGCTGCTCTGCGTGCTGGCAGCGAACCCGCTCTCCGCGACGCCAGCGCTGATCCTGGCGCTGTATCTGGCGATGCCGATCATCACCGTCGGCTTCTGCGTTTTCCGGGACGCTCCGGTGTTCCACGTCAGCCAGGGGCCGGGCGACGGGCCCGGCGGCGAGGCGCAGGACGGCCCGCACTCCTGGTGGGACGGCTGCTCCGAACAGGAGATGCTGCGCCCGATGCTGCGGGTGCTGCGCACCACGGCACCGAAGGTGCTGCGCTCCACGGCCCTGCCGATGGCGGCGACTTTGGTACTGGTGGTCGATGCGCAATGGGTGCTCGAGCAGAGCTGGGGGCTGATGGCCGCGCCCGCACTGCTGATCGCGGCGCTGCTCAGCCTGATGATGGCCTTCGGGGTCTGCGCACTGGTCAGCGACAGAGCGGACGCCGGGCCCCTGGTGCTCGCCCGTACGGCGGGCTACGCCATGCTGCGGAGCTTCCCGCTCACGCTGCTCAGCCTGCTGGTCCTGGGGATCGGGCTGCTCGGGCTGATCTGGCAGCCGATCCTGTGCTGGGCGCTGGCGTCCTCGCTGGTCCTCTACGTGGTGTGGGCCAACACGCGTTGGTCGATCAAGCCCGCGCTGCGCACGTCCTGATGCGCCGCGGCTCCCGCCCGCCTTTCCCGCGCATGCTCACGGAGGTGCGGTGCGCAGCACGTCAGGCCTGAACAGGTGCGCATAGACCGCACGACCTGCTTCGAGGGCGAGCTTCGTCGTCTCGTCACCGGGACGCGGTCGGCCGCTCAGCCGGCGACAGCACCCAGCGCCGTGGACTCGCACAGCAGCACGTCGCCGCGCACACGCACCTCGTGGGGGTGGTCCGCGGGAGGGGCGTCCTTCGCCGCTGCCGGCTCGAGCGCCCACTCCACGGCCTGCCGCGCCATCTCGGCCAGCGGCAGCGCGATGGTGGTGAGGATCGGGTTGGCGTCGGCCGCCCCGGGGACTCCGCCGAAGCCGGCGACCGCGACCTGCCCGGGCACGTCCACGCCGCGGCGGCGCAGCTCGCCGAGCGCGCCGAGGGCCATGACGTCCGCCGGGGCGAAGACGCACAGCGGCGAGTCCGCGGGGCCGGGCGAGGAGAGCAGGTGGTCGTGGATCCGTTCGGCGAGCTGATAGCCGCCGTCGCGGGTGAGGTCCGCAGCGGTGCTGAGCTCCGGCTCGATGCCGGCCTCGGTGAGCGCGGCGACGAAGCCGCCGGTGCGGTCCCCGGCCGACGGGATCCCGGCGATGCCCTCGACCACCGCGAACCGTCGATGTCCCTCGACGACCAGGGCAGTGGCCAGCTCATGGGACGCTGCGGCGTTGTCCGTCACGATGGTGCGGCCCACGCCCAGCGACTGGCCCAGGCCCACCACCTTGCCGCCGTTGCGCTCGAAGCCCTGGAGCAGATTGCCGATGGCGGCGTCGGACTCGGTGCCGTAGCGGTGCGAGCCCACCAGCACCAGCGCATCGACCTGCTGGGCGAGCAGGGAGCGCAGCGCCCGGATCTCGGTGTCGATCTCACGGTCGGTCTGGGTGAGCAGCACCTGCGACTGGGAGGCGAACACCTGCTGCTGGACCTCGCGCGCGATGGTCGAGAAGTAGGGGTCGGCGATGTCGTGCACCACCAGACCGATCAGGCCCGAGCGGGAGCGGGCGAGCGCCTGCGCCTGGGCGTTGGCGACATAGCCGAGCTTCTCGGCGGAGGCCTTCACCTTGTCGGCGACGGCCTTCCCCGGCACGCGGGTGGAGCCGTTGAGCACACGAGAGGCGGTGGCCAGGGAGACCCCGGCGTCCTGGGCGACGTCGCTGAGGCGCACGGCGGGCATCTGGACTCCTTCTGCTGAGGGTCTGTCATGGGCTGGAGGGGGACTGGGAAACGCTGTCCCCGAATCGGACAAGCATAACGACGCCTCGCACCGCCCGATGGTCTCCAGTCGTGGATGGTGAGGGTGAGATTCCCCGGGAGGTGCCAGGCGGAACTGTCAGACGGAGCTGTCAGGTGGAGCCGTCATGCGGAGATGTCCCGGCGAGAGGCATCGACCGGATATCGCGGTGGTTCCCCGGCGCCGAGACGCCGGATCTCCTCGAGCGCCGCCTCGCCCAACCGATGCAGCTCATTGCCCTGCGAGCCGGCGATATGCGGGGTGATCGAGGCCAGCGGGGCGTCCCAGAGCGGGTCGTCAGCGGCGAGATCGTCGTGCACGTCGAGCACCGCGGCGAGGCGCCCGGAGACCACCTCGTCGCGCAGCGCGTCCAGATCCACCAGCGCGGGCCGTGCGGTGTTGAGGAAGGTGGTGCCGTCCCGCATCAGCGCGAGCAGCTCGCGGCTGACCATGCCCTGGGTGGTGGGGACATCCGGGGCATGGAGGCTCACCACATCGCTGCGGGAGTACAGCTCCTCCGGCTCCACCTTTGTCGCGCCGAGCGCGGAGATGGTCGCGGCATCGACGAAGGGGTCGGTGATGAGCACCTCGAGGTCGAAAGGCCGCAGGTGTTCAGCGACCAGCACGCCGATGCGCGAGGCGCCGATGAGGCCGACGACGGCGCCGTAGTTGCCGATCTCGGGCGCTGAGAGGGCCGCCAGGCGCGGCGCACGATCGCCCCGGTAACGGTGCTCCTGAGCGAGGGAACGCTTCCCCGCCAGCAGGATCTGGGCAAGGGTGAACTCCGCGACCGGCACCGCATTCACCTCGGTCGCCGAGGTGACCACCACATCGCCTCTCTCCCAGACGGCATCGGTGACGACATGACGCACCGTCCCGGCGGTGTGGACGATCGCCCGCAGTCGCGGCAGGCGGGCGAGGGCCGCGGCGTCGACGGGGCGCGAGCCCCAGCCGGTGATCAGCACCTCCACCTCCGCCAGCACCGCATCGGGGGCGTCGGCGAGGTCGGGGACGGCGCGCGCGGTGTCGATCTCGGCCAACTCGCGCAGCCGCGCCAGCTGGGCGGCGTCGAACATCCGCTGCGGCAGGCTCACGGGCATCGCCAGCAGCGCCCTCATCGTGCGGCCGCCTCTCCGGCCTCGATCAGCTGGCGCAGTGTGTCCGCCTCACGGCCGAGCAGGGAAGGATCATCCGCCGGGACGAATTCGAGCAGTGCGTCGCGGTCGGAGCCCTCCGTGGCGAGGATCGCGAACGCGTCCCGCCACAGCTCGGCGCGCTGGGAGAGCGGCAGGCGCTCATTCGTGGGCCACCACGAGAACGCGTGGATGGTGGAGGTGCGGGGGAGCACCTGGCGGAGCGTCTCGAGCGCCTCCGGGGCGGCCATCCCCTGATGGGACTGCCAGTACGAGAGCACGGTGTCGCGGTCGATCTCCTCGAGCAGGTGCAGGGTCGAGCCGATCTCGTCGGTCAGCGTGCGACCGTGGAATTCGAGGCCGACGTCGATGCCGTGCTCCGCCGCGCGGTCGGCGAACTGTTGGATGCGACGGGTGATCAGGGCCCGCCCCTCAGCGGGGACGTCAGCGGAACCGGTGCGACCCGCCCAGACCCGGATCCGGGGAGCGCCGAGCTCCCGGGCGGCGATGATCACCGCGTCGCCCTCTGCGCGGGCCTCGTCATCGGATCCTTCGAAGCGCAGGTAGGAGCCGTAGGAGGCGACGGCGAGCCCTGCCTGCTCGGTGAGCTCCCGTGCGCGCCGGGCTGCAGCGGCGTCGCCGGGTGGGACGTGGGCGTCTCCGGCCCATTCGATGCATTCGAGCCCGGCGGCCTGGGCGTGGCCGATCACGGCTTCGACGTCGAGGTCTCGGAAGGTGACGGAGCAGAGTCCGGGGCGGATCATGGTCCCTCCTGGTTGGACGAGAGCTGAGGGAAAGCGATTGCCATCCTGGGGAGTCTATCCGTTCGTCGGCTGACCTCCTCCGCCCGACCATGAGAGGTCTCTCATGAAGGTCTGTCCGCGGTCTCATCGACGGCCGCTGTACTGCGGAGCACGATGAGGGCCCGGCAGCGGGCGGGCTAAGCGAGGAGCGCACGCATGAGGAAGAAGACGATCTGGACCGTGGTGGCGGGTACCAGCGCCGCCGTGCTGGTGCCCGGCGTGGCCTATGCCCTGGTCGCCGGGGGTGCCTCGATGCCCACGGAGGGGCCCGGGATCGGCACTGCGGGCGCCGACGCGTCGGTCGCGGATCCTGCGTCGGTCGGGGATCCCTCCGAGCAGTCCGTCGCCGACGCTGCGGACCTGGCCATCGAGCGCGCACCGGACGAGCTGGCCGGCTCGGACGGGTCCGCTGCTCAGGTGCCCTCCCCGCAGCAGGTTCCAGCGGTGGAGACGCTGAGCTCCGCCGGATCTCCGCTGTCCCCGATCTCGGCGATGCCTGCGGTCACCGCGGTCTCTGCGCTCTCCGCCCCTTCGGCGCAGTCGCCGGCCCCGGCCCAGAAGACCACGACGCAGCGGGCTCCCGAGGCGCCGAAGCCGTCGACCACGAAACAGACCCCGAAGCAGACCTCGAAGGAGACCACGAAGAAGGCGCCCGCTCCGAAAAAGACGGTGCAGTCGGCTCCCTCGCCGGTCTCCGCGCAGAGCGCCGACTCCCCGGACTCACCCCAGTCCGCGGACGACGACGACTGAGACCGCGGCACCCCGCCCGTCAGACCGTCACAGCCAGCCGACGGCGCTCAGCGCCAGCAGCCAGAGGGAGAGCGTGACGAAGGACAGGACCGTGGAGAGCATCATGGTCGAGGCGCCGAACTCGCCCTCGCCGTACTGCTCCCCGAGTGCGGCCGCCATCGCCATCGACGGCAGTGCGGTGGTGAGGATCGCTGCGACCCGCTGTTCGGGGGTCAGTGCCGGCAGCCCCAGCAGCGGGAGCACGAGCACCAGGGCCACGGCGATCGCCGGCATGATCAGGAGCTTGCCGTTCACAGCCGCCGCGAGATCCGCCCGCTGGCCGTGCAGGTTCATCCCTACCAGCATGCCGCCGATCGAGAACAGCGCGACGGCGGAGGAGGAGCCGGCCACCAGCTCTAGCGCCGGGTCCACGAGCGCCGGGACCCCGATCCCGAGTGCGGTGAAGGCGAGCGCGGCGGCGATCGCGAGCGCCATCGGGTGGGTGACCACGCCGCGGAGGGTGCCGCTGAGGCGTCGGCCCCAGCTCTTCTCCTGGCCCGTCGAGGATTCGAACAGTGCGATCGCCAGCGGGATGATCAGGATGTTGTCGACCATCATGTCCATCCCGATCGCCAGCCCCGCCACCTCGGGGATCAGGAGCAGGAAGATCGGGAACCCGACGAAGCCGTTGTTGGTGGCGCTGACCGCGATGGAGAGCGTGGCGGCCCGCACCGGTCGTACCCGGCGGGCGCTGTTCCAGGCCCGGGCCAGGCCCACCATCGCCATCGCGGCGATCGCGTAGGTGAGCAGGTACGTCGGGTTGAAGATGTCTCCGAGGGAGCGGCCCACCACGTTCACGAAGACCAGCGCCGGCAGCGCCACCTTCACGACGTAGGTCGAGAGGACGCGCATGTCCTCGCGGCGGAGGATCCCGATCCGGGTGACACCGAAACCGAGCGCCGGCCGCTCTCAGCCGCGGCCGAGCAGCTTGCCCATCGGCACGAAGTCGGAGAATTCGGCATCCAGCGCGAGCCCGGTGCTCTCGTCGGCACCATCCGTCGCCGATGCGCTGTCTGCCTCACCCTGCGGAGCGGTTCCACCGACACCGGCGCGCAGCATGATCGCGAGATCGCCGGCGGCCCGACGCACCCGCACGGCCAGCGGCTGCCCGTCGGCCTGTCCCTCGGTGTCCGCACCGAAGTCCGCGGAGGCCGCGAACACCGCCGTCGGCACCACCTCTGCCTTCAGGTAGCTGAACATCGGGCGGATCGCGTAGTCGATCGCGAGGGAGTGGCGGGCGGTGCCGGCGGTCGCACCGAGCAGCACCGGCTTGTCCTTCCACAGCTCCATGTCGACGGCGTCGAAGAAGGTCTTGAACAGGCCCGAGGGGCCGACGTTGAACACCGGCGTGACGGCGATGACCGCATCCGCGGCACGCACCTGCTCGATCACCATCGACAGTCGCTCGTTCGGGAAGCGGGTGAGCAGGGCGTCGGTGATGTCGTGGGCGTGCTCGCGCAGCTCCACGGTGGTCACCTCGACCCGGCTGCCATCGCGGCCCAGCGCCGCTGCCGCCTCGCGGGAGAGCTGGTCGGTGAGCATCCGGGTGGAGCTCGGGGTGGAGAGCCCGGCCGTGAGGGCGACGAGGCGGAAGGTGCGGGTCATGGGGTGATCCTCTCTGGGAGCAGGGCGGGATGAGTGGGCCGGGCGGGGTCAGCTGCGGGCGTCTTCGGCGCGCAGGCCCGTCCAGTTGTCGCCGGTCTCGAACCTGTAGGAGTCGTCGAAGGCGCCATCCTTCGCGGCGGCGGCGGCCACGCGAGCGGCGTGGGTGGGTGCCTCGGGGACATCCGCGGGCTTGCGGGCTTCGAGCTCGCGGCGCAGCACCGGCACGACCTCGGTGCCCAGCAGCTCGATCTGCTCCATCACGGTCTTGTGCGGCAGGCCGGCGTGATCCATGAGGAACATCTGGCGCTGGTAGTCGCCGACGTTGTCCGCCATGGTCAGGTAGCGCTCGATGACCTGCTCGGGGGAGCCGACGGTGAGTGGGGTCTGCGCGGTGAAGTCCTCCATCGACGGGCCGCCGCCGTAGACCGGGGCGTTGTCGAAGTAGGGGCGGAACTCGTTGATCGCGTCCTGGGAGTTCTTGCGCATGAAGGCCTGGCCGCCGAGGCCCACATAGGCCTGGTGGGCCTTGCCGTGGCCGTAGTGCTCGTAGCGCTCGCGGTACAGCTGCACCATCTGCTTGGTGTGGGACATCGGCCAGAAGATGTTGTTGTGCAGGAATCCGTCGCCGTAGTACGCGGCCTGCTCGGCGATCTGCGGGGAGCGGATCGAGCCGTGCCACACGAAGGGCGCGACGCCGTCCAGCGGGCGCGGAGTGGAGGTGAACTGCTGCAGCGGGGTGCGGAACTGGCCCTCCCAGTCCACGACATCCTCGGTCCACAGCCGACGCAGCAGGTCGTAGTTCTCGATCGCGATCTCGACGCCCTTACGGATGTCCTGCCCGAACCAGGGGTAGACCGGGCCGGTGTTGCCGCGCCCCATCACCAGATCGACACGGCCCCCGGTGAGGTGCTGCAGCATCGCGTAGTCCTCGGCGATCTTCACCGGGTCGTTGGTGGTGATCAGCGTGGTCGCGGTGGAGAGGATGATCTTCTCGGTCTGCGCGCCGACGTAGGCCAGCGTGGTGGTGGGGGAGGAGGTCACGAACGGAGGGTTGTGGTGCTCGCCGATCGCGAACACGTCCAGGCCCACCTGCTCGGCGAGCTTGCCCTGCTCCACCATGGACATCAGGCGCTCATTCTCGGTAGGGATCCTGCCGGTGACGGGGTCCGGCGTGATGTCGGCGATGGTGAAGATTCCGAACTGCATGGTGGGCGCTCCTCGCGGTAGGTCTCGGTGCCGGGGAGTGGTGTGCTTGTGTCATCTTGCTACGACTTCCCCGGGCGATGGTTCAAGATTAAACTAGATTGTTCGGGGGTGCAAGACCGGGTGACCGTGGTCGCCTCTCCGGCCCCAGGCGCACAGAGGAGTGGGGCAGAGGGATGGGGTAGAGGGGTGAGGTAGTAGGGCGGGGCCCGCGGTTCCTCGTGCCCTGGCGTGCAAACGGTGGCAGGATGGCGTCTCATGACACGAGAGACCATCGACGCCCTGTTGGACGCCCGCCGGCTCGCGGGCCTGGAGACCACCGACGGAGGCAGGATCCTCGCCAAGATGTCCGCCCCGGACGCCAAGGGCACCGGATATCGCAGCTCCCTCGTGGAGCTCGACGGTGATCGCATCCTCCCGCTGACCCGCGGCAGCGCCTCCATCGGGGCGATCGCCGCCGCCGAGGACGGCACCACCTTCTTCACCGCCAAGCGGGTGGGCGAGGACGGTGACGAGGCCGACGATGCCCAGCTGTGGGCGCTGCCCGTGCGGGGCGAGGCCCGCGAGCTCGCCTCCCGCGCCGGCGGCTTCGGCGGCCTGAAAGCCGCTGGCGGTCACCTGATCGCCGAGCTCGAAGTGCATTCACAAGCGGCCGACGAGACCGAGCACGCCGCCCTCAGCACGAAGCGGAAGGACGCCAAGGTCACCGCCGCGCTCCACTCCGGCTTCCCCACCCGCTACTGGGACCACGACCTCGGCCCCACCCGCCCCGTGCTCGCGATCGCCGCGCTGCCCGAGGACCTCGCCTGGGCCGAGGCCACGCCAGCACCGGGGACCACGCCTGCGTCCGGGGCTGACGAAGCTGCTGCATCTGATGGCGCCGGCGCCGCGGAGGACGCCCCGGCCACGCAGCTGCTGCACTTCCGCCACGTCACGATGCCCGCCGGGCGTCTGCTCGGCTGGACGGTGGACCGCGAGGGCACCCGGGCGCTCGCAGCGATGCAGGACTCCCGCGGAGACCTGCTCGGCACGCCCGATCTCTACCTGCTGGACCTGATCGGCGCGCAGCCGCCGCGGCTCCTGCGCGAGGCGACCGCGGAGGTCGAGTACGACCCCGGCGAGTTCAGCCCGGCCGGCACCCACGCCCTCATCGGCCGCTCGCGCACCTGGACGCAGCAGGCGACCCTCTCGGGCGCTGTCGAGCTCCTGGATCTGGCCACCGGCACCTCCACCGAAGTGTGGCCGGAGCTGGACCACTGGGTGGATCCGATCTGGCTGGACGAGACGACGCTGATCGCGACCAGTGACGACCAGGGCCGCGGCTCCGTCTGGATCGGCGGGGTCGCAGATCCCGCCCCACGCCGACTCGCGGGCGGGCCGGAGCAGGACCTCGCCTTCTCCGCGGCCTCCGTGGCAGGAGGCGCGATCATCGCCTCCGCCTCCGGGATCGCCGTCGCCCCGTACCCGGTGCGCATCGACCCGGCCACCGGGGAGGTCCACGCGCTGCCGAACCCGGCCGACGCCGTCGACCCCGTCGGCACCCTCACCGAGGTCAGCGCCACCGCCGAGGACGGCACCGACCTGCGCGCCTGGCTGCGCCTGCCCGACGGGGAGGGCCCGCACCCGCTGGTCGTCTTCGCCCACGGCGGCCCGTGGGGGTCCTGGAACGCCTGGACCTACCGCTGGAACCCGAACCCGTTCGTCGCGGCCGGATATGCGGTGCTGCTGCCGGACCCGGCGATCTCCACCGGCTACGGCCAGGCGATGATCGACCGCGGCCAGCACGAGTTGGGCGGCGCCCCCTACACCGACATCATGGCGCTGACCGACGTCACCGTGGCGCGGGATGACATCGACTCCGAGCGCACCGCCTTCGCCGGCGGCTCCTACGGCGGCTACATGGCCAACTGGGTGGCCGGGCACACCGGCGACCGCTTCCGCTGCATCGTCACCCACGCCTCCCTGTGGGACACCGACACGATGGGCCACACCACCGACAACTCCGGCTGGGAGCGCCCGATGCGGGAGCAGAACGCCCTGTA
This sequence comes from Brachybacterium sp. AOP29-B2-41, assembly GCF_052378395.1. Lineage (NCBI taxonomy): Bacteria > Bacillati > Actinomycetota > Actinomycetes > Micrococcales > Dermabacteraceae > Brachybacterium > Brachybacterium sp. AOP29-B2-41. The sequence goes on from NZ_JBQSXR010000015.1 coordinate 93,805, forward strand.
CAACCCCAAGAATTTCGTGGGCGAGATCGTCGCACCGATGCTCGTGATCCATGGGGACAAGGACTACCGGGTCCCGATCGCTCAGGGCCACGCCCTCTGGTACGACCTGCACGAGTTCTCGGCCACACCACGGGACGCCGAGGGCCGCACCCAGCACCGCTACCTGTACTTCCCCGACGAGGGCCACTGGATCCAGGGCCGCGGCAACGCGCAGGTCTGGTACGAGACCTTCCTCGGCTTCCTCGATGAGCACGTGCGCGGCGAGGCCTGGCAGCGCCCCGCGACGCTTGGCTGATCGACGTGCTGCGAGGAACGAGCGGCAGGAGATCTGCCGAGAAGGGGAGGTGAGGCGACGCGATGACCAGCATGTTCCCCGGGGCGTTCAACGCGCGGGACGTGGGCGGGCTGCCGCTCGTCGGCGGTGGCACCGTGCGCGCCGGCGTGTTGCTGCGCTCCGATGCCCTGGCCACGCTCACCGATGAGGGCGTCGCCCTGCTCGAACGCGTCGGGTGCGTGGTCGACCTCCGCACGCCGCAGGAGCGGGCGGCGGCGCCGAACCGGCTGCCGTCCTCGGGGGAGATCCGCGTCCTGGAGCGCCCCCTCCTCGAGGGTGCGATCGCGCAGATGGCGGAAGGGTCTGTGGCCGCGATGGCGCAGCTGTCAGAGCAGGCCGGGTCCAGCCCGGAGCCCAGCGCGGAGCTGCGCGAGGAGCTCCGCGCGCAGATCCCCACCCTCGCCGCGCTCTACACCTCGATGCTCGCGCACGGAGCAGCGGTGTTCGCAGACTGTGCTCGCACGGTCGCGGCCCCCGGGGCCTCGGGCTCGCCGCACGGGGCCGTGCTCCTGCACTGCACCGCGGGCAAGGATCGCACCGGCATCGCGATCGCGCTCCTGCTCGCGGCCGCCGGGGTCGAGCGCGAGGCCATCATCGCCGACTACACCCGCAGCCAGTCCGAGCTCACCGGACCCTGGGCGGACCGCATGCTCGAGGGCATGCGCCGGGCCGGTATCCCGCCGCTGCCGGAGATCGAGCAGCTCATGGTCTCCACCCCGGCCTCTGCGATCGAGGCTGCGCTCGCCGAGGTGGACGCCCGCGGCGGCGCGGCGGCATATCTCCGCTCGGGCGGTCTGAGCGAGGAGGAGCTCGCCCTGCTGCGCTCGCGACTGCGCGACGACACCTGAGTCCTGAAACCTGAGCCCTGAGCCCTGAGCCCTGAGCCCTGAGCCCTGAGCCCTGAGCCCTGAGCCCTGAGCCCTGAGCCCTGAGCCCTGAGCCCTGAGCCCTGAGCGAGGCGAGCCCATGCCGGACGTTCCGTCAGCTACTCATGGGTATCCCCTCCGAACTGTCGTGACGGCGTGGCTGATGCGACAGTTCAGAGCGGGTACTGACGAGTAACGCGGGGCGCGGCCCTCTGCTGCGCGCCTCTCAGGACGCGGGCAGTTCAGAAGGCGGGCAGCAGGGTGGCGCTGTGCTCCTCCTCGAGGAAGCTGCGCACTGCGTCGCTGGTCATCGCCCGGCGCAGCACCTGGATCTTCTCGGAGTCCTGGTTGTCCTCGCGTGCGATCAGGGAGATGGTGAATCGCTGGTCCACGAGCTCCTCGAGCAGGAGCGCATCGGCCGGGGTCAGGCCCACCTTCTCGATGTAGGAGGGGTAGCTGTAGACCAGCGCCATGCCCTCCTCGTCGTAGGCGGAGGGGAGGTTCAGCAGGTCGATCTGCACGAACTCGAGGGACAGGGGGTTGTCCACGATCTCGCCCACGCGGCCCTCGAAGCCGGTGCCCTCGGGCAGGGTGATCAGCTCCTGCCCTGCGAGGATCGCGAGCGCGCGGCCCTCGTTGGAGGCATCGTTGGGGATCGCGACCTTCGCGCCCTCGGGGAGCTGCTCGATGTCGTCGAAGGCTTTGGCGTAGAAGCCGACCTTCGCGTCGTAGATCCCGTCCAGCAGCACCAGATTCGCGCCATGGGCCTCGTTGAACGCCTGCATGTACGGCTCGTGCTGGGCGAAGTTCGCATCGACCTCGCCGTCGGCCAGCAGCCGGTTGTACTGGACGTTGTCGCTGACCTGCACCAGCTCGATCGTGTACCCCTCCTCGGCGGCGGCCTCGCCGGCGAGGGTGACCACGTCGGTCATCGGCGGCAGGTGGGAGGCCACCTTGATGACCTTGTCCTCCTCGCCGCCGCCGGACTCGCCTGCCCCGCATGCGGCAAGGGCCAGGGCGGTGGTCCCGGCAAGGGCGGTCAGGGCGAAGCTGCGGCGGTTGAACAGGTGTCGCGTCATGGGGGTCTCGTTCCTGGTCAGGAGGCGCTCAGCGCGCCCGCTTGTCGATGATGCGGGCAAGCAGGGTGCCCGCTCCCTGGATGACCATCACGCACACGACCATTATGAGGATCGTCGTGTACATCAGGTCGTATTCGTAGGTCTGGTAGCCGTACCGGATCGCGAAGTCGCCCACGCCGCCGCCGCCGACGACGCCCATGATGGTGGAGTAGCTGACCATCGAGATCGTCACCGTGGTCAGGCTCAGCACCAGGCCGGAGCGGGCTTCGGGGAACAGGAACAGGCTGATCAGCTGCAGCGGCCCGGCGCCCAGCGAACGGGCCAGCTCCACGGTCTGCTCGGGCACATCCAGCAGGGTCTGCTCGGAGAAGCGGGCGTAGAGCGCGGCGGCGACGAAGGCCAGCGGCACCGACGCCGCCGTGGTACCGAAGGACGTCCCCACCAGCCAGCGGGTGAACGGGATCAGCGCCACCACGAACAGGAGGAAGGGCACCGAGCGCACCACGTTGACATAGGCGTTCAGCAGTCGGTGCAGCCAGAGCCGGGGGTAGGGCCCGTCGGGCCGGGCGAGGTAGAGCAGGGTCCCGATCGGGAGGCCCACGAGCACCGCCGCGACCATGGAGTTGACCATCATGATCCCGGTCTCGAGGATCGAGAGGACGATCTCTCCGCGGTACTCGCCGAGGCGTGCCAGCAGATCGCTCATCCCAGGAACTCCCGGGCACGCTCGGCGTAGGAGTCGAACCGTTCCTGCAGGGGTGGCGGGGTCACCTCGGTGAGAGCGGCGAGACGGCCCTGCTCGAGCACCGCAGCCCGGTCGCACGAGGACTTGATGACGTCCAGCTCGTGGCTGACCAGCACGATCGTGGTGCCGAAACGGTCGCGAACATCACGCAGGATGGCCATGACCTCCTCGGTGGTCCCTGAGTCCAGGGCCGAGGTGGGCTCGTCGCACAGCAGGATCCCCGGCTGGGTGGACAGCGCCCGGGCGATCGCCACGCGCTGCTTCTCGCCGCCGGAGAGCTGGCTGGGGTGCTTGCGGTGATGATCGGCCATCTTCACGAACTCGAGCATCTGCATCACAGTGTCGCGCTCACGGCGGCGCTGCAGCCGCAGCGGTCGGGCCACGTTGTCGAAGACGGTCGAGTTGCCCAGCAGGTTGAACTGCTGGAACACCATGCCGATGCCGCGCCGGCGCTTCCGCAGCTCGCGTGGGGACAGGGCGCCGAGGTCCTCCCCGTCCACCAGCACGGTTCCGGAAGAAGGGGCCTCGAGGTGGTTGATCAGCCGCAGCAGCGTCGATTTGCCCGAGCCGGATTCGCCGACGATGCCGAACATCTCGCGGTCTTCGATGGTGAGGGTGACGTCGTTCAGCGCGGTCGCCGTGGAGCGTCCCTGGGGGAAGCTCTTGGTGACATTCCGCAGCTCGATCATCGTCGGCCCAGCCTACCGACCATGCAGGTCAGAAGGTTATGCGCTGCATCACGTTCAGTGTTGAACTATCAGCTCGACGACCGGCACGCCCTGCCCGCGCAGGAGCTTGGAGACGGGGCAGCGGGCATGCGCGGCGTCGACCAGTCGCTGGGCCTGGTCCGGGTCCAGTCCCGGGATGCTCACCAGGGCGCGGGGTATGAAGCGGTAGCCGCCGGCTGGGTCAGGGTGCAGCCCCACCTCGACGCTCACCTGGCTGGGATGCTCGAGCCCCTGGGCGTTCATCACCACCCGCAGCGTCTCCCCGAGGCACGTGCTCCAGGCCATCGCCAGGAACTGCTCGGGGTTGAACCCCTTCGCTGTGGGCGTCGGCCCACCCGTCGGCAGCGCGACCGCCCCGTCCGGGGCGTCGGCCAGAGCCTCGAGCGCAATGGCGGAGGCTCCGCGGATCTGCACCCGGCCAGAGGTGCCTCCGCTGTTCTCGACCCGGGCGGTGTACAGCGCGGGGTCGGGCTTCGGAGACGCGCCGGTCTGCGGGTCGGAAGCGGCTGGGGGAGCGGGGTCGGTCACCATCGATCCAGGCTAAGCGGTGCCATCGATCCTTGACGCCAGCTCGAACACGTGTTCGACTGTGCGGTATGCGATGGAGTGGGCAGGAGATTGGCCAAGAGCCCGGCGAGCAGCAGCGGTCCCCGGCGCTGCTGGGCCTGTCGGGCCTCGTGCGCAGCGTGACCACCCCCGACTTCCAGGGCGTCACCTTCCACGAGGTCACCGCGAAGTCCGCGCTGAATCGCGTGCCCGCCGCGAGCTCGATGCCCTTCGAGTGGACGGTGAACCCCTACCGCGGCTGCTCGCACGCCTGTGTCTACTGCTTCGCCCGCAGCAGCCACCGCTACCTCGACCTCGATGCGGGCGCCGACTTCGATCAACAAGTGATCGTCAAGGTCAACACCGCCGAGGTGCTGCGAGCCGAACTCGCGAAGCGCTCCTGGCGGTGGGACCTGGTGGCACTGGGCACCAACACCGATCCCTACCAGCGGGCCGAGGGGCGGTACCGGCTGATGCCCGGCATCATCGATGCCCTGGCGGACTCCGGCACCCCGCTGTCGATCCTCACCAAGGGCACGCTGCTGCGCCGCGACCTGCCGCAGCTGGTGACAGCCGCCGAGCGGGTCCCGGTGGACCTCTCGATGTCGATCGCCGTGTTCGACGACGCGCTGCAGAAGGCCGTCGAGCCCGGCACGCCCACCACTGCGGCGCGGTTGGCGACGGTGCGCGCCGCGGCCGACGCCGGCTTCCGAGTCACCGTGTTCCTCATGCCGATCATGCCGTGGCTGACGGATTCCGACGCCCAGCTCGACGACGCCCTCGCCCAGATCGCCGGCGCCGGCGCCGCGCACGTCATCTTCGGCGCGCTGCACCTGCGCCCGGGGGCGAAGGAGTGGTTCCTCGAGTGGATCCAGCGGGAGCACCCGGAGCTCGCCACCGGGTACCGACGCTTCTACGGCACCGCGTCCTACGCCCCGGCGGCGTACCGCAAGCACCTCGCCCAGCGGCTTCGGCCGCTGCTGAGGCGTCACGGCCTGGACTCCCGCGAGGACGAGGACCAGCCCGAGCAGCGACGCTACGCGGCCGACGCCGCACGTCGGATCCGCACCGCGCCCTCGGCACTGGATCTGGCGCTGCAGCCGGCGCTGTTCTGAGCTGGCCATAGAAATGCCGGGTGAGGGTCAGGCCACAGCGTCGGCGCCTGCCGACCAGGTCGAGCACTCGCCGAGGGACCCGCGGCTGTCCCGTCCGGTGCCCACCCAGGCGGCACGCGACTCTTGGGCGGGATCACCCGCGGTGACAGGCTCACCCTGCGCCTCGACGGAGGTCACGAAATCCTCGACCCGCTCGGCCGGGCGGATACCCTGCGGCAGCTGGAAGGCCGCGGCCGAGGAGAGGCAGGAGACCTGCAGTGCGTACCGGCGCTGGACCTCGTCGGCCTGCTCCGGGGCGTCGGCCAGCTCGAGCAGCAGCGCGCCGTAGTAGGCGTCCATATCGGCTGCGGCCAGCGCGAACATCGTGTACGAGTACGCCAGGTGCCACATGTACAGGCTGGGAGCCTCCGTGGCCGAGGTGTTCGAGAACCCCGGATCCCAGGCGGCCGGCCAGTAGAGGGTGTTGTCGTCATGGCAGACCACCGGGGCGGTCTTGGTGAAGTTCGCGGTCTGGCAGGCGGAGTCCGTCGGCAGTGTGTCCATCGTGTAGACGACCACGTCCGGGGCCTCGAAGGCGATGCCCACGGGCTCGAGGGCGTCGGCCCAGACCGTCTCCAGGCAGCCCGCGCCCGCCTCGAGATAGCCCGGCAGCTCCTCGGCCGGCAGCATCCCTCCCGCGGCCGGCGGCAGGACGCATTGCGCGGGGATCGGCAGCCGCGCCTCGAGCAGCGGATTCTCGGCGAGAACCTGCTGGAGCTCCTCGGGACTGCCGGCGGGGACCTGCTCCTCCGTGAGCGGTGCCCACACCCCGGGGTCGACATCGGGGGTGTTCATCAGAGGGTCTTGGGCCATGGGGGCCGTGGCGTCGTCGTGGTCGGTGAGCCACAGCGCGGTGAGCCCGCCGCCGATCCCCAGCAGCAGGAGCATCGCGCAGCCGAAGGCGATCGCCGGGATCAGCAGCCCGCGGGGCTTGGGCCCGGTGGTGGCGTCGATCCCGGGCGGAGGCTGCGGTGGCGGTGGCGCCGGTAGTGGCCGCAGTGGCGAGGGTGCGCCGGGCGAGGGCTGGGCAGCGGCCGACGGGGTGGGCGCCGGTGGGGCCGACCGCGGGGCTGCCGGTGAGGCAGCCGGAGGGGCCGACGGCGGAGGCTCGAATCGGGGGCGCTGGTCGAAGCGCTGGATCGGCGCGTGATCGGGGACGATGGCTCGACCAAAGGGTGCGCGATCGATGAAATCGGACGACGACGACAACAACGGCGCCGGTCCCGCCGCTGCACCGGAGCCGGGACCGGCGGGCCACTGCACGGTCGGGGCGTCGTCGAGAAGCGGGCGGTGCACGGTGCCCTCATCGGGGGCTGATCGCAGCACCGTGTCTTCGTCGAGGGCCGGACGCAGCACCGTGTCCTCGTCGTCCGATGTCGCGTCGGCGTCGCCGGAGGGGTCGACCCCGTCGGCCCTGCTGTTCATCGTCCTCCTGCCGCCGGACTCGCGCCCGGGCTCAGCTCACCTGTTCAGCATCGACCAGCCAGGTGTTGCAGGCAGAGAGGTCGCCGCCGGAGTTGAAGCCGATCTCCAGCCACTTCGCACGGTTCTCGGACGAGATGTTGTACGGGGGCTCTCCCTCGATCCAGCTCTCAGGATCGGTGAGGGCTTCGCGCAGCGCCGGGGTGGGCTCGGCCGCGGACGGAACCTGCATGGCGACCGCGGAGGACACGCACTGCATCTGCAGGCTGTAGCGCCGCCAGGACTCGTTCAAGAGCTCCTCGTCGGTGCCGTCCTCGAGCATGTCCCGCATGGTGCCGTAGTAGATGGACATCGAGCTCTGCCAGCCCACAGCGTTCTGATAGATGAAGGCGAGATCCCACAGGTAGGCCCCCGGGACGTCCGCCGCATCGGGGAAGTCGAGCGCGGTGCCGTAGCCGATGGGCCAGTAGACCGTGTTGTCGAGGTTGCACATCCGAGGGAAGTCCTCCTCGAAGCTCGAATCGCACGCGGAATCCGCGGGGATGTCCGGGTAGGTGTAGACCACGACAGTGGGACCTGACCAGGGCAGCCCACGGTCCGAGCTCGCCGTGCCCCAGATCTGGTTCAAGCAGGTGGAGGACGCATCCAGCACAGCCTGCAGCTGCTCGGGAGTCGGGGAGATGGGAGTCTCGGGGAGCTCGCACGTGGTGATCGACGGCAGCTTGCCGTGGACCAGCGGGTTGTCTTCCAGGACTGCCCGCATGTCGTCGACATCGCCCGGCGGCAGGTCGATCGGCGAGACGACCTCGAACCCGGAACCTTCCTCCTCGGGGGGAGTGGTGACCTCGCTCGGGGACTCGGAGTCCGGATCCGTCTCCGGATCGGTCACGGGCTCGGTCTCGGGCGGAGGGTCGGAGGCGATCGTGGTGTCGTCCCCTCCTCGACTGAGCACGAGGTAGGTGATCCCGCCACCGACCACGAGCACCATCGCCAGGACGCAGCCCAGGGCCACAGTGATCAGAGCCCAGGGCCGCTTCCGCGGCGGCTGCTGGCCGAAGCCGCCAGGGCCGTGCGGGCCCGTCGGGCCGTGCGGGCCCGTCGGACCATGGGGGCCGGCGGGGCCGGAAGGGCCGCCATAGCTGGGGACGGCGGGTCCGTTCTGCCCCGGTCCGCCGTAGCCCGGAGGACCCGCTGCGGGGGGCGCGAACTGCGGGGAAGGCGGGAGCGACTGCCAGGGGCCCGGTGCAGGAGCGCCGTGCTGACCCCCCTGCTGACCGCCCTGCTGACCGCTGTGCTGACCGCCCGGCTGGCCACTCTGCGCGGGAGGACCGTAGTGGGGATTCTGAGGGCCGGAACCTTCAGGGGAAGGAGGCTGCTGGGAAGGAGGCTGCTGCCAGCCGCCCTGCGGGTTCGGGGCCGGCTGGTTCACACCCTGGTGGCCCGGTCTGTGCTGATCGGGCCCCTGCGGGCCGCTGCTGGAACCGCCCCATCCTGCGCTGGACATCAGCTCCCCCTCGCTTCCGTCACGTCATTGTTCCCGGCAGGATATCCGCGCAGGCCGCGCGATGGGCGGGGATGGCTCCCGCCCTTCGCATCGGACTTCGTCCTCGCCACCAGGGCTGCGCCGATGGATGCCGCTGTCAGGTCACCTGCTCGAGATCGGCCACCCACGTATTGCAGACGGAGATGTCGCCCTCGGAGGTGAACCCGCGGTCGATCCACAGGGACCGGTTTTCGGTGCTGATGTTCCGCGGAGGCTCCCCCTCGGTCAAGTAGGCGGGGTCGGTGAGCATCTCTCGAACCGCTGGAGAGGGCTCGGCGCTGGTCGGGAACTGCATCGATGCCGCGGAGGCGAGGCACAGCCGCTGCAGGGTGAGGCGCCGCCAGGTCTCGTCGAAGCGCTCCGGGTCGCTGGTCTCGAGCTCGGTGCGGATGGTCCCGTAGTAGATCGTCAGCGAGCTGTTCCAATACGCGGTGTTCGTATAGACGAAGGCGAGGTCCCAGAGGTAGGCACCAGGGACGTTCGCCGGATTGGTGAGGTCCGATGCGGTCCCGAACCCGACGGGCCAGTAGATCGTGGAGTCCAGGTTGCACATGCGGGGAGCATCCGCGGAGAACTGAGTGTCGCAGGTGGCATCCGCAGGCACATCCGGGTGCGTGTACACGACGATCTTCGGGCTCACCCACGGCAGATCACGGTCCGAGCTCGCCGTGGCCCATTGCTGGTTCAGGCAGAGCGAGGCGGCGTTCAGCACGGCCTGCAGCTCCTCGACGCTCGGCTCCAGCGGAGTCGCTGGCAGATCGCAGGTGGGCAGAGCGGGCAACGTGCCCTCGGTCAGTGGGTTGTCCGACATGACCTGCCACAGCTCATCGACGGTGCCGGTCGGCGGGTCATAGGGCACGACCACCTCGAAGGGGGTGCTCGTCTCCGCAGGCGTCGGCGACTCCGTCTCCCCGGAGGTGACCGGATCCGAGGGGGCGTCGGTGGCGATCGCGGTGTGGTCCCCGGTGCGGCTGAGCACGAGGTAGGTGAGGCCGCCGCCGACCACGAGCACCATCGCCAGCACGCAGCCCAGCGCGACGGTGATCAGCGCCCACGGCCGGTTCCGGGGAGGCTGCTGGCCGGGGCCACCGGGGCCACCGGGGCCACCGGGGCCACCCGGGCCCTGCGGACCGCCGGGACCGGACCCGCCATGCCCGGGGTGCGCGGGAGAGCCGTAGCCGGGGCCCGGGGGTCCGCCGACGTTCGGGGACCCCATCGGATGCATCGACGGGGAGCCGGACGGCGGGACCGCTGGCGGTGACTGCCAGGGGGCAGGAGACGGAGCGCCGTGCGGCCCGGCGGGCTGCCCGGCGCCGGACTGCGGCTGGCTGCCCTGCGGTGCTCCTCCCTGAGGAACCCCGTTCTGCCATGCCTCGCCCCGCGGCCCGTTGCCGGGACCACCCCATCCTGCGTTCGACATCAGCTCCCCCTCGCT
>NZ_JBQSXR010000016.1:0-102801 GCF_052378395.1 Brachybacterium sp. AOP29-B2-41
ATCATTCTCTCCCCGCAGAGCGGTTCGAGTCAGAGGCTCGGTGGCGCCGGCGGAAACTTCCTACCGACTGACGTTCTACGTCGTCGTTCCGGCGCGAATCACTACTCTAGCAGTTCTTCGCGGCCCAGTCCAACTCCGCTCCGTGTGCTCCCGGTCTCGTTCGGATCGACTCGCGATCTTCCCTCTGACCTGCCGACGTTCACCATCCCGATCTCTCGGTCCGGCAGTCCTGCAGCTGCCCCGCTCCACTCCGTTCCGTTCGCTTCCCTATGGGATGCTCCCGGCCCTTCATGTCTGCGTTGTTCCTGCTGACAAGAAAGAACATTACGGGTCCGGGCGAGGGTCGTCAAACCGGAGGATTCACCTCCCATTCACCCACTTCTGAGCGCGTCCGTGCAGGTCAACCGGGTTTTTCTGTTCAGGGAAAGCGCTCGTTCATCGCGATGTGACCCGCGTCTGAGAGGGGCGTCACCGGAACTTATCGTCGGCTTGACAGTTTCGGTGGCAGGCCGTACTTGGCGGGCGCTGGCGGGCATGGCCACGGAGCTGGTGACGCTGCTGCCGGCCGGACGCCGTGCTCCGTCCTGACGCTCCCCGCCCCCTGGCTCTCCCCTGCGCCCCGGGTCTCCCCACTCCACGACGTCCGGCCCCGGATTCACGACGAGCCCCGTGCTCTGCGGCTGCAGGGCACGGGGCTCGTCGTAATTCCGGTGTGGACGAAGGTCAGCCGGCGAGGCGGACCATCGCGGCGTTCTTGCGTCCGCGGCGCAGGAGCAGGTGCCTGCCCGGCAGCGCCTCGAGGTCCCCCACCTCTCGGGCGAGATCCTCAGCAGTCACCTTCTCTCCGTTCACCGAGAGGCCTCCGCCCTCAGCGTCGCGCCGTGCGGCACCCTTCGACGCCGCGATGCCGGACTCCACGAAGGCATCGACCAGCGGCATGGTCGTGGAGACCTCCGCACCCGGCAGCTCGCGGGCGATCGTCACGATCGTCTGCTCATCGAGCTCCCGCACATCACCGCGTCCGAACAGGACCGTCGCCGCAGCCTTGGCCTGCGTGGTGGCCTGCTCACCGTGGACCATCGTGGTGAGATCGTCCGCGAGCAGCTTCTGGGCTGCGCGCTGATGGGAGGCCTCGATGGTCGCGTGCTCGAGCTCGGCGATCTCTTGCTGGGACCGGAAGGTGAAGTACTTCAGGTAGTTCACGACGTCGCCGTCGGCCGCATTGAGCCAGAACTGGTGGAAGGCGTAGGGGCTGGTGAGGTCTGCGTCGAGCCAGACCGCGCCCCCCTCGCTCTTCCCGAACTTGGTGCCATCCGCCTTGGTGACCAGGGGTGTGGTCAGGGCGTGCGCGTCGTGACCCTCGACCTTGTGGATCAGGTCGACACCGGCGAGCAGGTTCCCCCACTGATCGTTGCCTCCGAACTGCAATGAGACCCCATGGCGGCGATACAGCTCGAGGTAGTCGATGCCCTGGAGCACCTGGTAGCTGAATTCGGTGTAGCTGATCCCCTCGTCGCTCTGCAAGCGGCGGGCCACGGTGTCCTTCGCGAGCATGGTGCCCATGCGGAAGTGCTTGCCCATGTCCCGCAGGAAGTCCAGGGCGCTCATCTGCCCGATCCAGTCGAGGTTGTTCACCATGGTCACCGCGAACTCGCCCTCGAGGTCGAGGAAGCGGGAGATCTGCCCTCGCAGGCTGTCGACCCACGTCGCGACGATCTCGGCATCGTTGAGCACCCGCTCCCCGGACATGCGCGGATCACCGATCAGGCCGGTCGCCCCACCCACCAACGCGTAGGGGTGGTGGCCGGCGAGCTGGAGCCGGCGCATCGTGAGCACCTGGGTCAGATGACCGACATGGAGGGACGACGCCGTCGGGTCGAAGCCGCAATACAGGCTGACCGGTCCGTCCGCCAGAGCGCTGCCGAGCGCCTCGCGCCCGGTGGTCTGTACGACGAGTCCTCGCCAGGCGAGCTCGTCCAGGACGGAATGCATCGATCGGTTCCTCTCGGAGGGGCACAGGGTGCCGATGGTCCGGCCGGGAGAGGCCGGGGTCTGACTGGTCGGGGCGCGCACGGACCGGAGTTCGAGCGAGCTGCCCGGTGAGCCCTCGGTGTGCGTGGAGCCCACGCTGTGCGTGCCCGAGCGCCATTGTCACAGATCCCGGGCCCACGGCGTCGCATCCGCCTCCGGCCACCAGATTCCTGTCCCTGGTGAGGATTGAAAGCCGTATAGCTGTTCAATCCTCAGAGGAGACAGATATCCGGTGGCCGGGAGGACCCGGCGGCCCAGTGAACCCGGCGGCCCAGTGAACCGGTGGCCCGGTGAACAGGTGGCCGGGAGAATCCGGTGACCGGACGAGCCGGGCAGTCGACGGCACCGTGTGACGGGCGTGGCCGCCGCTCAGCGGTCCCGGGTGAAGGCGCGCAACGCGGAGATCGCCTCGGCGGCGGCCTCCTCCTGCTCCGCGACCCGCACCGGCGCGGTCCCGCCCTTCGCGTCACGGGATGCGATGGAGCCCTCGACGGTCAGCACTGAACGGACCGAGCCGTCCAGGTGCTCCGAGATGGAGGCCATCTCCTCGTCGGTGAGGTCCCACAGCTCCTTGCCCTGAGACTCGGCGACCTTCACGCAGGCCCCCGAGATCTCGTGGGCGATGCGGAAGGGAACCCCGCGACGCACCAGGTGGTCCGCGATGTCGGTCGCGAGCGAGAAGCCCTGCGGCGCGAGCTCGGCCATCCGCTCGGTATGGAAGACCAGGGTCGCCATCATGCCCGTGAACGCCGGCAGCACCAGGTCCAGCGAATCGACCTGATCGAAGACCGGCTCCTTGTCCTCCTGCAGGTCGCGGTTGTACGCGAGCGGAAGCGCCTTGAGCGTACCCAGCAGTCCCACCAGGTCGCCGATCAGGCGGCCCGCCTTCCCGCGTGCGAGCTCGGCGATGTCCGGGTTCTTCTTCTGCGGCATGATCGAGGAGCCGGTGGAGTAGGCGTCGTCCAGGGTGATGAACGAGAACTCCTTGGTGTTCCACAGGATGACCTCCTCGGCGAGCCGCGAGAGGTCGATCCCGATCATCGCGAGCACGAAGGAGAACTCGGCGGTGAGGTCGCGTGAGGCGGTCCCGTCGATCGAGTTCCACACCGAGTCCGAGAAGCCCAGCTCCGCAGCGACCGCCTGCGGATCCAGGCCCAGGCTCGAACCGGCCAGCGCCCCCGAGCCATACGGGGAGATGTCCGTGCGGGCATCGAGATCCCGCAGCCGCTCCACGTCCCGCAGCAGCGGCCAGGCGTGGGCCAGCAGGTGATGGCTGAGCAGCAGCGGCTGGGCATGCTGGAGGTGGGTGCGGCCCGGCATCGGAGCGCCGTGCACCTCACGAGCCCGGGCCACCAGCACATCGACGAGGTCGAGGACCTGGTCACCGATGGCGCGAGCCTGATCGCGGATGAACAGCCGGATCAGGGTGGCGATCTGGTCGTTGCGGGAGCGCCCGGCGCGCAGCTTGCCGCCGAGATCCGCACCGGCCCGCTCGATGAGGCCGCGCTCGAGGGCGGTGTGCACGTCCTCGTCCTCGGGCGCGGCGGCGAACTCGCCGGAGGCGACGTCGGCCGCGAGGGTGTCCAGCGCGGCCTGCATGCCGGTGAGCTCGTCATCGCTCAGCAGGCCGGCTGTGTGGAGCACGTTGGCGTGCGCCTTCGAGCCGCGCAGGTCGTACTGCGCCAGCCGCCAGTCGAAGTGGGTGGACACCGACAGGGCGGCCAGCGCCGCCGCAGGGCCGGAGCCGAAGCGCCCGCCCCACAGGGAGGCGTTCTCCTTCGCGGCCGACGGGTCCGCAGCGCCCGACGGGTCGGGTGCGGTCGGCGACGCGGTGGGGCCCGGCGACGCGGCGGAGTTCGTCAGGGAGCCGTTGTGGTCCGACTGGGAGCCGTTCTGGCTCATGCCTTCGCCTCGGGTGCGGCGTCGAGGTCCTCGCCGTTGCCGAAGGCGACGTCGCGGGCCGCGGCCTGCTTGGCGGCCAGGCCGTAGATGTCGATGAAGCCGCGGGCGCTGGCCTGGTCGAAGGTGTCGCCCTCGTCGTAGGTGGCGAGGTTGAAGTCGTACAGACCGGTCTCGGTGCGGCGCCCGGTCACGGTGGCGCGGCCGCCGTGCAGGGTCATGCGGATATCACCGCTGACGTAGCGCTGGGTGTCCGAGATGAAGGCGTCCAAGGACTTCTTCAGCGGGGAGAACCACTGGCCGTCGTAGACCAGGTCGGTCCAGCGGTCGCTCACGGTGCGCTTGAAGCGGGCCTGCTCGCGCTCGAGGGTCACGCGCTCGAGCTCCTGGTGAGCGGTGATCAGCGTCATCGCGCCGGGGGCCTCGTAGACCTCGCGGGACTTGATGCCCACCAGGCGGTCCTCGACGATGTCGATGCGGCCGATGCCCTGTGCGCCGGCGCGGCGGTTGAGCTCCTGGATCGCCTCGAGCGGGGAGACCTTGCGACCGTCGATGGCGACCGGGATGCCGCGCTCGAAGGAGATGACGACCTCGTCGGCGACCGGCGGGAAGGCCGGGTCGTCGGTGTAGCTGAAGACGTCCTTGGTGGGCTCGTTCCAGATGTCCTCGAGGAAGCCGGTCTCGATGGCGCGGCCCCACACGTTCTGGTCGATCGAGAAGGGGTTGTGCTTGGTGGTCTCGATCGGCAGACCCTTGCGCTCGGCGTACTGGATCGCCTTGTCACGGGTCAGCGCGAGGTCACGCACCGGAGCGATGCACTTGAGCTCGGGGGCCAGCGAGGTGATCGAGACCTCGAAGCGGACCTGGTCGTTGCCCTTGCCGGTGCAGCCGTGGGCGACAGTGGAGGCGCCGTACTTCTTGGCGGCTTTGACCAGGTGCTTGGTGATCACCGGGCGCGAGATCGCGGAGACGTTCGGGTAGGCGTCCATGTACAGCGCGTTCGCCTGGAGCGCGGGCATGCAGTACTCGTTGGCGAACTCGTCGCGGGCATCGGCCACATAAGCTTCGACGGCGCCGCAGTCCAGGGCGCGCTGGCGGATCACCTCGAGGTCCTCTCCGCCCTGGCCGACATCCACCGCGCAGGCGATGACATCGGCGCCGGTGGCGTCGTGGATCCAGCCGATGGCCACGGAGGTGTCGAGGCCGCCGGAGTAGGCGAGGACGATCTTTTCGGTCACAGGAATGCTCCTAGTCGTGATTCACAGAGTGATCGGGCGGGTCCAGCGGGGCCGGTGCCCGAGGTCATGGGGTCGAGAGACCTTGGGGTCTCAGGGTCTTGGGATCTTGAGGTCTTGGGGTCGAAGCAGTCAGGCGCTGCGTGGCGCATCCGGGGCCGACGAGGCGGTGCGACCGGCAGGCTCCGTCGGTGCGGGCTGGGGCCGGAGCGACGTCGCGGGGTCGACGGTGTCCCGTCGGCCATCCGCGAGATCGAGCAGTCGTTCGGCGAGCCGGTCACCGCCGGCAGGGTCCCGGGAGACCAGCAGCACGGTGTCATCACCTGCGATCGTACCGAGGACATCCGGCATCACCGAGCGATCCATGGCGGAAGCGAGATACTGCGCACCCCCGGGCGGGGTGCGCACCACCACCAGGTTGCCGCTGGCCTCCGCCGAGACCAGCAGACCTTCCGCGAGCCGCGGCAGCCTCGCCTCCAGCAGCTCGTTCTCCGGGGCTGCCGCCGGGCGGGCGGATCCACCCTCCGGAGGAAGCCGGTAGACGAGGCTGCCCGCCGAGCCGCGGATCTTCTCCGCCTGCAACTCCACCAAGTCCCGCGAGAGGGTCGCCTGGGTGACCTCGATACCCTCAGCGGTCAGCAGCTGGGCGAGCTGGGACTGCGAGGACACCTCCTGGTGGGTCAGCAGCTGGACGATGCGCTGCTGACGGGAGGTCTTGGTCTGGGCGAGCGCGCGGCGGGAATCGCTCATCGGCGCGCTCCCCGCGGGAGGGCGTGCCCAGCGGTGCTCTGATCAGGGTGCTCGAGCAACCAGGTCAGCAGCGCTTTCTGGGCATGCAGGCGGTTCTCGGCCTCGTCCCACACCACGGAGGAGGGGCCGTCGATCACGGCGGCAGTGACCTCCTTGCCGCGGTAGGCCGGCAGGCAGTGCAGGAACAGCCCGCCCGAGAGCTCCATCAGCGACTCCGTGACCTGGAAGGGCGCGAAGGTCTCCTCACCCCGGCCGTCCTCACCCTCCTGGCCCATCGACACCCAGGTGTCGGTGATGACGGCGGTGGCGTCCGCCACCGCGACCCGAGGATCATCGGTGAGGGTGACCCTCCCGCCGGTGGCGCCAGCGATCTCCTCGGCACGGGCCACGATCTCCGAGTCCGGGCGGTGCGAGGCCGGAGAGGCGATCCGCACGTCCATACCGGCCGTGACGCCACCGAGCAGGTACGAGTGGGCCATGTTGTTCGCCCCGTCGCCGAGGTAGGCCAGGGACCGACCCGCCAGCGCCGCGTCCCCCTCAGCCAGTCCCCCGGTGTGCTGGGCGATGGTCTGCAGGTCCGCGAGGATCTGGCAGGGATGGAACTCGTCGGTGAGGGCGTTGATGACCGGCACGGTCGAGTGTGCGGCCATCTCTTCGATGCGCTCCTGGCCGAAGGTGCGCCAGATGATCGCGGAGACCATCCGGGTCAGCACCCGGGTGGTGTCGGCGATGGACTCGCCGCGGCCGAGCTGGCTGCTGCCGGCCTCCATCACCAGCGGGCTGCCCCCGAGCTCCGCGACGCCGGTCGCGAAGGACACCCGGGTGCGGGTGGAGGACTTGTCGAACATGATCGCGACCGTGCGCGGCCCGTCCAGCGGGCGCTTGGCGAAACGATCCTCGGCAAGGGCCAGCGCGAGGGCCAGGACCTCCTTCTGCTCGGCGGGGCTCAGGTCGTCATCACGCAGGAAGTGGCGGGGCATCTCAGTTCTCTCCTTCGGGCGCAGCGGCCTCGAGCAGGGCGGGCAGGGCGGCGGTGAAGGTGCCGAGCTCGGCCGGGGTGATCAGCAGCGGCGGAGCGATCCGCAGCGTGGTCCCGTCCGGGGCGTTGACGATGAACCCCGCCTCGAGCGCAGCGGTCGCGAGCTGCGGGGCGATCGGTGCGCGCAGGCCGATGCCGAGCAGCAGACCGGCGCCGCGAACCTCTTCGATCAAAGGATGGTCGAGGGCGAGCACGTCACGGGTGAATCCCGCGCCGACCTCGCGGACGTGCTCGAGCAGCCCGTCCTCAAGGATCGTGCCGAGCACGGCGAGCGCGGCGGCGGAGGCCAGCGGGTTTCCCCCGAAGGTGGTGCCATGCTGGCCGGGCTGCAGCAGATCGTGCACGGCGGGGCCATAGCTGATCACGGCACCGATCGGGAAGCCGCCGCCCAGTCCCTTCGCGAGGGTCATCACGTCGGGCTGGAGGCCTTCGATCGCCTGGTGGGCGAACCAGTGGCCGGTGCGGCCGATGCCGGTCTGCACCTCGTCGAGGATCAGCAGGGTGCCGTGCTCGCGGGTGAGACGGCGCAGCGCCTGGAGGTAGTCGGTGCCGAGCGGGCGCACCCCGGCCTCGCCCTGGATCGGCTCGGCGAACACTGCGGCCACGTCTCCCGGGGCGAGGGCTTCGGCAAGAGCCTGCTCGTCCCCGACGGGGAGGAACTCGACGCCGCCGGGCAGCGGCTCGAAGGGGGCCCGGTAGGCCTCCTTCCAGGTGAGGGCGAGGGCGCCCATGGTGCGGCCGTGGAAGGAGTTCTGCAGCGCGAGGATGCGCGGCCGTCCGGTGCGGCGGGCGATCTTGAAGGCGGCCTCGTTCGCCTCGGTGCCGGAGTTCGCGAAGAACACCCCGGAGCCCGCCGGAGCCTCGGCGAGCTGCAGCAGCTTCTCGGCGAGCTCGATCTGCGGTGCGGAGGCGAAGAAGTTCGAGACGTGCCCGAGGGTCTCCGCCTGCTTGGTGATCGCGGCGAGCAGCGCCGGGTGGCCGTGGCCGAGGGCGTTGACGGCGATCCCGGCCAGCAGGTCGAGGTACTGGTTGCCGTCGGTGTCCCAGACATGCACGCCCTCACCGCGGGCGAGGATCCGCTGCGGGGTGCCGAAGACGGGCAGCAGCGCTTCCCCGTAGCGCTGGGCGAGATCCAGCCCGGGCTGTTCCTGCGCGGGCTTCCCCTGCGCGGGCTTCACCTGCTCAGACATAGTCATCCCTCCTCACCATGGTGCCCACGCCCTTGGTCGTGAACACTTCCAGCAGCACGGCATGTTCGATCCGGCCGTCGATCATCGCGGCGGTGCGCACACCGGCGTCGACGGCTCCGAGCAGCGCCTCAGCCTTCGGGATCATCCCGGCGGTGAGGCCGGGGAGCATCTCCCGCAGCTCGGAAGCCGAGATCTCGGGGATCAGCGAGGCGCGGTCGGGCCAGTCACGGTAGAGCCCCTCGACATCGGTGAGCATCACCAGCTTCTCCGCGTCCAGCCCTTCGGCCAGCGCGGCGGCCGCGAGGTCCGCGTTGATGTTCAGCACGTCCCCGGTGGGGTTGCCGTGGGCGTCGACCTCGGGGGCGATCGAGGAGATCACCGGGATCCTGCCGTTCTCGAGCAGATCGCTGATGGCGTCGATGTTGACGGCGCCCACTGCTCCCACATGGCCGAGGTCGACATCCTCGCCATCCACCACGGTGCCGCGGCGGGTGGCGGTGAACAGCCGGGCATCCTCGCCGGACATGCCGATCGCGAAGGGGCCGTGATGGTTGATCAGTCCCACGAGCTCCCGTCCCACCTGACCCACCAGCACCATTCGGGCGATGTCCATGGTCTCGGCGTCGGTCACACGCAGGCCTCCGCGGAAGGTGGACTCCTTGCCCACCCGCTCCAGCATCGCGTTGATCTGCGGTCCGCCGCCGTGGACGACGACGACCCGGATGCCGGCGAGTCGCATGAAGACGATGTCCGCGGCGAATCCGCGACGCAGCTCCTCGTCGACCATCGCGTTGCCGCCGTACTTGACCACGACGATCCTGCCGCGGAAGCGCTGCATCCAGGGCATCGCCTCGATCAGCACCTCCGACTTCTCGCGGGCTTCGCTGCGGGCGGCGTCGAGCTGGGCCAGGGGGTTCTTGCCGACCAGCGGGGCGTCTGCCGACGGGTCGGTGCCGTCCGCGCCACCGCCGGCGGCTGCGGGTTCCGGGGAGTTCGGTGCGGTGCTCATGAGGAGTAGGCGCTGTTCTCTTCGACGTAGTCGTGGGTGAGGTCGTTGGTCCAGATGTCGCCGGTGGCCTCGCCGGCGCCGAGATCGACCTCGATGAGGGTCTCCCGAGGGGTCATGTCCACCTCGGAGCGGTCGCGGTGGGCGCCGCCTGCGCGGCACACCTCGACCCCGTTGACGGTGACCGAGAGGTTCGCGACGTCGAACGGGGCCACGGCTTCGGGGACGCAGCCGGCTGCGGAGACGATGCGGCCCCAGTTGGGGTCGTTGCCGAAGATCGCGGCCTTGACCAGGTTGGAGCGGGCAATCTCCCGGGCGACCGCGAGGGCTGCCTGTTCGGTGGTGGCGGAGCGGACGATCACCTGGACGTCGTGGCTCGCGCCCTCGGCATCGGCGACCAGCTGCCGGGCGAGGTCGGCGCTGACGGCGCGGACCGCTTCGGTGAGCTCTTCGAGCCCGAGGGCGGTCCCGCTCGCGCCGGAGGCCAGCAGGATGACGGTGTCGTTGGTGGACATGCAGGCGTCGGAGTCGACGCGGTCGAAGGTGGTGGCGGTCGCGGCGCGCAGTGCGGCGTCGGCGGTCTCCGCGTCGACGTCGGCATCGGTGGTGAGCACCACCAGCATGGTCGCCAGCTGCGGTGCGAGCATCCCGGCGCCCTTGGCGATCCCGCCCACGATCGCACCGGAGGGCGTGGTGACCTCCGCGGTCTTGGGCACGGTGTCGGTGGTCATGATCGCGGCAGCGGCGCTGGCATCAGCCTCGGCCCCGGCCTCGAGCCGTCCTGCGGCGGTGGTGACCCCGGCCAGCAGCGGCTCCATCGGCAGTCGCTCCCCGATCAGGCCGGTCGAGCAGACGAGCACATCCTGAGCGGCGACGTCGAGCAGGCCGGCGAGGTGCTCGGCAGTGCGGTGGGTGTCGGCGAACCCCTCCGGGCCGGTGCACGCATTGGCGCCACCGGAGTTCAGGATTACGGCCCGCGCGCGGCCGTCCGAGATGGCCTGGCGGGACCAGAGGACCGGCGCCGCCTGGACCCGGTTGCTGGTGAACACCGCGGCGGCGATGTCACGGGGACCGTCGTTGACGATGAGGGCGAGGTCATCCTTGCCGGTGGACTTGATACCGGCGGCGAGGCCGACGGCGCGGAAGCCGCGGGGACGGGTGATCGACATGCGAGCTCCTGGGAGGTCTGGGGGTGCTGCGGCGGGCGCGCTGCGGGAACCTGACGGTCCAACGAGCGTGCGACGGGAGTTCTGAAGTTCGCGCTCAGGGGGCGAGCGCGGTCCGGGTCAGGCCGGTGCCCTCAGGCAGGCCCAGCGCGAGGTTCATCGACTGGATCGCCGCTCCGGCGGTGCCCTTGACGAGGTTGTCCAATGCGGAGATCACGGTGGCCTGGCCGCTGT
Source organism: Brachybacterium sp. AOP29-B2-41 (assembly GCF_052378395.1). Lineage (NCBI taxonomy): Bacteria > Bacillati > Actinomycetota > Actinomycetes > Micrococcales > Dermabacteraceae > Brachybacterium > Brachybacterium sp. AOP29-B2-41. Next base: position 10,551 of record NZ_JBQSXR010000016.1, read on the forward strand.
GGCGATCCACTGCGGCGCCGATGCGGAGCGTGTTCGCGCCGGTCACCTCGCCGGTGGCGGGGAAGACTCCCTCCGGCAGGACGGTCACGAAGTGCTCGTCCGCGTAGTCGGCCTGCAGGGCGCCGAGCAGATCGGCGGTGGTGGCGCCCTCTGCGACGGGCGCGGTGCACACGGCGAGGATCCCGCGGCTCATGGGCACCAGCACCGGGGTGAAGGTGAGGCGCTGGCCCGTCTCACCCGTGGCGCGGCGGAGGTTCTGCAGCACCTCGGGGACGTGCCGGTGACTGCCGCCGACGGCATACGGGGCGGCGTTGCCGGAGGCTTCGGCGAACATCAGGTGCTGCTTGGCCGCGCGGCCGGCGCCGGAGTAGCCGACCGGAAGCACAGCGCTGAGCTGCGCGGCGTCCACGAGCCCGGCGCGCACCAGCGGTGCGAGCGCGAGGGAGACGGCGGTGGCGTTGCAGCCGGGCACTGCGATCTCCCGGGCGCCGACCAGCAGATCGCGCTGGCGCGTGCCGTCTGCCAGCGGCAGTTCGGGCATGCCGTAGGTCCAGGTGCCGGAGTGCTCGCTGCCGTAGTACTCGCTCCAGTCCTCGGAGTTCTCGAGCCGGTGGTCGGCGCCGAGGTCGAGGACCAGCACATCGGGGTCCTCGGCGCGCAGCGCGGCGGCGATCTGTCCCGACTGGCCGTGGGGCAGCGCGAGCACGACCACGTCATGGCCGCGCAGGGTGTCCACGCTCGTCTCGGCCAGCACGGGGTCGTGACCGAGGTCGATGTGCGGGGCGACCTCGCTGAGGTGCTTGCCCGCGCTCGAATGCGCCGCCACGGTCGCGATCTCGACGCCCGGGTGGGAGGCGAGCAGTCGGAGGGTCTCTCCCCCGGCGTATCCGGAGGCGCCGACGACGGCGACGCGGGGTCGCCGCGCGCTGTTCCCCACGGACAGATCGCCCTGGAGCGAGGAGCGGACGGCGTCACCGGTTACGGACATCATGCCGGAAGTATATACAGCCGAATGCATGAACAGCCAGTCAGGTCGACGTGACCGGGACGATATCTCCGGCGCGTGCCCGGTTCTGGGCGACCTGTGCGCTCTTCCTGCGGATCCTCAGCCGCGCGGGGCGCGCAGGAACGGGATCACGGGCAGCCCCACCCGCCGACCCTTGGACGCCACCACCGTGCCGACGATCGCGTAGACCGCCTGCAGCAGGCACACGATGAAGAAGAGTCCCAGCACCGTGAAGACGAGCACGTTCATCACGGGGTGGAACATCATCCCGTCCCCGGTGGGAGAGGGAGCTCCGGTGAGCACCGCGATCAGCATCGTGAGCGCCATCAGCACCGGCCAGCACAGCTGGGTCAGGCCCCAGTTCGCGGCGCGCACGCCGTTGACTCCGGCGAGTCCGCCATGCTTGCGCTGGCGGAGGCCGACGATGAGCTGGGTGATCCCGGCGATCAGCAGCCCCACGAAGGGGATCGGGAAGTACGCGAGGAAGCCCAGCGCCCAGGCGATGGTCCCGTTCCGCACCGGCACGGGCGGTGTCGGCGCGGGACCGGTGGCCGGAGGCGTCGAGCTCATGCGCGAAGCACTCCTCCGACGGCGGCGTCGACGGCGGCGATGCAGCGCTTGCGCGCCTCACCGATCTGCTCCGCGCTCAGAGTGCCCTCGGTGGAGCGCAGCCGCACCGCGAAGGCGAGCGACTTCTTCCCCTCGCCGATCTGCTCACCGGTGAAGACGTCGAACAGGTGGACGTTCTCGGCGAGGTCGCCGATGCCCACGATGATCGCGGCCTCGACGGCCGCTGCGGGGACGTCCTGATCGACCACGAAGGCGAAGTCCTCTTTGGCCACCGGATAGGTGGGCACCGGGGTCGCGGTGACGACGGCCGGGGCCGCGGCGATCAGCGCCTCGAGATCGAGTTCGAAAGCGCTGGTGCGGGCGGGGAGACCGAACTCCTTGACCACGGCGGGGTGGAGCTCACCGGCATGGCCGATCACCGTGCTCTCCCCGTCAGCGGTGAGGACCCGCAGCTGCCCGGCGCGGCCGGGATGGAAAGGAGCATGCTCGGTCTGGCGCACTTCGAGCTCGGTGCCGACGGCGGCGGCCGCCCGGCGCGCGAGGTCGAAGGCATCGGTCCAGCTCCAGGGCGCGATCTCGCCCTGCCAGGAGCCCGGGCCGGACGCCCCACCGACGACGGCGGCGAGGGTGCGGGTCTGGACCGGCAGTGCGGCGAGGACCTCCTCGAGCTCGGCGTCGGTGGGCCGCTGGCCAGCCGCCGGGACCGGTGAGCGGGCGCCCTCACCGCGGGAGCGGGAGGTGGTGCCGAGCTGGAAGATCGCCACCGACTCCTCGCCGCGGCCGAGGTTCCGCCGGGCGACGGGCAGCAGGGTCTGCAGCAGGGAGGTCCGCATCAGCGGCTCGTCGTCGGCCAGCGGGTTCAGCAGGCGCACGGCGTCGCGCCGCGTGTCGTCGGCCTCATAGCGCAGGGCGTCGAAGATGCCCTCGCCCACGAAGGGATAGGACGTGACCTCGATGACCCCTGCCTCGGCGAGTGCGCGGTGTGCGTCACGACGGGCTCGCTGGGCGCGGGTGAGGCCCCGTCCGCCGGGCGCCGTGGGCAGGATCGACGGGATCGTCTCGTAGCCGACGAGACGGGCGATCTCCTCGATCAGGTCCTCCCGGATGGTGAGGTCCGGGCGCCAGGAGGGCGGGGAGACGGCGAGGGAGCCGTCGCGGGCGTCCTCGACCTGGCAGCCGATCATCTCGAGGCTGCCGCGCACCTGCTCCGGGGTGTAGGCGATGCCGACCACGCGTTCGGCGTCGCCGAGCGGGAGGGTGATCGCCGCGGCCGGGGCGGGGACCGAGCCCTCATCAGTGACCGTCGGCGCGATCTCGCCGCCGCCGAACTGGGCGATCAGCTGTGCGGCACGGTAGGCCGCGACCAGCGGCAGCTGCGGATCCACGCCGCGCTCGAAGCGCTTGGACGCCTCCGAGGGCAGGCGGTGACGGCGCGCGGAGCGGGCCACCGAGATGGAGTGGAAGGTCGCCGCCTCGAGCACGATGTTCGAGGTGGTGCTGGAGACCTCGGTGGACTTTCCACCCATCACACCGGCGATGCCGAGCAGGCGCTCGCCCTCGCCGCCCTCGCTGTCGGTGATGAGCAGGTCTTCCGGATCCAGGGTGCGGGTGACGTCGTCCAGCGTGGTGAGCTTCTCGCCCTTGCGGGCGCGGCGCACCACGATCGGGGCGACGACCTTGTCGGCGTCGTAGGCGTGCAGCGGCTGTCCGAGATCGAGCATCACGTAGTTCGTGACGTCGACGATCAGCGAGATCGGTCGCATGCCCGCGAGGGTCAGGCGGCGGGCCATCCAGCGCGGGGTCTGGGCGGCAGGGTCCACGCCGCGCACCTCGAGGGCGACGAAGCGCGAGCAGCCCGCGACCTCACGGAGCGGGGCCTGGTCGCGCAGCTGGACGGCGACTCCGCCCGCTTCGGCCTGCGGGACGTCCACGCTGGTGACCGGGTCGGTGAAGCTCGCGCCGGTCGCGTGGGAGTACTCGCGGGCCACGCCGCGCATGGAGAAGCAGTAGCCGCGGTCCGGGGTCACGTTGATCTCGACGACCTCGTCGGCGAGACCGAGCAGGGCGATCGCGTCGTCCCCGGGCTCCCCGGTCAGGCCCTCGGCGTGGCCGCGGCCCAGCACGATGATGCCGTCCTCGCCGGAGGGGTCCTCCCCCAGCCCCAGCTCGTCGCCGGAGCAGATCATCCCGTCGGAGGTGTGGCCGTAGGTTCTGCGGGCCGCGATCGCGAAGTCGCCGGGCAGCACGGTGCCGGGCAGGGAGACCACCACCAGGTCGCCCTCGACGAAGTTGTGCGCGCCGCAGATGATGCCGCGGCTGGGGCGCTCCTCGCCCGGCTGGGGGTCCTTGGGGTTGTCGGCGTCCTCGTTGTGCTCGGGGCCGACGTCCACGCGCACCCAGTTGATGGTCTTGCCGTTCTTCTGGGGCTCCTTGACGAGTTCCAGCACGCGGCCGACGACGAGCGGACCGGACACCTGGGCGCCGAAGATCGCTTCCTCTTCGAGTCCCACGCGGGAGAGGTCGGTGGCGACCTGCTGGGCGGAGGCGCCGGCGGTCAGCTCGGTGTGCTCGGCGAGCCAGGTCAGGGGAATGCGGGGCATCTCAGATCTCCGTACCGTAGTGCTGGGAGAAGCGGACGTCGCCCTCCACCATGTCGCGCATGTCCGCCACGCTGTTGCGGAGCATGAGGATGCGCTCGATCCCCAGGCCGAAGGCGAAGCCCTGGTACTCCTCGGGGTCCACGCCGGCCGCGCGCAGGACGTTCGGGTGGACCATGCCGCAGCCGCCCATCTCGATCCAGCCCGTACCGCCGCACACCCGGCAGTTCGGGTCCGCCTCGTGGTCCAGGCCCTCGCGCGCCTCGCAGCTGAAGCAGCGGAAGTCCATCTCGGCGCTGGGCTCGGTGAAGGGGAAGTGGTTCGGGCGCAGGCGCGTGATCGGCGCCCCGCCGAAGATGTGCGCGGCGAAGGCGTCGAGGGTGCCCACGAGATTCGCCATCGTCAGGCCCTTGTCGATCGCGAGGCCCTCGACCTGGTGGAACATCGGCGAGTGGGTCGCGTCGATCTCGTCGGCCCGGTAGACGGTGCCGGGGCAGGCGACATACAGCGGAGCGCCACGCTCGAGCATGGCGCGGATCTGCACCGGCGAGGTCTGGGTGCGCAGCAGCATGCCGGAGCCCTCGGGCGCGACGTACAGGGTGTCCTGCAGGGAACGCGAGGGGTGCTCCGGGTCAGCGTTCAGGGCATCGAAGTTCAGCCAGGAGGATTCGATCTCCGGGCCCTCGGCGATCTCCCAGCCGATGCCGACGAAGAAGTCGTTGATCCGGTCCTGCAGCACCGTCAGCGGATGCGAGGCCCCGCGGGGGCGCAGGTCGGTGGGGAGGGTGACGTCGACCGTCTCCGCGGCGAGCGCGGCCTCCTCCTCGGCGGCGGCGAGCTCCTGCTGGCGGGCGGCGAGCTGCTTCTGGACGCGACCCTTGCCCTGGCCCACCAGCTTGCCGGCGGCGGCCTTCTGCTCCTTGGGGAGGTCCTTGATGGCGCGGTTCGCGCTCGAGAGCACGCTGGCGTCACCGACATGCTCGATGCGGACCTGCTTGAGCTCGGCGGTGGAGGCGGCCGCGGCGATCGCGGAGAGCGCGGCATCGATGGCGTCACCGATGGTCGCCTCGTCGAGGGCCGGGGCGGCGGGAGTCGAGGATGACTCGGACACAGGTATCGCTTTCGTCCGGGGGCAGGAGGGCACGGGCACCAAGGTGCGGGAACTGCCGCGCGGGCACCGCACGCCATTCTAGGAGGTGCGGCGACTGCCCGGGGAGCACAACCGCCGACGACGCGACGCACCTCATCGGGACGGATCCAGTCATCGGGTGATCAGCGCGGATAGGCTGGTGGGCAAACCCCGACCTCGAAGGAGGCCAGCATGACCTGGACCGTGAAGGGCGTCGTCGCCCGCAGTGAGAAGCAGCCCGCCGAGCTGCTCGACATCGTGATCCCCGACCCCGGCCCGAACGATGTCGTGGTCGACATCGAGGCGACCGGCGTCTGCCACACCGACCTCGCCTACCGCGACGGCGGGATCAACGACGAGTTCCCCTTCCTGCTGGGGCACGAATCCGCCGGCCGCGTCTCCGTGATCGGTGAGAACGTCACCCACGTGGAGGTCGGCGACTACGTGGTGCTGAACTGGCGGGCCGTCTGCGGGCAGTGCCGTGCCTGCAAGAAGGGCGTACCGCAGTACTGCTTCGACACCCACAACGCCTCCAAGCCCACGACCCTCACCGACGGCACCGAGCTCACCGCGGCGCTGGGCATCGGCTCCTTCGCGGAGAAGACCCTGGTCCATGAGGGACAGTGCACGAAGGTCTCCGAGGACGCCCCTGCCGAGGTCGCCGGCCTCCTGGGCTGCGGCGTGATGGCGGGCATCGGCGCCGCGATCAACACCGGCGCCGTGCAGCGGGGCGAATCCCTCGCGGTGATCGGTCTGGGCGGCGTGGGCTGCGCCGCGATCGCCGGGGCGAAGCTCGCCGGCGCGACCACGATCATCGGGCTCGACGTCGACGAGAAGAAGCTCGCCGCCGCGAAGGAGCTGGGCGCCACCCACACCGTGCTCACCCAGGGCCTCTCCCCCCAGCAGGTGGCCGAGAAGGTCCAGGAGCTCACCGGCGGCTTCGGCGCTGACGTGGTCGTGGACGCCGTGGGCATTCCGCAGACCTACGAGACCGCCTTCTACTCCCGAGACCTCGCCGGCCGCGTGGTGCTGGTGGGCGTGCCGCGCCCGGGGGTGGAGCTCACCCTGCCGCTGCTGGATGTCTTCGGCCGGGGCGGGTCGCTGAAGTCCTCCTGGTACGGGGACTGCCTCCCCGAGCGGGACTTCCCGTATCTCATCGACCTCTTCCTGCAGGGACGACTCCCCCTGGACCGCTTCGTCACCGGTCGCACCGACCTCGCCGGGGTCGACGGCTCCCTGGATGCGCTCCACGAGGGCGACACCCTGCGCACCGTGGCGGTGATCGGCCGATGACCGCCCGGCTCGCGCACGCCGTCACCTCGGGAACCTTCAGCCTCGACGGCGAGACCCATCAGGTGGACAACAACGTCTGGGTGCTCGGCGATGACGAGCAGTGCGTGGTCTTCGATGCCCCGCATGATCTCGACACCGTGCTCGATCTGGTCGGCAACCGGGAGTGCGTGGGCATCCTGCTCACCCACGCCCACGACGACCACGTGCGGATGGCCCCCGAGCTGTCCGAGGCGCTCGAGGCACCGATCCTGCTGAACCCCGCGGACCGCGAGGTCTGGCAGCTCACCCATGGCGACCTGCCCTGGGACGACGACGTCGCCGACGGCGACATGTTCACGATCGCGGGGGTGAACCTCGAGGCGCTGCACACCCCGGGCCACTCCCCCGGCTCGACCTGCTACTACTCCGAGGAGCTGGGCGCCGTGTTCACCGGCGACACCCTGTTCCAGGGCGGTCCCGGTGCCACCGGGCGCTCCTTCTCCTCCCGGGAGACGATCGAGGAGTCCGTGCGGGAGCGGCTGTTCGCGCTGCCCGAGGACACGGTGGTGCACACCGGCCACGGCCCCGACACCACCATCGGCACAGAGAAGCGGGCGGCCCAGGGCGACTGGCTCTGAGTCCCGCACTGACGGGCCCTCGCTGAGCTGACCCGGCTGAGCACGGGAGCGGCGGCGATCATCTCCGGACGATCGCCGCCGTTCTGCGTCGGGCGCGCGTGCATCCGAGCTCTGTCTGCCCTCGCGTCAGCGGTGCTCAGCGTCTCCGCAGCTCCGTGCGGACGACGTCATGGACCCGCCATCGGTGCGCGGGGCATGCCGTTCGATGTCCTCGAATCCGGCACCCTCCTACGCGCTGTTCGCCCGGATGTTGAACGCGGCGACGCTCAGCACGATGCGATCAGGCATCTCCGAGCGACGGGGCTGCTGCAGCCCGGCGGCGAGGAAGGCGGAGCCGCGGCCGCAGCCCGTGAGATCCGGGTGCAGACCCAGGCTGATCTCACAGGCCTCACCGTCCTCGGTGGGGTCCGCGCTGACGAACCCGGGCCGCGTCGAGAGTCATGGGGCTGAAGCGGAGGACCCGACCCCGCGCATCGTGGCTCATGCGGTCTGCGGGCCGTTCGTGGGAGGGGTCCCCTGTTCAGCGGACGGCCGGACCGCCTCGCCGTCGGCCGCGTCCCCGCGCTCAGCGCAGCCCGCCTCGTCGGCGTCAGCGACGGACGCGACGCCGGACTCCGCTGTGGCCGCCGGCTCCTCCGCCGGGTCCAGATCGCTCTCACCCCGCAGCTGCGCCAGATAGGCGTTGTAGGCCGCGAGCTCGGCGCCGCCGTCCCGCTCCGCCTTGCGGTCGTACTGGCGGGCCCGGCGATCGTCGGACTTCATCCACATCGCCGCGACGATGATCGCGTAGCCGACGGTCGGGACCTCCGAGATCGCCCACATGATGGTGCCGCCGCGCACCTGGATCAGCTCGAGCCGATCCAACGGGTACATCCCGAGCTGGGTGTACCAGTCCTCCGCGACCAGCCAGGTCGCCGAGACCATGGCCACCCCGAAGAAGGCGTGGAACGCGAGGGTGACCAGCAGGGTGATCAGTTTCAGCACCGGGTTGATCGGCTTCTGGGAGGGGTCGACGCCGATCAGCACCCAGGCGAACAGGTAGCCGGAGGCGAGGAAGTGCACCGTCATCAGCAGATGCCCGACGTGGTGCTCCATGGCCAGCTCGAACAGGGGCGAGAAGTAGAAGACGATCAACGAGCCCACGAAGAGGAACCCGGCCACCGGCGGGGAGGAGACCAGCCGGGAATAGCTGGAGTGCAGAGCGGCCAGCACCCATTCGCGCACGCCGCGGGAGCCGTCGGTGCGGGGCGCGACCGCGCGGGACAGCAGCGTGACCGGGCCGCCGAGCACCCACAGCGGCGGCACGATCATCATCATCGCCATGTGCTGGATCATGTGCGCGTCGAAGCGGAACTTGCCCCAGGCCGCAGCGCCGCCGTTCATCACCCAGGCGAAGGCGAGACAGCCCGCCAGGAAGCACGCGGTCCGGATCCACGGCCAGACATCCCCGCGACGGGTCAGACGCACCACGCCGGTCACGTACAGGCCGGCCATCGTCACGGCCAGGGCGAGAGCGATCCAGTCGGGCTGGAACACGGTGAACAGGGTGCCGGGCGAGAACTCGCGCTCCGGCGGGAGGTAGCCCACCAGGGCCAGGACCCGCAGCTCCCCCACGGCGGGGATCTCCTGCGGGACCGGCGGAGCGGAGCGGCCCAGGGCGATCGACGCACCGATCACCGCGGCCATCACCAGGCCCTCGGTCGCGACGAGGTGACGGAATCGGATCCGCTCCCCCAGCCGTCGCCGCTGCAGAGCACCCAGCACGGCGAGAGTGAGCAGGCCCAGCGCCTTGATCAGCACCACCCGGCCATAGCCGGTGGTGAGCAGCTCGGACCAGTGGGACATCCGGATCCACGCGCTGATCAGCCCGCTGAGCGCGAGGGCTGCCACGGCCGCCAGCGCCCAGGGCGAGAACCGGCGGATCGCGGTGGCCATCTGCGTCTCGTCCATGCGGGCATCGAGCAGGAAGAGCACCAGCAGCCCCCCGGCCCAGACGCTGACCGCCACCAGGTGCACCGACATCGCATTGACGGCGTTGATGTGGTCGAGGCTGGAGCCGGCATGCCCGGCGAGCCCCAGCGCGGCGGCGCCGACCCCGGCGAAGGCCAGCCCCCAGCTGGCCAGCACCGTGGAGCGCGCGAGCGCATAGGCGAGAGCGGACAGCGCCGCGAAGACGGTGATGCTCAGCTGGATCCGGCCCAGCTCACCACCCATCGCCACGTCCCAGAGGTTGAGGTCGCTGCCGGCGCCGGTGGCTTCCAGTCCGACCAGCGGGATCAGGGCGAGGGAGGCCGCCGCCCACAGCAGCGCTCCCGCGGCGCCGAGGCGCACGGTCCGGCGGCGCAGCGGATCCAGGGTGGTCACTTGGCGGCGACCGGGACCCGGCAGCAGCAGCACTGCGGTTCCACCGGCCCCGATGGCGAGCAGCAGGCCCAGGTGGTGCAGTGCACGTACGACCGGCAGGCCCCAGGTGACCAGCGGAGAGGCGGGGACGAGTTCGGCAGGGGCGAGGGCTCCGGTGGCTGCCATGCCCGCCAGGGCGGCGGCGACGGTGAGGAGCAGGAGGATAGGAAGTGCGAGGGCGCCGGCGCGCTGGGAGACGGCGTTCATGCCCCTGCCTGTCGGCGCCGGAGCGTCTCGAAGAGGCAGACGGTCGCGGCGGTGTGGACGTTGAGCGATTCGGCGTGCCCGGCCAGGGGGATCCGCACGGTCAACGGGGCGGCGGCGAGGGTGGCCTCGTCCAGGCCGCGTGCCTCGTTGCCGAAGATCCAGGCGATCCGCGCGGGAAGCGCCGCGGTGAAGAGCTCGGAGTCGGCGTACCCGCTGGTGGCGGCGGCGGCGATGGAGGTGGCGGCGAGCTGCGCGAGCACGTCCTCGATCTCGGCGCCGGTGAGCACGGGGAGGTGGAACAGGCTGCCGACGGCGGCGCGCACCGCCTTGGGTGCGTAGGGGTCGGCGCTGGTGCGGGTCAGCAGCACCAGGTCGGCGCCGGCGGCGTCCGCCGTGCGGATCAGGGTGCCGACGTTGCCGGGGTCGCGAACCTCGTGGAGCACTGCGACGGTGACGGGACCCTCGGGTGGCAGCGCGCCCAGGGCTGCTGCGGCGGCCGACGGGTCCTCGGCGGGCAGGGCGCCGACGGCGACGACCCCCTGCGGGGAGACCAGGGAGCCTGAGGCACCGGCAACACCGGCAGTACCGGAGGCACCGAGTGCTTCCGGGGCGCCGGGGGCGTCCGTGGCCCCCGCTGAGCTGGTCGCTGCGGTGTCACGGACCAGGGCGCGCAGGATCTGCTCATCGACGGTGCGTACGGGTACCCCGGCGGCGCGGGCCAGCTCGATCAGCTCGGGGTGGCCCGTGGCCGCACGCTCGGTGAGGAAGACCTCGAGCGCCAGCTCGGGGCGATGCGCCAGCAGCGAGCGGACCGACTGCGGCCCCTCGACCCGGAACCTGCCCTGCTTACGACGTGCAGAGCGCCCGGTCAGCGCCGCCACCTTCTTCACCCGCTCGGAGCGGGCAGAGGTGAGCGGAGACTGATCCGGGCGCTCAGGCATTGCGGTTCTTCGCAACAGATGCCGCGATGTCAGGCTGCCGGGGCGTTGACGTCCTCGGGGAGGGCGTTCTTCGCGACCTCGACCAGGGCGGCAAATGCCGGGGCGTCGTTGACGGCGAGCTCTGCGAGCATGCGGCGGTCGACCTCGACGCCGGCCAGGCCGAGGCCCTGGATGAGGCGGTTGTAGGTCATGCCGTTGGCGCGGGCCGCAGCGTTGATGCGCTGGATCCAGAGCTGACGGAAGTTGCCCTTGCGCTTCTTGCGGTCGCGGAAGTTGTAGGTCTGCGAGTGCAGCACCTGCTCCTTCGCCTTGCGGTACAGGCGAGAGCGCTGACCGCGGTAGCCGCTGGCCTGCTCCAGGATTTCCCGACGCTTCTTATGGGCGTTTACCGCCCGCTTCACGCGTGCCACGTGATACTCCTTCGATCGTAAATTCAGGGGCGCGGGAGCAGTGCTCCCACGTGGGCGATCAGCGGCCCAGCAGCTTCTTCATACGCTTGACATCGGCCTTGGCGACAGAGGTGTCGTTGCCGAGACGGCGCTTGCGGGTGGAGGACTTGTGCTCCAGCAGGTGGCGGGCGTTGGCCTTCTCGCGCATGAGCTTGCCCGAGCCGGTGACGCGGACGCGCTTCTTGGTACCCGAGTGGGTCTTGTTCTTCGGCATCTGCCTGTTCTCCTTGTGACGTTTCTCAGGACTCGGCGCTGGTGTCGGCCTCAGCCGTGGGAGCGGACTTCTCGTCCTCGCTCCGAGCAGCAGCCTTCTCAGCATCGGTCTTGCGCTTGCGGGCCTCGGCCATGGCCTGGGCCTTCTTCTTGTGAGGCCCGAAGACCATCACCATGTTGCGGCCGTCCTGCCGCGGATGCGACTCGACGAAGCCGTAGTCGGCGACGTCCTCGGCCATACGACCGAGAAGCTTGACGCCCCTCTCGGGACGGGACTGCTCACGACCACGGAAGCGAATGATGACCTTGACCTTGTCGCCACCGTCAAGGAACTTCTCAACATTGCGGCGCTTGGTGTCGTAGTCATGGGTATCGATCTTCAGGCCCATACGGATTTCCTTCTGGACCGTGTTCGCCTGGTTCTTGCGCGACTCACGGGCCTTCAGGTTGGCTTCGTACTTGTACTTGCCGTAATCCATCAGACGCGCGACCGGCGGATTCGCGCCGGGCGCGACCTCGACGAGATCGAGGCCTGATTCCTGTGCGAGACGCAGGGCGTCCTCGACACGGACCTCACCGACCTGCTCGCCGGCGGGCCCGACCAGGAGGACCTTGGGGACCCTGATCTGACCATTGATGCGCTGTTCGCTGATGTTGGCTCCTCACCTTGATTCGAGTCGGAAGACGACGAAAGCCCCCGCATTATCATGCGGAGGCCCCAGGTGCACGCGCCACAGCGCGGTACAGGCATTGCTGCCTGACTGCGATACTGACCCAGCAGCTGTGCGCTCGCGGGCCGGAAGGCTCACGGGCTGATCGCCACGAGGTGGGAAGGGACTCCACTTGAAGGAACTGAAGACGAGGGTCTCGACCTGTTCCAATCGTCTATCCTAGCAGGAGTGCGGCCGCAGTCCAGGTGATGTGCGTCGCGCCCGCATGCTGCGACAACAAGGAGTGCTGGTGGAGACCGACCGCGATGCGTCCGGCGGGGACGACCTCCCCGGTCGTCCCGTCCCCAGCACGCCCTCCCCCGAGTCCCATGACTACGGCTACGGGCAGACACCGCTCGATGCCGCGGGAACCGGCGGTGCTCGCGCCGCCGACTCCGGAATCGCGGAGGACGATGCACCCTCCGCAGCATTCGACGCGGATGAGGCACCCGCCGCCGACTTCTCCGCCGGCGAGGAGACCTCCGCCGCGGTACCCGGGGCCCCCGCCGACAGCGGCACCGGGCAGGTCCCCGCCACCGGCATCCGGCCGGTGACCGCTCTGCGCACGGCGCCACGAGCAGTGCTCCGTCCTGTTCCCGAGGGATTCCCCACGCCACCGCCGCGGCCGGCCAGGCCCAACCGTCGGCCTGCGCCGCCGAAGGAAGCCCTGCCCGCCGGGAGGAGCCGGCGTGGCCTGCTCATCGCAGGGATCTCGGTGATCGCCGTCCTGCTGCTGGTGGTCATCGTCGGTGGCGGGGTGCTCGCCTTCCGGGCGCTCTCGCCCGCCGCACCCGCAGCCGGTTCGTCGGCCCCGTCGGCGCCCGCGACCGGGACGGCGCAGGATCCAGCCGGCCCCGGGCAGGTGCAGATCGGCGAGGTGACCATCACGGAGGTGAGCACCGAGATCGGTGTACGCAAGGTCGGCACTCCGGGCTCGACCATGGAGCCCGAGGGTGAATACATCGTCGTGATCTTCGAGGTCGAGAACCCGCGCGACACGAGCGTGGACATTGCAGAGCTGGTGGAGCTCGAGGCGGGCGACGGCCAGACCTACGCTCCCGACTCAGACGCGAGCGCGAACTTCGTCGCGGACAGCCGACCCTTCGGAGTGGTCTCCCCGGAGAGCACCGCCACCTTCCACAAGGTCTACGACGTCCCCATCGGCACCCAGCCCACCGGCCTGCACTTCACTTTCAGCATGGTGGACGAGGCCGGGACCCTTCCTCTGGGAAGCTGATCACCGCCCCACACCACCACCCCGCGCGCCCGCACCGGGCGTGCACCACCGACCACGAAGGATCTCTGCAGACGTGAACGATCACCAGCACCACGACCACTCCGACCACGCGAACCATGCCGGCCACGCCGACCATGCGGACCATGCGGACCATGCCGGTCACGCCGAGGCTCCCGCCACGGGCGCTGAGGAGCTCCGCGATATCGCCGACGTCGCCGCGGTGGAGATCATCACCTCCGCCTGCGTGCACCTGCTGAGCGCTGCGGCCGTGAAGGTCGGGCTCGCGGAGGACGAGGAGACCGGTCAGTACCAGGACCTCGACGAGGCCCGGAAGCTGATCAACGCCCTGGCCGGTCTCGTGACCGCCGCGGCTCCGGAGATCGGCAACGAGCATGCCCGCTCGCTGCGTGACGGCCTGCGCTCGCTCCAGCTGGCCTTCGCCGAGGCGCTCCCCTTCCCGGACGCCCCCGGTGAGGCGCCGGGCGAGAAGTACACCGGCCGCGTCTCCTGACCTCGAGGGTTCCTGACCACGCGTCGTCGACCGCGAGTGCGTCGTGCCTGGAACGCGAAGAGTTGCAAGGGGTTCCCGGGAGCTGCGGGGGCCCGGGCCCCTGGGGTTTCTGGGAGCCCCGCTGGGCCCGGGGAGTTCCTAGAAGCCCGCACGGCCCGGGGAGACCCTAGGAGTCTGCAGGGCTCGAGGAGACCCTGGGGTCAGGAGCCGAGGACGAGGCGGAGCGAGCTGATCCGCTCGGCGACCAGCTGCTCGGCGCCGAGGCGTGCCGTGACCTCATCGACTGCCTGACGCACCGCGGGCGCGGTGAGCCCGGGCCGCAGTCGGAGCTGGAGATCCACCTCGGCCCGTTCCCCGGCCCGCGCGGTCAATGCGAGCACCTCGTCAGAGGAGTCGGAGGCAACCCTGTCCAGCACCTCGGCCAGCTCGGGATCCTGGTGCGGAGGGATCCACTCCCTCCCCTGGGCCAGCGCCCACAGCACCGAGCGCGGCAGCAGCACCGGTCCGCCCTCCGCCGCCGGCGTCGCGGGGTCGAGGAGCAGGGCCGTGCAGCCCTCCTGCACCGCTGCCTGCGCAGCCTGCGGGGCGATGACCGGCACCGGCCTGGCGTCGGAGCGCCAGGCGGCGAGGGCCGCCACCGAGGTGAACAGCGGCAGCACCGTCGTGCCGTCGGGCGCCGTGATCGAGACCATCGCCATGTCGGCGCCGTTGTCACCGGTGAGCCCGTGGACCGTGGTCCCGGTCTCGGTGGCGACCGCCATGATCGGCACCAGCACCCGGGCTGCGGCGAGGGCGGAGACCAGCCCCTGCCGGTGGGGATCCTGGCCGGCCCGATGCGCGGCGAGGGCCGCGGTCACTGCCGCGGGTGCGCTGCCGTCATCTGCGGGAAAGGGGCTGACCGTGTAGTCCCGTCCCTCCCAGGAGACTCCGGCGGTGTCCGTCAGCGGGGACTTCTCGCGGAAATGGGCGGGCAGCGTCCGGTGGATCTGCTCGGTGCGGTCGGCAGGCTCCGCCGACGCATCGGGCAGGGCCCCTTCCGGGGCCCCGGCCGGGGACCCTGAACGGTCGTGATCCTGCGCCGGGCTCATGGGCGGCCCGCGACGTCGAGCGCCTCGCCCATCGTGAACGCCTGCGCGTACAGGGCCTTGCCGACGATCGCGCCCTCGACGCCGGCCGAGACCAGCTCGCGCAGGGCGCGCAGGTCGTCGAGGGAGGAGATCCCGCCCGAGGCGACCACCTTCGCCTCCGTGCGCGAGCACACTTCGGCCAGCAGCTCGAGGTTGGGTCCGCGCAAGGTGCCGTCCTTGGTGACGTCGGTGACGACGTAGCGCTGGCAGCCGGCCTCGTCGAGCCGCTCGAGGGTCTCCCAGAGGTCGCCGCCGTCGCGGGTCCAGCCGCGGGCCGCCAGAGTGGTGCCGCGCACGTCGAGGCCGACGGCGATGCGGTCGCCGTGCTCGGCGAGGATCTCTGCGGTCCACTCCGGGTTCTCGAGCGCAGCGGTGCCGAGGTTGACGCGGCGGCAGCCGGTGGCGAGCGCCGCGGCGAGCGACTCGTCATCGCGGATCCCGCCGGAGAGCTCGACGTTCATGTCGACGGCTGCGACCACCTCGGCGAGCAGTGCGGCATTGGTGCCGCGGCCGAAGGCGGCGTCGAGGTCCACCAGGTGCAGCCAGCTCGCGCCGCCCTCCTGGAAGGTCAGTGCCGCGTCCAGCGGGGCACCGTAGGCGGTCTCGGTTCCGGCCTCGCCCTGGACGAGCCGGACGGCCTGGCCGTCCTGGACGTCGACGGCGGGGAGCAGCTCGAGCACGGGAGCGGTCATGGGGTGTCTCCTGGAAGCGGTGGTCGGGCGACGGCCCGGACGGTGGTGAAGTGGTCTCAGAAAAAAACGATCTCAGGGGAAGTGATCTCGGAGGAAGTGATCCCAGAGAAAGGGTTGGCGCAGGTGCAGCGGAGCCGGATGAGGGTCTCCGGCTCAACCGGTCTGGATGCGCCAGATGGAGATGCCGAAGCAGATCAGTCCGAGCAGCAGCAGGCCGACGCTCGACCACCAAGGCTTCTTCGAGCGGTAGAACGACCAGGCGCCGCCGAGCAGCATGCCGCCGGCGAACAGGGTCAGGAACGCGACCATCATGAGACGGTCTCCCTCTCGTAGCGCGGGAGGGTGCGGAGCCAGTTGGCCAGCAGCTTCGCTCCGGCATCGCCGGACTTCTCCGGGTGGAACTGGGTGGCGGTGAGCGCACCGTTCTCGACGGCGGCGATGAAGCGGTCGCCCCCGTGCTCGGACCAGCTCACCTTGGGTGCGGCGAGCGAGCCGATCTGCTCCATCTCCCAGCGCCGCGCGGCGTAGGAGTGCACGAAGTAGAAGCGCTCCTCGGTGATGTCCTCGAAGAGGGCGGTGCCCTCGGCGGCATCGACGGTGTTCCAGCCCATATGGGGCACGACCGCCGCCTCCAGGCGGGTCACCTCTCCGGGCCACTGTCCCAGCCCGCGGGTGCGTTCACCGTGCTCGGCGCCGGTCTCGAACATGACCTGCAGACCCACGCAGATGCCCAGGACCGGGCGGCCCCCGGCGAGGCGCCGCTCGATGATGCGGTCCCCTCCGACGGCCTTGATCTGCTCGAGGGTGGCGGCGAAGGCGCCGACCCCGGGGACGACCAGTCCATCCGCGGTGAGCGCGCGGTCACGGTCCGCGGTCAGCTCGACCTCGGCTCCGGCCGCCTCGAGCGCACGAACCACGGAGCGCACATTGCCGGAGCCATGATCGAGCACCACCACATGGGCTGCGGGGACCGGGGCGGCGCTGGGGGCGGTCTCTTCCGTCACTTGCGCTTCTTCCCGGAGGCGATCCAAGCGAGCGCCTCGGAGCGGCTCAGGGCGGACGGGTCCAGCCCCTCCCCCAGCTCCTCGAGGGTGGTCGCGCCCAGCAGCAGCTCCTCGACGAGGTCGTCGACCGCACCGAGCACGATCGCGGGCGAGATGTCCTCGCCCCGCTCGCCGTTCTTGTACCGGGTCGCCGTCATGCGGTCACCGCGGCGCCAGAACAGCACGATCCCGTTGCGCTGCAGGGCGGTCGAGGCGATCGCGGCGAGATCATGAGCGGCGGCCTCGGCGAGCGGACCGATCGCGATCGCGCCGGTGCTGCTGTCGTGGGTGCGGGTCCCGACGGGGATGTCGATCCCGTCGGTGCGGGCCTCCCGGCCCAGCCGCACCACGCCTGCCAGCGCCTTCGCGGAGGCGACGGAGGTCGCGATCACCGCGACGCTGGGCACCTCTTCCTCGCCCGTGGTGTCGGTGAGCACGTCCTCGACGGTCAGCGGGGCATCGTCCTCGAGGGAGATGCCTTCCATGAGGCGTGCGAACTCCGCGTCGATGTCATCGGCGGGACGGCCGGATCCCTCCGGCTGCTCTCCGGGACGGTCCTGACGCGGATCCTCGGGATCGACGGCGCTCATCACAGTGCTCCCTTGGTGGAGGGGACGTCCAGGACGCGGTCGTCGTACGCGCACGCAGCACGGAGCGCGCGGGCGAGGGCCTTGAACTGGGCTTCGACGATGTGGTGGGGATCGCGGCCCTCGATCAGCCGGATGTGCAGGCAGATCGCGGCGTGGTGGGCGAGGGACTCGAAGACGTGCCGGGTCAGCGAGCCGGTGAAGTGGCCCCCGATGAGGTGCGTGGCCTGGGCCTCGCTCTCCCCCGAGTGCACGCAGTAGGGCCGGCCGGAGAGGTCCACGACAGCCTGGGCGAGGGACTCGTCCAGCGGGACCAGCGCGTCGCCGAAGCGCGCGATGCCCCGCTTGTCGCCGAGGGCCTCGCGCAGCGCCTGGCCGAGCACGATCGCGGTGTCCTCCACGGTGTGGTGGGCGTCGATGTGCGTGTCACCGGTCGCCTTGACCGTGAGGTCGAAGCGGGCATGGGTGGCGAGCGCCGTGAGCATGTGGTCGAAGAAGGGCACCGTGGTGGAGACATCGACCTGGCCGGTGCCGTCGATGTCGAGGGTGAGCTCGATCGAGGACTCGCGGGTGGTGCGGCTGAGGGTCGCGGTGCGCGACGGGCGGGCGGCGGCGCTGGGCGTGTTGGGCGTGCTGGTCATCGGGGGTCGGCCTCCTCGAGGGCGGTACGGAATGCGGCGTTGTTCTCGGGCGTGCCGATCGACACGCGCAGCCAGCCGGCGGGGCCGACGGCTCGGATGAGGACTCCGCGCGCGAGGAGCGCCTCGAACACGGAGTCACGGTCGGAGAAGCTGCGGAACAGGATGAAGTTCGCGTCGGACGGTGCCACCTCGTGGCCGCGCGAGGCAAGGTGCTCGGCGAGCGCATCACGCTCGGTGCGCAGCAGCGCGACCTTGCCCAGCAGCTCCTCACGGTGAGCGAGGGCGGTGCGGGCGACCGCCTGGGTGACGGCGGAGAGGTGGTAGGGCAGGCGCACCACTCGCACGGTGTCCACGATCGCGGGATCGGCGATCAGGTAGCCGAGCCGGGCGCCGGCGAGTGCGAAGGCCTTGGACATGGTGCGGGCCACCACCAGGTTCTGGTGCCGCCCCAGCAGCGTGAGCGCGCTGGGGACGCCGTCCCGGCGGAACTCCCCGTAGGCCTCGTCGACCACCAGCAGGCCCCGGGTCGCTGCGAGCGCGGTCGCCGCCGCCTCGACGACGTCGAGATCGAGCGCGGTGCCGGTGGGGTTGTTCGGGCTGGTGAGTACCACGATGCTGGGCCGGTGCGCGGCGATCGCCGCGGTGACCGCCTCCGCGGTGAGGGTGAAGTCGGGGGCGGGGCCGCGCTCGGCGGTGACCCAGTCGGTGTAGGTGTCCCGCGCGTACTCGGGGTACATCGAGTAGTGCGGGGTGAAGCCCAGCGCGGTGCGGCCGGGGCCGCCGTAGGCCAGCAGCAGCTGGTGCATGATCTCGTTCGACCCGTTGGCGGCCCAGACGGCGTGGGCGTCCGGCGCGGGGATCCCGGATTCTGCGGCGAGATAGGCACCGAGGTCGGCGCGCAGGTCCAGCGCCTCCCGATCCGGATACCTGTTCAGGCCCACGGCGGCCTCCGCCGCGGCGCGGCCGATCGCGGCGGCGAGCTCCGGCGAGGGGCCGTAGGGGTTCTCGTTGACGTTCAGCGCATGCGCGACCTCGAGCTGGGGAGCGCCGTACGGGGCGGCTCCCGCGATGCCGTCCCGCGGGGCGGGCAGCACGGAGCTGTCGAGGGTCGGAGCAGGGTTCACGGACATGGCCTCCATGGTAGTTCGCACCGGCTGCTGGCGACCGTGTCGTCCGCTCGCTGAGGTGTCCCATGCCGACGACAGGCGCTGCAGGTGCCCGGCGGCATGTATGACGCCGTTCCCCGCGGGCATGGCGGCATTCCCTGCGGCGTGGCGCCCTTCACAGAGCGGGCGGCGACGACGGGCGCCTCCGGGGTCCGTCAGTATCCTGGGGCGATGTTCCGTTCCCTGGGTGCCCTGGTCGGCGACCTGCTGGTCGTCCTGCTCTTCGTCGCGATCGGCTTCGTGCAGCACGGCACGCCGCTGACCACACAGAACCTCTTCCTGGTGGGCTGGCCGTTCGCCCTCGGAGTGCTGCTGGGCCATCTCGCGATCCGGGCCTGGCGCGCGCCCTTCCGGATCTGGCCGCATGGGGTGTTCGTGTGGGGCATCACGCTCGCGACCACGATGGCGCTGCGCACCCTGTTCACCGCTGGGACCGAGGTGTCCTTCATCATCGTCACCGCCGTGGTGACCGGCGTGCTGATGCTCGGCTGGCGTGCGGTGGCGCTGTACGTCACCCGCCACGAGCGCACTCCGCAGCCGGTCGAACTCACCTCCGGACGCTGATCACCGGGGTGATGCCCCGGCCCTCAACGGGCCTCGACGTCGTCAGGGTGGTCTCGTCAGGGTGGTCACCGGCACTGCCGGCAGCTCCGCCGCGGGGAGTCAGTCCGCGAAGCGGATGTCGATCGCCGCGCCGTGAGCCGGCAGCCCTTCCGCATCGGCGAGCGTGGTCGCCGCCGTGCGGGCACCCTTGAGAGCGTCGCGGTCGTAGTGGACCACGTGGATGCCGCGCAGGAAGGTCTGCACGCCCAACCCGCCGGTGAAGCGTGAGGTGCCGCCGGTGGGGAGCACGTGATTGGACCCGGCGGCGTAGTCGCCGAGGCTCACCGGGCTATGGGGTCCGACGAAGACCGCACCGGCGTTGGTGACCCGGGCGGCGACGGCGGCGGCATCGGCGGTCTGGATCTCGAGGTGCTCAGCACCGTAGGCGTCGACCACCGCCAGCCCCTGCTCGAGGTCGTCGACGAGCACCACACCGCTCTGCTCACCACGCAGCGCCTCCTCGATGCGCGCCTGATGCGCGGCGGCGGGAACCTGGATCGCGAGCGCGGCCTCGACCGCGTGGGCCAGCTCGGCGGAGTCCGTGACCAGCACGCTCGCGGCCAACGGGTCATGTTCGGCCTGGGAGATGAGATCCGCCGCGACGAAGGCGGGGTCGGCATCGGCGTCGGCGAGGATCGCGATCTCCGTCGGCCCGGCCTCGGCGTCGATCCCGACCTGCCCGCGCACCAGGCGCTTGGCGGCTGCGACATAGACGTTGCCGGGACCGGTGACGAGATCCACGGCCTCCAGGCCACGGCCGTCACCCAGATCCTCGGCACCGTGCGCGAGCAGCGCGATCGCCTGGGCGCCGCCGACGGCGAGCACCTCGGTGACCCCCAGCAACGCGCAGGCCGCAAGGATCGTCGGGTGCGGGAGGCCGCCGAACTCCTTCTGGGGCGGCGAGGCGAGCACGATCTGCTCCACTCCGGCGATCTGCGCCGGCACCACGTTCATCACGACCGAGCTGGGCAGCACGGCTCGCCCGCCGGGCACGTACAGTCCGACTCGGCGCACCGGCACCCAGCGCTGGGTCACGATGCCCCCGGGCACCACCTGGACCGTCTCGTCGGGCCTGGACTGCGCAGAATCGACGGCACGCACCCGGGCCGCGGATTCCTCCAGAGCGGCGCGGATCTCCGGAGTGAGCTCGGTGAGCGCGCGCTCCAGCTCCTCCTTGGGGACCCGCAGATGCTCCGGCCGCACCCCGTCGAAACGTTCGGAGGCATCGCGCACCGCGGCGGCACCCCGCGCGGCGACGTCCTCGACCACCGGGCGCACGGCCGCGACCGCGGACTCGACGTCCAGTTCGGCTCGCGGCAGCGCCGCGGTGAGCTCGGCCGCACTCAGGCGCCGCGCGCGGAGGTCGATCACGGAGAGGAACGGGGCGGGATCAGGCATGGCGTCAGTCTAGAAGGGCGGCGGGGACCGGGCATGTTCTGCCCATCCCACGGAAGGACCTCCCTCCCGGATCGACCCGGTCGCAGGGTTACAGTCGTCCTCGTGCTCGTCGCCTTTCTCCTCACTCTCGTCGCCGGTGGCGCCACCAGCATCGGTGCCGCCCTCGGAGTGCTGGGGCGCGGCACCAACGTGAAGGTCCTGGCCGGCGGTCTCGGGCTCTCCGCCGGGGTCATGCTCTACGTCTCCTTCATGGAGCTGCTGCCCGAGGGCATCCGGGTGCTCTCCGGGGGCGAGGCCGATGCCCGCGGCACCGCCTTCGCCGTGCTCGCCTTCTTCGTGGGCATCGCACTGATCGCCGTGCTCGACCGGCTGGTCCCCAGCGCGGTCAGCCCCCACGAGTTCGCGGGCCGGATGGACGGCAGCCACGGTGAGGACGAGCACCGCGCTCCGGACGAGCAGGCCGCCGATCTGGCCCTGCGCGCCCGCCTGCTGCGCACCGGCACCGTCACCGCCCTGGCCCTCGCGCTGCATAACGTGCCCGAGGGCTTCGCGACCTTCGTGGCCGCGCTGCAGGCGCCTGAGGTCGCGATCCCGGTGGTCGCCGCGATCGCGCTGCACAACATCCCCGAGGGTCTCGCCGTCGCGGTGCCGGTGCGTCGGGCCACCGGCTCCCGGAGCAAGGCCTTCTGGCTCGCATCCATGACCGGACTCGCCGAACCCGTCGGGGCGGTGCTCGGATTCCTCCTGCTCTCTCCCCTGCTCAGCGGGGATGCCATGGGAGCGATCCTGGCCGGCGTGGCCGGAGTCATGGTCTTCGTGTCCCTCGACGAGCTGCTGCCGGCGGCGGAGGAGACCGGCGAGCACCACACCGTGATCTATTCACTGGTGGCCGGCATGGCGGTCATGGCGGTGACGCTGCTGGTGCTGTGATCCGGGTCGGGGCTGTGATCCGGGTCGGGGCTGCGTTTCGGGTCGGGGCTGTCAATCAAGGCGCGCTCCGGTACGTTCTCCCCTGTACCGATGACGTGTACTGATGACGTGTACTGATGACGGCGTGCGGGCGCAGGGGCCCGAGGTGGAGGGTCGGGGGACCGGAAGGGGACACGATGGTCACGGCGGAGGGTCGGGGCGACACGGAGAAGAGTCGTCCTCTGCCGCGGCGCCGTAGGGCGAGTGCGCTCGCCACCGGGCTGCTGATCCTCTCGCTCGGCGCCTGCGATGCCCTCCCTGCGCTGCCCGGAAGCGGCCCCTCCACCCCGGATGCGCCGTCGACTGCCGCGGAGCCGATGGACCCCGAGCAGGTCATGAGCACCGCGAGCACGGCGACGGACCCGTCCTGGCTGTGCCGTCCCGGCGAGGAGGACAGCCCGCTGCCCGCCTCGACCGAGGGCGGGGTGCTGACCCCCGAATCGATGAGCACCGAGGGCAACGACCTCACGCTCACGGGACCGTTCCGCCACGCGGCGGACCACAGTTACACCGGCTTCGTCCCCGAGGGGGTGCTGCTGCCGGCCCATCCGGAGAACCGCGGCGTCCCCGCGCCGGGGTACGACGGCGAGCTGGGCGTCGAGGGCGCACCGGTCCCGCCGATGGTGGTGCGCGAACGCGTCGAGATCGCCGCAGCGGAGGGCGAGCCGGCCCCGTCGGCCGCCACCGCGCACCTCACGCTGGGCACCTGCGACGACGCGCCCCTGCCCGACGGCCAGTTCCTGCTGCGACTCAGCGGAGGCGGGATCGACGGGCCGGGCCGCGGGACGGACGACTCCGGCTGGAGGGCGAGCGAGGATGTGCTGGTCGACGTGGTGGGCGGCCGGCTGAAGGTCGTGCCCGGTGCGATCAGCGCCCCGACCGGTGAGGTTCCCGTGGATCTCTCGCAGTTGGCCTGCCGTGCGCCGCTGGAGGCGGTGGGCGACGGCGACGGCCTGACCGTCGATGTCGAGGATCCCACCACCAGCGTCTCGACCCTGGTCCCGGAGGACGAGCCGGGAACGGCCATCACCGCGAAGGTCACGGTCACGGCGCAGGAGCTCGGCACCCGCGCCCTGCTGCAGGGAGTTGTGGTGGTCGATCCCGCCACGGGCACGGTGGTGACCGGCGCCCGCAATGCGACGGACGTCGGCCTGCAGTGGATCGACGAAGACGGGGTGACCCGCGTCGATCGCGCCTGGGTCAGCCGCTCCACCTGCGGCCGCGGCGCCCTCTCCCCCGGCTCCTACCGGGCGCATGGCTTCGCGGTCACGGTCGATGCGGAGGGTGCGACCCAGATCGTGCTCTCGGACCCCTGGGAGGTCGAGGTAGTCGACGAGGAGCCGGCCGCCTGAGACCCAGGTCCCGGAGCCGAGCGGACGAGCACCATCTCACGTACCGTGGAGGCATCCTGATCGATGGGGCGGGCCGAGCCCGTCGTCGATTAGTCTTGACGTCAAGACAAATGCCGCACCGACCCGAGGGAGCACCGCGACACATGGCGCGCATCATCTACACCCACACCGACGAGGCGCCGATGCTGGCGACCGCATCGTTCCTGCCGATCCTCGATGCCTTCTCGGACACGGCCGGGATCGACGTCACCACCCGTGACATCTCCCTGGCCGGCCGCATCGTCGCGGCCTTCTCCGACCTCCTGCCCGAGGACCAGCGCGAAGCGGATGCTCTCGCCGAGCTGGGCGAGCTGGCGAAGGCACCGGACGCCAACATCATCAAGCTGCCCAACATCTCCGCCTCGGTCCCGCAGCTGAAGGCCGCCGTCGCCGAGCTGCAGGCCCAGGGCATCTCCCTGCCCGACTTCCCCGAGTCCCCCTCCACCGACGAGGAGAAGGACGTTCGGGCCCGCTACGACTCCGTCATGGGCTCGGCCGTGAACCCGGTGCTGCGCGAGGGCAACTCCGACCGTCGTGCCCCCGCCGCGGTGAAGAACTTCGCCAAGGCGCACCCGCACCGCATGGGCGCCTGGAGCAAGGACTCGAAGACCTCCGTGGCCACGATGGGCCAGGACGACTTCCGGGCGAACGAGCAGTCCGTGGTGCTCGAGGCCGCAGACACCCTCTCGATCGTGCACATCGCAGCCGACGGCACCGAGACCGTGCTCAAGGCCTCCCTGCCGGTGCTCGCCGGTGAGGTCGTCGACTCCACCGTGATGCGCGTTGCGGCGCTCGAGGCCTTCCTGCGCGAGCAGGTCGCCACTGCGAAGGAGCAGGGTGTGCTGTTCTCCCTGCACCTGAAGGCGACCATGATGAAGGTCTCCGACCCGATCCTGTTCGGTCACGCCGTGCGCGCCTTCTTCCCGACCCTGTTCACCCAGTTCGGTGACCAGCTCGCTGCGGCCGGCCTGTCCCCCAACAACGGCCTGGGAGGAATCCTCGCCGGGGTCGAGGGCCTCGAGGAGACCGTTCGCGCGGGCGTCAAGGCCGCGATCGAGCAGGACCTGGCCGACGGCCCGGACCTCGCGATGGTGAACTCCCACAAGGGCATCACCAACCTCCACGTCCCCTCCGACGTGATCGTGGACGCGTCGATGCCGGCGATGATCCGTACCTCGGGCCACATGTGGAACAAGGACGACGCCGAGCAGGACACCCTCGCGGTGATCCCCGACTCCTCCTACGCGGGCGTCTTCCAGGCGACCATCGCGGACTGCCAGCAGAACGGCGCCTTCGACCCGACCACGATGGGCACCGTCCCCAACGTGGGCCTGATGGCGCAGAAGGCCGAGGAGTACGGCTCGCACGACAAGACCTTCGAGGTCGCGGCCGACGGCCGCATCGAGGTGCGGGACGCCTCCGGCGCCGCGCTCATGACCCAGGAGGTCGCGGCCGGCGACATCTTCCGGGCCTGCCAGGCCAAGGACGCCCCGATCCGCGACTGGGTCCAGCTCGCGGTGCGCCGCTCGCGCGAGTCGGGCATGCCCGCCTTGTTCTGGCTCGACGAGTCCCGCGCCCATGACCGCAACCTCATCGCCAAGGTCGAGAAGTATCTGGCGGAGGAGGACACCGAGGGTCTGGACATCCAGATCATGTCCCCCATCGAGGCCACCGAGCACACCCTGGCGCGGGTGCGCCGCGGCGAGGACACCATCTCGGTCACCGGCAACGTGCTGCGCGACTACCTCACCGACCTGTTCCCGATCATGGAGCTCGGCACCAGCGCCAAGATGCTCTCGGTCGTGCCGCTGATGAACGGCGGCGGCCTGTTCGAGACCGGCGCCGGCGGCTCCGCCCCGAAGCACGTCCAGCAGCTCATCGAGGAGGACTACCTGCGCTGGGACTCTCTCGGGGAGTTCCTGGCACTGGCCGAGTCGCTGCGCCACCTGGCTCGTACTGCCGGCAACGACCGCGCCCGCGTGCTCGCCGACGCCCTGGATCGCGCCACCGAGACACTGCTCAGCGAGGGCAAGTCCCCGCAGCGCAAGCTCGGCAGCATCGACAACCGTGGCAGCCACTTCTATCTGGCGATGTACTGGTCCCAGGAGCTGGCGCAGCAGAGCGAGGACGTCGAGCTGGCCACGGCGTTCGGTCCCATCGCGAAGAAGCTCACCGACAGTGAGCAGACCATCGCCGAGGAACTGCTCGCGGTGCAGGGCAAGCCCGCGGACATCGGCGGCTACTACCGCCCCGATGCCGAGAAGATCGCTGCGGTGATGCGCCCGTCGGCGACCTTCAACCGGATCCTCGAGGAGATCTCGGCGGCGCTCTGAGCCCGCTGGTTCCCTGAGCCCCGCAGACCAGACGCCGGTCCGGACCGCCCTGTGCGGACCGGGCCGGCGTCCGGCGTCTGCAGCCCGACCTGCGGCGAACCCTGCGACGCGATCCGCGATGCACCCTGCGGCGTGACCCGCAGCGCCGCTGCTGCCTGCGTACTCTGGGGCGCGCGGAGCAGCGTGCTCCACCCCGCCCGAGAAAGGCCTGCCGTGCCCGTCATCCCCTCCCCCGTCGATGGCATCGACTTGCGCTATGACGTGACCGGCTCCGGCCCGGCGCTCGTGCTGCTGCACGGCTCGGTGCTCTCCCGGGCGATCTGGCGGGGCCTCGGCTATCTCGCGCCGCTCGCCGCCGAGCACACCGTGATCCGGGTGGACATCCGCGGCCACGGACGCTCCGGGGCGCCGCACGACCCTGCCGTCTACACCCAGCAGGTGCTGGTGGCGGATCTGCTGGCAGTGCTCGACGCCGAGGAGAACTGACGCGCCGCGCTGATGGGCTATTCGCTGGGCGCTCGGATCGCGCTGAGTGCCGCACTCGCGCATCCGGGGCGGGTGACCCGCCTGGTGAGCCTCGGCGGCTCCGCCTCGGCGCAGCAGGGTCAGGTCGACTCCGTGTTCTTTCCCGGGGTGATCGAGGCTGTGCGGCAGGAGGGGATGGAGTCGTTCTGCATCGGTCAGGGCCTCAGCCCCGACGTCACCTCTCGGCGGGCCCGCGCGACACGTACCGCTTTCCTCGCGGCCGACCATCTCGCGGTCGCGGCACTGCTCAGCGCCACCGATGACACCCCGGGGGTGCCCGATGACGTGCTCGAGGAGTGCATGGTGCCGGCCCTGTGGGTGGCGGGGACCGAGGACCACCCGCGCTTCGAGGACTCCCAGCGGGCTGCCGCACTGATGCCGGACGCGGAGTTCGTGCCGCTGCCCGGGCGCGACCACGGCGGCACGCTGTTCCCCTCGGATGAGGTGCTCGCGCACGCCCTGCCGTTCCTGCGCTGAGAGTTCCTGCAGTGAGAGTTGGAGCTCCTGCTCCGCTCCCGGTCCGCCGGGCGATCGCGCTGTCCCGGGCCTCGCGCTGGTCCCCGGGCTCGCGCTAGTCCCCGGTGCTCGCGCTGGTCCCCGGGGGCTCGCGTTGGTCAGAGGACCTGGCGGAGCAGCGCCACCAGGGCGACGACGACGATGATGCCGCGCAGCAGCCACTCGGGCATCCGTTTGGCCAGGTGGGCACCGAAGTACCCGCCCAGCAGAGCCCCCACAGCGATGGCTGCGGTGGCGAGCCACAGGATCTCCACCCCGAGCACGAAGTGCGCGATGACGTAGACGGTTGCCGCGGCGAGGTTCACCACAAGGCTGAGCAGGTTCTTGATGCTGTTGACCGAACCCATCGGCCGGCCGGTGAAGATGCCGAGGATGCCCAGATAGAGCACCCCCTGCGCTGCGGTGAAGTAGCCGCCGTAGACCGACGCACCGCCCATCGCGGCGATCAGCCCCGGAGACCGATATGGGCTGCGCTGCTCGGCTGCCTCCGTTGCTGGCCCCTCGGCGACGGTCCGGCGGCGGGCCGACCGGCGATCCTGCCGATCGCGCAGGAACGCGGTGAGGCGCTTCTGGAAGATCACCATCGCCAGGGCGACGATGATCAGCACCGGCACCACGACGTCAAGCGCCTGTGCCGGGGAGATCAGCAGCAGGAGCGCTCCGAGGGTCGCGCACACCGCCGTGACGAGCAGCAGCGGCCGAAGGTTCCCCTTCTCCTGGGCGATCTCCCGGCGGTACCCGTAGGTGGAGCCGATGGTGGAGAACAGGATCCCGATGGTGTTGGTGCGCACGGCGACCCCGGGCGGGATGCCGAGGGCGAGGAGCACGGGGAGGGTCAGCAGGGAGCCCGAGCCGACTGCCGCGTTGATCGCACCGGCGAGGGTGCCCAGGGCGAGCAGGAGGATCAGCGAGAGGGGTTCCACGGGCGTCGACCCTACTGCGCACGGAGCCGCGGCGAGCGGACGTCCGCCCGGTGGCGCGCGCGCGGAGAGGCGCGGCGCGTCAGCGGGTCAGGTCCTCCAGCACCTCGTGCAGGACCTGGGCATGGTTGTGCTCGGTGTCCTTCGCGGCGAACAGGAGCACGATCCTCCGGGCCTCGGCCTCGTTCGCCCGGTCCAGCAGCGCCTGAGGAGCGTCGCTGGTCTCGAGCTCGTGGCGGTACCTGGCCGAGAACTCCTCGAAACCCAGCTCATCGCCGTGGAATGCCGTCCTCAGCTCGGAGCTGGGGGCGACGTCCTGGTCCCAGTCGTCGTGCGCGAGCCGCTCCTTCTTGATGCCTCGGGGCCACAGCCGATCCACCAGCACCCGGTATTCGTGAGCGGCGGAGCCCTCGTCGTCCAGCACGTCGTGAACGCGCTCCAGGGTGATCTCGGGGGTGCTCATGATCCGATCCTTCCTGTGGTGGAGCAGACAGGGCCCGGTCTGCGCCGAGGGCGAGCCGGGCCCTGAGGTCAGGGGGCGAGCAGCCGCTCACGCGGGCGCGGGCTGGTCGAAGGGGAGCGCTCAGGCGAGCGCGGCCTGCGCTGCCTCGTAGTCGGGCTCCTCGGAGACCTCGCCGACCTGCTCGGTGTAGAGGACGTTGCCGGTCTCGTCGGTGATGATCACCGCGCGGGAGAGCAGCCCGGCGAGCGGTCCATCGCTCATGGTCACGCCGAAGTCCTCACCGAAGGAGGAGCGGAAGGCGGAGCCGGTGACGACGTTCTCGATGCCCTCGGCGCCGCAGAAGCGGGCCTGGGCGAAGGGCAGGTCCTGGGAGACGCAGACGACCACGGTGTTCTCGAAGCCCGCAGCGAGCTCGTTGAACTTCCGCACGCTCATCGCGCAGGTGCCGGTGTCCACCGAGGGGAAGATGTTCAGGACCACGCGCTTGCCGGCGAGGTCGGCGCTCGAGACGGCACCGAGGTCCTGGCCGACGAGCTCGAAGGCCGGCAGGGCAGAACCCGTGGCCGGCCGCTCGCCGACGGTGCTGATGGGAGTGTTCTTGAAGGTGATGGAAGCCATGACTCCATCATCTTCTTCGGAGCTGAGCGGCACAAGCCGCTTCCTGGGAGCCGGCCTCGGCACAGCGCGAAGGCCGGGACCGCCAGGTCAGTCCATCGTCTCCCGCAGCCGCTCGGTCTGCTCCTCGACGTCGAAATCGGCGACGGGCCACTGCGGGTCGATGCCCTCGAGGGCGTTCAGCAGCAGCTGCTGGACTGCGATCCTGGCGTACCACTTGCGGTCGGCGGGGATCACGTTCCAGGGGGCCGCGACCGTCGAGGTCGCCCTCAGCGCCCGTGTGTACGCCTGCATGTAGTCATCCCAGTGCTGGCGCTCGTCGACATCACCCGGGTTGAACTTCCAGTGCTTGTCCGGGCGCTCGAGCCGTTCCATCAGCCGCTCCCCCTGCTCCTGACGGGAGATGTGCAGCATGACCTTCACGATCGTCGTCCCCGCCTCAGTGAGCTCCCGCTCGAAGGCGTTGATGGCGGTGTACCGCTCGCGGATCTCTTTCGCGTCGGCCCAGCCGTGCACGCGATGGATCAGCACATCCTCGTAGTGCGAGCGGTCGAAGACCCCGATCATCCCCGGAGCTGGGGTGCGCTTGCGGATCCTCCAGAGGAAGTCATGGCGCTTCTCCGCCGGGGTCGGGGCCTTGAAAGCGGCGATGTCCACGCCCTGCGGGTCCACGTTCCCCACCACATGGCGCATGATGCCGCCCTTGCCGGAGGTGTCCATCCCCTGGACGACCAGCAGCACGGAGCGGCCGCCCTCCTGACCATGGTGGGCCGCGTACAGGCGCTCCTGGAGCTCGTCGAGCTCGCCATCGCGGTCCGCGAGCACCTCCTTGCCGTCGTCCTTCTTCCCGTCGAAGCCGGGGGTGGCGCGGGGGTCGAGCTCGGTGACCTCGCCCTTCCACCCGGATTCGATCAGAAAGCCGGTGGGCGTCTGGTCACTGGGCGCTGACTGCTTCGGTGTCTTCGAGGTCTTGGGCTTCTTCGACATGAACGCAGGGTAGCCCGGGCGGCTCCCCGAGGTGGGGCTTCGCCGCCGATTTGACTCCACCGTCCGGTCGGCGGAATGTCGTCGCATGACCTTCACCGCCATCACCAATGCCCATATCGTCCCCATCGAGGGCGAGCCCTTCGACGGGACGCTCCTGATCCAGGACGGACGGATCACCGATCTCGGGCCCGACCTGGAGATCCCTGCAGATGCCGAGGTGCTCGACGCGGCGGGCGGCTGGCTGCTGCCGGGGTTCATCGACGCCCACGTGCACCTCGGCGTGTGGGAGGAGGGCGAGGGCTGGGCCGGCCAGGACACCAACGAGATGACCGACCCGGTGATGGCCGCGGCACGCGCGATCGACGCGATCAACCCCGTCGAGGTCGGCTTCGACGACGCGATCATCGGCGGCATCACCGCGGTGAACGTCAATCCCGGCTCCGGGAACCCGATCGGTGGCCTCGCGGTCGCGATCCGCACCCATGGCCGCGTGGTGGACGACATGGTGCTGCGCAGCCCCTCCGGGCTCAAGGCCGCGCTCGGCGAGAACCCCAAGCGCGTCTACGGGGAGCGGAACCAGACCCCCTCGACCCGACTCGGCGTGGCTCTCACGATCCGTCAAGCCTTCGCGAAGGCCCGCGCCTGGAGCGCGAAGCCCGTCGAGGAGCGCAATGCGGATCTGGTCTCCGAGGCGCTCACCCGGGTGCTGGAGCGCGAGATCCCGTGGCGCCAGCACTCGCACCGGGCCGACGACATCGCCACCGCCCTGCGGCTCGCCGAGGAGTTCGGCTACGAGCTGGTGCTCGACCACGGCACCGAGTCGTACCTGATCGCCGACCGGATCGCGGCCGCCGGGGTGCCGGTGCTCTACGGACCGCTGATCGTCTCCCGCTCCAAGGTGGAGGTCCGGAACCGCACCCCGCAGGCGCCCGGGATCCTCACCGCGGCAGGGGTGAAGGTCTCGATCATCACCGACCATCCGGTGGTGCCGATCGAGTTCCTCATCGACCAGGCGGCTCTCGCCGTCAAGCACGGCATGGCCTCGGCCGACGCGCTGCGGGCGATCACCCTGAACCCGGCCGAGGTGCTGGGGATCGCCGATCGGCTCGGCTCCCTCGCCCCGGGCAAGGACGCGGATCTGGTGCTCTGGGAGGGCGATCCGCTGGATGTGCGGAACCGGACGCTGCGGGTATGGCAGAGCGGCCGCGAGGTCATGCATCGCGACGACGCCGGCGAGCCGGTGATAGCCGCGCGCTGAGGAGGCGGGCGGCCCGCCCGGCGCTCAGCCTTCGTAGGCTGGCGGGCCGTCCTCGGAGGCGGGCTCCTCGGCCGTGAGCGGCAGGTGGAACCGCTCCCGGGCGTTCTCCGGCACCAGGTCCAGGTGCTCCGCGAGGTTCTTGCGGATCAGGCGGTGCACGAGCGGGCAGTAGGGATGCAGCTGCAGTCCTCGCTCGCGGAGGTCGGCGAACATGCCACGGACGAGCTGGCCGGCCAGGCCCTGTCCCTGGAACGCCTCGTCGATCTCGGTGTGCACCGCTGCGAGAACTTCCCCGCGCAGCCGGTAGTCCACGAATCCGGCCGTGGTCCCGTCCACGCGGATCTCGTAGCGCGAGTTCTCGGGGCTGTCGATGACAACGGTGTCCATGGCGTCTCCTGCCGACGGTGGGGTCCGGGCGGGTGCTGTGCCCGGTCCCCACCGTAGTGCGGGGTCATGATGCCCGGCCAGGGTGCGCAGCCAGGGCGCTCGGCTGCGGCGCACAGTCGCAGTGCACAGCCGCAGTGCACAGCGAGCACCAGTCGTCGAGCGCACGACCGCAGTACCCAGCGAGCATCAGTCGTCGAGCGCGCGGCGATCGTCAGTCGTCGATCCTGACCTCACCGGTCTCGACGTCGACCTCCACGTCGACGTCGCCGCCGTCGGCCCGGTCGATGTCGATCTGGTAGCGGATCTTGCCGTCGTCGGAGTCCAGGTCCCAGCCGCTGACGCGCCCGGGCTCCTCACCGAGGGCGATCTCGATCGCCTCGGCGTAGGCCATCGGGGAGGTCACGTCGACCACGGGGTCCTGGTCGTCGTCATCATCGGTGTCGTGTGCGGTGACCTCGCCGGTGGTGGCGTCGATGTCGAGCTCGTGCTGGGTGCCGTCCGCGATGAGCTCGAGCTCCCACTCCCAGGCGCGGTCATCGTGGTCGATCTCGATCTGCACGAGCTCGCCGCCGCCCACGGTCTCGGTGGCGATCTCGAGTGCTCGTTCGGCGGTGATCGGCAGCTCCTCGGTGGCGAGATCCGCGTCCTCGGGCAGTGCGGCCGCGGCGGGTTCCTGCTGCGCGGAGCCCGTCGCGCCGCCGTCATCGCTCGCAGCGCTGTCGTCGGTCGAGGTGTCATCGGCCGCGCCATCGTCGGTCGCAGCACCCTCGTCGGAGGCGTCACCTCCCTCCTGGGCGGTGCCGGACCCCTCGCTGGGCGCTGCGCCGTCCTCGCTCTGATCAGTGCCGCCGCAGCCGGCGGCGAGGGCGACGACGAGTGCCCCGAGCGCCGCGGCGCGGGCGGTGGTGCGGGGACGGATGAGGGTGCGGTTCATGGGGTGCCACCTTCCTGGAGGGGTGCTGCCACCCGCGGCGGCAGACTCCCGATGTCGAACAGTCACCCCAGGCTAGAACGGGGAAGGGGCCATGAGCGGATGCTGAGGAGACTCTCATCCGCCTCTCATCGGCTGTGGACCGAACGGTCCGGGTCGGGACCGTCGGCCCCTTTCCAGGTCCGCGATCCGGCTCTACAGTGAGGATGTCGTCCCTGCCGGAGCTCCTGCAGGTCTCCCGACCCCTTGGAAGGCGCCATGACCATGAACTCTCGCTGGCCCGACTCTCCTGCCACTGCCCCGACGGAGGAGGACCTCCGGCGGCTCCACGCCTGGTGGCGGGCCGCGAACTACCTGTCGGTCGGCCAGATCTACCTCAAGGACAACCCGCTGCTGCGCCGACCGCTGCAGCGGGAGCACGTCAAGCCGCGGCTGCTGGGGCACTGGGGCACCACGCCGGGCCTGACATTCCTGTACGCGCATGCGAACCGGTCGATCGCTCAGCGCGGGCTGAAGGCCATGTACATCACCGGCCCCGGTCACGGCGGCCCGGGACTGGTCGCCTCGACCTATCTCGAAGGCACCTACTCCGAGGTGTATCCGGCGGTGAGCGAGGACGAGGACGGGCTGGCTCGGCTGTTCACCCAGTTCTCCTTCCCCGGCGGGATCCCCTCGCACGTGGCCCCGGAGACGCCCGGTTCGATCCATGAGGGCGGCGAGCTCGGATACGCGCTCTCGCACGCCTACGGCGCGATGTTCGACAGCCCGGATCAGATCGCTTTCACGGTGATCGGGGACGGGGAGGCGGAGACGGGACCGCTGGCCACCTCCTGGCATTCCAACAAGTTCGTCAATCCCCAGAACGACGGCGTGGTGCTGCCGATCCTGCATCTGAACGGTTACAAGATCGCCAATCCGACGGTGCTCGCGAGAATCGGGGACGAGGAGCTCGCCTCGCTGATGCGCGGATACGGGCACACCCCGCTGTTCTTCACCGGCGGGTTCGACGATGAGGACCCGCTGGAGACCCATCGACGCTTCACGGAGGTCCTGGATCAGGCGCTCGATCAGATCGCGGAGATCAAGCAGCACGCGGCCGAGGATGCCAAGGCCGGTCGCGAGACCGAGCGCCCTGCCTGGCCGATGATCGTCTTCCGTACCCCGAAGGGGTGGACCGGGCCGAAGGAGATCGACGGCAACAAGACCGAGGGCTCCTGGCGCTCGCATCAGGTGCCGCTGGCCAACGCACGGGACACCGACGAGCATCTCGCGAACCTCGATTCCTGGCTGCGGTCCTACCGGCCCGAGGAGCTGTTCGACGAGGAGGGCAGGCTGCACGAGGACATCGCCGCCGCCGCGCCGACCGGTGAGCTGCGGATGTCCGCGAATCCCTCCACCAACGGCGGCTCGGTGCTCATCCCGCTGCGACTACCGGACTTCCGCGAGTACGCCGTGGAGGTCCCCCGTCCCGGAGGTGTGATCGCGGAGGCGACGAAGGTGCTGGGCACCTGGTTGCGGGATGTAGTCCGGGACAATCCGTCGAACTTCAGGATCTTCGGCCCGGACGAGACGGCGTCGAACCGGTTGCAGACGGTCTATGAGGCCACCGACAAGCAGTGGAACGCGGACTTCGAGGAGCATGACCGCTCCGAGCATCTCGCCCGTGCCGGGCGGGTGATGGAGGTGCTCTCCGAGCACCAGTGCCAGGGCTGGCTCGAGGGATACCTGCTCACGGGCCGCCACGGCATGTTCTCCTCCTATGAGGCGTTCATCCACATCGTCGACTCGATGGTCAACCAGCACGCCAAGTGGCTCAAGGTGTCAGGTGAGCTCGAATGGCGCCGCCCCATCGCCTCGCTGAACTACCTGCTGAGCTCCCATGTATGGCGGCAGGACCACAACGGCTTCTCGCACCAGGACCCGGGCTTCATCGATCACATGGTCAACAAGAAGGCAGAGATCGTACGGGTCTACCTCCCGCCGGACGCGAACACGCTGCTGTCCACCTATGACCACTGCCTGCGCTCGAAGCAGTACGTCAACGTCGTCGTCGCCGGCAAGCAGCCGGGCCCGACCTGGCTGAGCATGGACGAGGCGGTCGTCCACTGCGCGCGCGGGCTGGGGATCTGGGACTGGGCGGGCACCGAGCAGAGCGGCCAGGAGCCGGAGGTGGTCCTCGCCTGCGCTGGGGACATCCCCACCATCGAGGTGCTCGCCGCGGCGAAGATCCTCCGTGCGGAGATCCCCGAGCTGCGGGTGCGGGTGCTGAACGTGGTGGATCTGATGCGTCTGCAGGACGACACCGAGCACCCGCACGGCCTCTCGCAGCGGGACTTCGACGGGTATTTCGGGCAGGACATCCCGGTGGTGTTCGCCTATCACGGCTATCCGTGGCTGATCCATCGCCTGGCCTACCGCCACGACCGCACCTCCCGGATCCATGTGCGCGGCTACAAGGAGGAGGGCACCACGACGACGCCCTTCGACATGCTGATGCTCAACGACGCGGACCGCTACCACCTGGTGATGGACGTGATCGACCGGGTCGAGGGGCTCAGCATCCGCTACGCCGGCCTGCGCCAGCAGATGGTGGATTCCCGCCTGTGGGCGCGGGCCTACGCCTACGAGCATGGGGAGGACGCCCCGGACATCGCCCAATGGCAGTGGGGAGACGGCGGCGATTCCGTCTCCGGCGGGGCCGCGGTGGACACCGGCGGAGACAACGCCTGAGGCCAGCGGCGAGGATTCAGGTCACCGCGCAGCGCTGCAGGTCCGGGACCTCTGCGCGCTGCGCGAATCCGGCCGCGACATAGGTCTCCACGGCGCCGGCCTGGGAGCGCGGGGTGCACACCAGCGCGCTCGAGGCTCCCAGGTCGCGCAGCTGCGCGGCGGCGGCACGGCAGATCGCACGACCGTGGCCGCGCCCGCGGTGGTCCGCGTGCACGCCCATCGGTTCGATGAGTCCGGGGCGGCCGACGCCGGCGGACCAGACGGTGACCACCGCGACTGCGGTGCCGTCACGGTCGCGGCCGAGCAGCGAGACGGCGTCGCGATAGGCCGGTGAGGTGGTCATGATGCGGAAGCGCTCATCGGTCACGCCGGGGCTGTCGAAGGCGGAGCGGTGCACGGCCGTGTACTCCGCGATGGTGTCGGCGCCGACCTGCTCGATGACGATCCCGGGCTCCTCGACCGGCGCGGCGAGGCCCCGGCGCAGGGGCACCCACGGCTCTCCCTCGCTCCAGCCGCGCCGCAGCAGCTCGGTGCGAAGACCATGCGCGGAATGCGCCTCCACGAAGGCCTGGCCCTCCGGCAGCACCGCATGCTCGGGCCGGGCGAGGGCCTCGGCCATGGAGCGGGCGAGCTCCTCGTCGGCGGCCAGAGCAGGATCCACAGCGGTGCGCACGAGGTCCGGCCCGTCCAAGAGACCGAGGGCGACCAGGCGATCCTCGCGGTGCCAGAGGCGCAGGTGCGCCGTAGCGGCCTCGGCCCCACGCAGGTGGTGCCAGCCGAGATCGCCGGGATGGAGATGGAACGGGCCATCCTCCCGCTGCCAGGTGCGCAGCGTCCCGATCGCGTGCTCGAGAAGGTCCGGGGTCGGGATGGTCAGCGTCGTCGCCATGACTGGATTCCATCATCGTCGGGGCTGACGGTCCAGAGGTTTTCTTCGCACGCAGACGGTGTTCTGGCTCTGGGGTGCTGATGAGGTGCGTCGAGGGGGCCACGAGAGGTGCCCTCGACGGCCGACACTACGATCAGGGCGAGGACGATCGGGTGACGCGCAGGCACGCGCAACGCCCACCGGGAGGGGACAGGCATGAACGACGCAGCAGCCGACGGCATCGAGTCTGTGCGGCGGATCGTGCGGGTCCGGGGCCGGGTGCAGGGAGTCGGTTTCCGGATGGATGCCGCCTCGGCGGCATCGCGGCTGGGTGTCGGCGGCACGGTGCGGAATCTGCTCGATGGCACGGTCGAAGCCGACGTCGAGGGCCCGCCGGAGGCCGTGGAGTCGATGATCGAGCACCTGCGAAAGGGTCCTTCGAGCGCCCGCGTCGACGGGATCGACGTACGCCGGGAGGCACCGCGCGGGGCGGACTCGTTCCGGGTCACGGGCTGAACTGCGTCCGGAGCTGAACAGCATTGCGGGCCGGGAGGTTGCGCAGCCTGCGGGATCCCGCTGCCGGCGGTGTTACTGGAGGGGCGTCGCCTGTCGGCCGCGAGAGCGAGAGGTGAGCACGTAGTACGCGGCCAGGAGGGCGCCGGCGCTCACCATCGCAGTCGAGGTGAGTATCAGGACCCCCTGGCCGGCCCGGTCGATGATCAGCCCGCCCACGAGCGCACCGGCGGCGATCGAGATGTTGAAGACCGCGCTGTTCAGCGCAGTGCCCTCTTCGAGGACCTCACCGGCCTCGGAGCCCACGAAGGCCTGGATGGCCACCGAGATCGCTCCGACGAACAATCCCCACAGCGGCAGGATCGCGAGGGCCATGGCCGGGCTGTCCATGAGCAGGTACACCGCGATCAGCGACACCCCCACCCCGGCGGAGACCACCAGCACGCCCCAGGGGGCGCTGCGGCGCAGCAGCGGGGCCACGGCGAAGTTGCCGATCAGTCCGGCGATGCCGTAGGCCAGGAGCATCATGCCCACATCGGTCACGGGCACATCCGCCCGCTCCAGCAGGATGGGGCTGACATAGGAGTAGGTGATGAACTGCGCGACCACCACCAGGAGGGTGAGGGCCACCGCGTAGCGCACCCCGCGAGTGCGGGCTGCGAGGAGCATCATCGCCGGGGTGACGTTGACCGGCGAGCGCACGGGACGCACCAGCACCAGGATCAGGAGGGCGACGACCGCAGCGACCGCTCCGACGATCGCGAAGGCGGCCCGCCACCCCATGTGGGTGCCGATCCAGGCGGCGACCGGCACGCCCAGCACCAGCGCAGCCCCCGCGCCGCTGAAGGCGATGGTCAGCGCCCGCGCGGCATGCTCCTTCCCGACCTGGCCGAGGGCAACGATCGCCATCACCGCCCAGTACAGGCCGATCGAGATGCCGGCGAAGAGGCGGGAGATCAGAAGCACCGCGAAGGTCGGGGCGATGACGCTCAGAGCGCTGGAGACGACGACGGAGGCGAGGGCGAGGACCAGCACGAGGCGGCGATCCATCCCGCGCACGATCACGGGGGTGAGGACGGCGACGATGCCGGCGAGGACACCGGGCACCGTGACCGTGAGGCCGGCCATGCCCTCGCTCACCCCGAGATCCGGTGCCATCACGCTGAGCACCCCGATGGGCAGCTCCTCGATGGTGATGAGCACGAAGATCCCGGCCGCGAGGGCCACGATCCCGGCCCAACGGCGTGCGCTGTCCACTGCTGCTGCTCCTCGTTCTCGGTCCGGTCCACTCACGATAGATCACCGCAGGTCGCACGATCACCGCAGGTCGCACGAACACCGCAGGTCGCGCGATCACCGCAGGTCGGACGAACCGATGGATGCCCTCCGACCCCTGCGACGCACGAGGGCCCCGGTCGCGTCGGGGCAACCGGGGCCCGCCTGGGGCGGCATCTCCCGCGGGGCCATCCCGCAGTTCCGCCTCGCGGCGTCACCTCGCGGGATCAGCTCGCGGCGTCAGATCACGCGTCAGATCACGGTGTCGAAAGCTGCGCCGATCTCCTGCTCCCCATCGTTGAACTGGAGGAACTTCCCGGCGGTGCCGGGACGCTCGATGGCGGCCGCGATGGTGCGGGCCACGTTGGCGCGCGAGACGGTGCCGCTCTCGGGCGCGCCGAGATCGATTCGTCCGGTCGGCTCCTCGAGGGTGAGGCCCGAGGGGCCGAGGATCGTCCAGGCCAGCTCGGTTCCCTGCAGGTGGGCGTCGGCCTGCGCCTTGGCCTCCGCATAGGCGTGGAAGGGCTCCGACTCAGGGATGCCGTGCTCCAGGCTCGCGCCGAAGTAGCTGACCATCACATAGCGGCTCGCTCCGACGCGCTGCGCG
Source organism: Brachybacterium sp. AOP29-B2-41 (assembly GCF_052378395.1). Classification (NCBI taxonomy): domain Bacteria; kingdom Bacillati; phylum Actinomycetota; class Actinomycetes; order Micrococcales; family Dermabacteraceae; genus Brachybacterium; species Brachybacterium sp. AOP29-B2-41. The sequence goes on from NZ_JBQSXR010000016.1 coordinate 48,979, forward strand.
GCGTCCATCGATGCGATCGCCGCCCGCTGATCGACCGCGATGGTGCGCTCCGGGTCCCCGCCGCCGGCGCCAGCGGACCACACCACTGCGTCCTTGCCGCGCAGCAGCTCGTCCCAGCCTCCGGCGTCGAGGCTCTCGATGTCGCTGAGCACCGCCTTGGCCCCGGTGGCCTCGACCTCCGCCGCATGGGCAGGGTTGCGGATCACCGAGTGGACCGTGTGCCCGGCCTCCACGAGCAGCGGGGCCGCGAGCAGCGCGACCTTTCCATGTCCTCCGATAAGTGCAATATCCATACCCATCACACTGTCACCACTGCCCCCAGGAGTCGAGCCTTGTTCGCGGTGTTCGCCGCGGGTGGACATCGGGTTCCGCTGCCGCCGGACGCACGCCGTGCGCACGTCACGCCCTGCGGATCGCATCACGGTGCTGCCGGGCATCGGGCTCACTGTGCACACGCCCGTTATCCTGAGCCGGACCGCCGCGCGTGCGGCAATCTCCTCGAGAGAAGGAACCTCAGCATGGCCGGTGGACTCGCTGCACTGCTCGATGACGTCGCCGCAATCGCGCGCCTGGCCGCAGCCAGCACGGACGACATAGCCGCCGCCTCCGTCAAGGCGAGCTCGAAGGCCATGGGCGTGGTGATCGATGATGCCGCGGTGACGCCCCAGTACGTGAAGGGGCTCCAGCCCAAGCGCGAGCTGCCGATCATCTGGCGGATCACCAAGGGCTCCTTCCGCAACAAGCTCATCTTCATCCTGCCAGTCCTGCTGCTGCTGAGCATCTTCGCACCCTGGGCACTGACGCCGATCCTGATGCTCGGTGGCCTGTATCTGAGCTTCGAGGGCGCCGAGAAGATCTGGGAGCTGGTCAGCGGGAAGCCGAAGAAGGCGCCGGCCGCAGCTAAGGGAGCCGACGCCGAGGACAAGATCGTCTCGAGCGCGGTACGCACGGACCTGATCCTCTCCGCAGAGATCATGGTCATCTCCATGAACTCGATCGAGGCGGACTCGCTGTGGGCGCGTGCCGCCGTGCTCGTGGTGGTCGCGATCGGCATCACCGTGCTGGTCTACGGGGCCGTGGGCATCCTGGTGAAAATGGATGACGTGGGCCTGGCCATGGCGGCCGACAAGGACTCGGAGTTCAAGCAGAAGTTCGGCAACGGCCTGGTCCAGGCGATGCCGAAGGTCATGACCGTGATCAGCTATGTGGGCATGGTCGCGATGCTCTGGGTGGGCGGTCACATCCTGCTGGTCGGCACCCACGAGCTCGGGCTCGCCCAGCCCTATGGCTTCGTCCACCACCTCGAGGGGTTGGTGGCTGGCGTCGCCGGGGTCGGCGGAGTGCTCGCCTGGCTGATCAACACCTTCTTCTCGTTCGTGCTCGGCCTGATCGTCGGCGGCATCGTTGCCGTCATCATGCACTTCCTGCCCTTCGGGCATCACGGTGACGACGAGCACGGCGACGACGAGGGCAAGCACGCCGCGGCGAGCGCCGACGACACCCCCGGTACGGATGCCGCCGTCGGCTCCTCCACCGACTCAGGGAACCCAACGCCCCCCATGCCCCAGCGCTGAGGCGCCCCGCGGGCCCCACCGCGCCCGTCGGGACGCAGGCAACGCAGGCAACGCAGGATCGTACGAAAACGAGCCAGATCCTCACGGATTCTGGCTCGTTTTCGTCCTATCGCGACCCTGCCGGCCGGGGTCCCGGCGCTGGCCGGGGAACCAGCGCAGGCAGGGGAACCGGCGCTGGGTCAGGCTCCGGCCGGGGTCACGGGCGGCTCGGCGGACCAGGGGAAGACGATCCACTCATCGGTGCGGCGCCACACGTAGTCCGGGGAGACCACGGAGGCGGACTTCGCGTAGAGGACGGCGCTGCGGGCGTCGGCGCCCATCTCACGCAGCAGGTCCAGCACCAGGGCGAGGGTGCGGCCGGAATCGGCGACATCGTCGACGACCAGCAGGCGCTTGCCCTTGATCGACTCGGTGTCGAGCATCGGCGCGAGCAGCACCGGATCGGGCAGGGTCTCGTGGACGTCGGTGTAGAACTCGACGTTGATCGCATCGGCCAGCTTGAGGCCGAGGGCGTAGGAGAGCGAGCCTGCGGGCAGCAGCCCGCCGCGGGCAACGGCGATCACGATCTCGGGCTCGAAGTCGGAGTCAGCGATGTTCTGTGCCAACTCGCGCGAGGCAGTGCCGAACAGCTCCCAGCTCAGCACCTCCTTGACGACGAGGTCGGAGGAATCGGCGTGGAAGGCCTGGGACATCGGTTCGGTTCTCCTCGGGAGGGGCGATGCAGAGTGCTCCGATGGTAGCCGCCCCTGGCCCTGCGCTCGGGTGCTGGAGCCGTGGGTCTGCTCTCTTCCTCACAGCTCGCTCTCTCACGCCCGGTGCTGCGCAGGCAGGCAGCTCCGAGATTCAACGCTCGACCCACCGCACACCCAGAAAAACCCACACACTCCCACTGTTGTTTTGTGTGGCTTTCCCGGCTACTGTGATCCTCACGCGGTACGGCTCCCCGAGCTCTCCGCTCCCGCCCCGTCGATGAAGCAGGTGGATGCATGTACGCCCCAGAACGCCGACATCGGATCCTGGATGCGCTGACCGAATCCGGCCGCGTCACCGTCACCGATCTCGCCGCACAGTTCGAGGTGGCCACCGAGACCATCCGCCGCGATCTCGACCAGCTCGCCGAACAGCGGCTCCTGGATCGCGTCCACGGCGGGGCCGTCACGCGTCACCCCGGCGAGGTGGAACCGGACCTCGAATCCCGCCGGATCACCAACATCGAGGCCAAGCGGCGCCTGGCCCTCGCCGCCGCACGTCTGCTGCCCTCCGACCCCGACGCCGCCGTGCTGCTCGACGCCGGCACCACGGTCGGTGAGCTCCTGCCCCACCTCGACGGTCGCCGTGGCCCCGTGATCACGAACGCTCCCGCGATCGCGCAGGGCGCCCTGCGCCATACCGATCTGGCGGTGCACGTGCTTCCCGGCAGGGTGCGTCCCGCCACCGAGGCAGCTGTCGGTGTCACCACCGTCGACGCGATCCGTCTGCTCCACCCGGAGGTCGTGTTCCTCGGCTGCAACGGCCTGGGGCCCGAGGGATTCACCACCCCCGACCCCGACGAAGCCGCCGTGAAGACGGCGATGGTGACGTCGGCCGACCGGCGAGTGGTCCTCGCGGACTCCTCGAAGTTCGGCATCACGCGCCTGATCACGTTCGCCACCCTCACCGACGTCGACACCCTGGTCACCGACGGACCACCGCCTCCCGAGCTCCGCGCCCTCCTCGCTGAGGCCGGCGTGGAGGTGATCTGCGCATGATCATCACCTTCACCGCGAATCCCTCACTGGATCGGACGGTCGACCTGGGTGGCCCCCTCACCCCCGGGGGCGTACATCGCATCGGCGCGGACCACACCCAGCCCGGCGGCAAGGGCATCAATGTCGCGCTCGGCGTGCTCCGGGCGGGCCTGCCCGTCACCGCGGTGCTCCCGGCAGCACCGGCGGACCCGCTGCTCGCGCTGCTCGCCGCGGAAGGGCTGACGGTCCGCTCCAGCCCGATCTCGGGCCGGGTGCGCACGAACCTCACCGTGCTCTCCAGCCCGCAGCTCACCACCAAGCTCAACGAGCCCGGGGCGACCCTGTCCCTCTCCGAGGTCTCCGCGCTCGAACAGCTCCTGCTGGGAACCGCGGGTCCGCAGGACACCGTGATGCTCTCCGGCTCGCTGGCGCCGGGCCTGCCGGTCGACGAGTATGTGCGTCTGGTGCAGCAGCTCCACGCGCAGGGGGCCCGGGTCGGGGTCGACACCTCAGACGCGCCGCTCATGGCGCTCGCCGCCGCACTGCCGCAGGTCGCGCCAGACTTCCTCAAGCCCAATGCCGAGGAGCTCGGACAGATCGTCGGCACCGACGGCGATGCCCTCGAGCAGCAGGCCGCCGCCGGTGACCTCACCGGAGTGCACGAGGCGGCCCTGGACCTCCACCACCGCGGCGTCGGCGCCGTGCTGGTGACCCTCGGCGGAGCCGGCGGACTGCTCGCCACCGAGGGTTCCGCCTGGTACTGCCCCTCCGCAGCGGGCCCGGTGGTCTCCACCGTCGGCGCCGGCGATTCCGCGACCGCGGGCTACCTGATCGGCCGCGATCTCGGGGAGGGACCGGCACAGCGCCTGGCCCGCGCCCTGGCCTACGGGACGGCCGCCGTCGGCCTGCCCGGCACCACCATCCCCCGGCCGGACCAGGTGCGCATCGACGCCACCGGCGTCGTCCGTCTCTGAACCTGCCCTCACCCTGCACGCCCTCACTCCGCAGTCGCGGAGGAGCCCGTTCGAAGGAGAACTCATGTCCGCTCCCCTGATGACCCCAGAGCTGGTCCGCCTCGAGGTCGATCCTCCCGGCGACAAGCACGCGGTGATCGGCCTGATGGCTGATCTGATCTCCGCCACCGGTCGCGCCGATCGCGACGGCCTCGAGGCGGGGCTGCTCAAGCGCGAGGAGTCCTTCGCCACCGGCATGCCCGGCGGCTTCGCGATCCCCCACTGCCGCACCGACGCGGTCCATGAGGCGGCGCTGGGTTTCCTGCGCCTCGCAGAGCCCGTGGATTTCGGCTCCGCCGATGGGCCCGCTGATCTGATCATCGGTATCGCTGCTCCCGCGGGCACCGACGACCAGCATCTGAAGCTCCTCGCTCAGCTCTCGCGCGCGCTCATCCGCCCCGAGTTCCTCGCGGACCTGCGTGCTGTGAAGGAGCCCCATGAGGTCTCCGACCTGGTCATGGCCGTGCTCGAGCCCGCACCGGAGCCCGTGGCGGCCCCGGCGACGGCAGCAGGGACAGCCGCCAGCACAGGCGCAGGGACGACTGCGGAGGCCACACCGGTGGCGCAGCCCGACGCCGACGCAGCTCCGGTGCTGCTGGCGATCACCTCCTGCCCCACCGGCATCGCCCACACCTATATGGCCGCCGAGTCGCTCGAGAACGCCGCGAAGGAGAAGGGCGTCGAGCTGCACGTGGAGACCCAGGGCTCGGGCGGGATCACCCCCTTCACCGAGGAGCAGATCGCCGCGGCGAGCGCACTGATCGTCGCCGCAGATGTCAACATCTCCGGTCGTGAGCGCTTCGCCGGACTGCCGCTGGTGGAGCATCCCGTCAAGCGGGCCATCTCCCACGGCCCGCAGATGATCGACGAGGCCGTCGCCGCCTCCTCGGACCCGTCGGCCCGGCGCGTCCCGGCCGCTGGCGCGTCCGGCAGCGGCTCTGCTGACTCCTCGCAGTCGGGGACGCGGCAGTCCTGGCCGCGACGGATCCAGGGCGCCGTGATGACCGGCGTGTCCTACATGATCCCCTTCGTCGCCGCGGGCGGCCTGCTGATGGCGCTGGGCTTCCTCATCGCCGGCTTCGACGTCGCTTTCGTCGCGCAGGACGTCGCGACCACCTTCTCGCTCGGCTCCCTGCCGGACCACCAGACCTATGACGGTGCGACCGGGGCGATGCAGACCGATCGGGCAGGTCTGGCCCTCTACCTCGGCGCAGTGCTGTTCACCCTCGGCAACCTCGGCATGGGCTTCCTGGTGGCAGCGCTGTCGGGCTACATCGCCTTCGGCCTCGCGGGACGCCCGGGCATCGCCCCCGGCTTCATCGGCGGCGCCGTGTCCCTGGCGATCGGTGCCGGGTTCCTCGGCGGCCTGATCACCGGCCTGCTGGCCGGCCTGGTCGCCCTGTGGTTCACCACCCTGAAGCCGCCGCGGTGGCTCGCCGGGCTGATGCCCGTGGTGATCATCCCGCTGCTGACCACCCTCATCGTGGGCGGTCTGATGCTGCTGTTCCTGGGCCGCCCGCTGGCCTCCCTGATGACCGCCCTGCAGGACGGGCTGACCGGGATGTCCGGCTCCTCCGCGATTCTGCTCGGCGTGATCATCGGCCTGATGATGTGCTTCGACCTGGGCGGACCGGTCAACAAGGCCGCCTACCTGTTCGCGACCGCCGGCCTCTCCCAGGGCACCGAGGCATCCTTCCAGATCATGGCGGCCGTGATGGCCGCGGGCATGGTGCCGCCGCTGGCGATGGCCCTGTCCACCGTGGTGCGCCGGAAGCTCTACTCCCCGGTGGAGCGGGAGAACGGCGCCACTGCCTGGCTGCTCGGGGCGGCGTTCATCACGGAGGGCGCGATCCCCTTCGCCGCGGCGGACCCGCTGCGCGTGATCCCCTCCTCGATGGCCGGCGGCGCCGTCACCGGTGCGCTGATCATGGCTTTCAGCGTCGGCTCGCAGGCCCCGCACGGCGGCATCTTCGTCGCCTTCGCGATCTCCCCGATCTGGGGATTCCTGGTGGCGATCCTCGCCGGCACGCTGGTCTCCGCGGCGCTGGTCACCGTGCTCAAGGAGCTCGGCAGCCGCCGACAGGGCGCTGCCGCCTAATCCTCCGGGCCATGCCCGGCTGAGCCGGACTCCTCCCCTCTTCCGAGCACGCCCACCGAGCATGACCTTCGGTGCACACCTCTCTCGACTGGAAGCTCCCCGCCGCGGCGGGGAGCTTCCGTATGCTCGAACAGAGTGCCTGTGCTGGCCCACCATTGTGGCGGAGCGAAGACGACAGACCGACGACGTCGGCCCTCGAGAGCGGCCGGAGCACTCGCCGGAGCGCAAGGAGCAGAGATGCCGGAGAGCCACAGTTCAGGCGCTCTGCTGGCCGCGGGGCCCCTCGGGCACATGCCCGCCTACGGCGCGGCCCACCTGACCATGCTCGCCTTGCTCGTGCTCGCCGCTTTCGCGCTGGTCCTCTGGGCCCGCCGCTCAGCACCGCAGCGCGTGGACCAGGTGCTCCGCATCGCAGGCTGGGTGCTGCTCGCCAACGCCGTGTTCTGGACGTCGTGGGGCTTCATGCCCTGGGCCTGGAACCTCCATGAATCCCTGCCGCTGCACTATTCCGACGCGCTGCGGTTCCTCGTGCCACTGGCCCTGATCACACAGGCCCGGTGGGCGATCGTGGTCAGCTGGTTCTGGGGCCTGACGTTGAACCTGCAGTCCGTGCTCACGCCGGATGTGAACTACTTCGTGTGGATCCCGTTGGAGTTCACGCAGTACTGGATCGCGCATGGGGCGGGACTGCTGGCACCTCTGGTGCTGATCTGGGGGCTCGGCTATCGGCCCACCTGGCGGGGCTACGGACTCGCCTACGCGGTGACGGCGGCGTGGGCGGTGATCGCCTTCACCGGCAATGCTCTGACCGGCGCGAACTACGGCTACCTCAACCGGGCTCCCGCAGGGCCCTCGATCCTGGACCTGCTCGGCCCATGGCCGCAGTACCTGCTGGTCGAAGCGGTGCTGATCGCGGCGGTCTGGGCGCTGATGACCTGGCCGTGGGCGCTGCGCGACCGGCGTTCAGGCATCCCGCTCTCCGGCCGTGGCGGTGTCCTCAGGCGCCCGCTCGCGTCTCAGGCTCCTCAGGCCAGCAGCTCGATCTCCGCCAGCCGGAGCAGCCCCTCAGAGACCGTCACCACCAGGCGGTGATGGAGGCAGGGCCGGGGGTTCGCGATCTCGAAGGGGCGGGTCTGTCGGCGCCAGCGGAAGCTCTGCGCGGAACGGGCGTCGAGCACCGTCCAGTCGCGCCCGTCGTCCGATCCCTCGAGGCGCCAGGCGATCGGGTCCCCGCCGGTCTGCGCAGAGGAGGTCAGGGTGAGGAATCGGGCCTGCTGCGGCTCGCCCAGCTCCGGCAGCTCGATCACCGCGCTCGCAGTTCCGAAGGCGCGCTCGGTGCGGGAGTCGTCATCGTGCAGCGGGTCCGAGGGGTCGGCGGCGAACAGATCGCGCAGCGGCTGCGGCCGCTCCCCCGGCGTGCTCGGGGACGGGGGGATCCCTCCCCAGTCCGCGGGTTCCGCGGCGAGGCGCAGGTGCAGGCGGCCGCGCAGGTCCGCGTGGTCGATCCAGGAGTCGCGGTGCTCCCGGCCGTCCACGGTCATGCCGGTGATGCAGGTGTCCTGCGGATCCTCCGCCTGGGTGGTGATGGAGAACGGGGTCCCGCCCAGGGGATGCACGGTGGCGCGGGGGAACAGCGGCGCCACCAGGTGGTAGCGGCCGGTTCCGAGCTGCAGGGGGTACAGGCCCAGCGCTGTGAGCAGCCACCAGGCGCTCATCTCGCCGTTGTCCTCATCACCCGGGTAGCCCTGGCCGATCTGCTCGCCGACGAAGAGCCGGCGGTGCACCTCTCGCACGATCCGGGACGCCTCCTCGGGTGCTCCGACGTGGTGGAAGAGGAAGGGGATGTGGTGCGAGGGCTGGTTCGACATCCCGAACTGGCCCATCCGCACTGCGCGCGCCTCGACCATCTCGTGGATGACCGTGTCGTAGCTGCCCGGTCGGTCTGCCCGCTCCGGGGTGTCGAAGAATTCCTCGAGCCGTCCACGCAGCATCTCGCGGCCGCCGTACAGGGTGGCCAGCCCCTCCCCGTCATGCGGGACGTGGAAGGCGAAGTTCCAGCCGTCGGTCTCGGTGTAGTCCCCGCCCCAGACGCGAGGGTCATACTCCTCGGGGCTCTGCGCGAAGGCGCCGTCGGCGTGGCGGCCCTGGAAGAATTCGATCGCGGGGTCGAACAGCAACGGGTAGTTCAGGCTGCGCGCCGCAAGATAGCGCGCCTCCTCGCGCAGCTGCCCGGCCGCCACCGCCTCGCCGTCGGCCTCGGCGCGCTGCGCGAGCAGCTCCGCCTGGGCGGCGAGTCCCGCGTCGTTGATGTGCGCCTCGAGCGCCCAGGACACGGACTCCTCGGTATCCGTGTCGACATAGCCGGTGAACACCGCCCGCTCGTTGCCCTTGCGCCCCACCTCGGGGAAGGGCGGGGCCACGGTGGCGTTGCGCAGCCCTGACTCGTAGGCGGAGAGCAGGTCCGGCAGCGGGACCCCTTTGACGTGGAGGTCCGCGAAGGCGATATCGCTGCTGGTGCCGGTCATGCAGTCCGCATATCCCGGCGCAGACCAGCGGGCGATCCAACCGCCCTCGCGGTACTGCTGGACGAAGCCGTCCGCGAGCTCGGCGGCGAGCTGCGGATAGAGCAGCGCATAGGCCGGCCAGGACGTCCGATAGGTGTCCCAGAAACCGTGGTTGACGTACATCTTCCCCGGAAGCACCTGCGCGTTTGTGCGGGTCGCGGTGGGGGCGCCCTTCACCGGCAGCACCGGACTCGCGTGGACCGGCTCAGGACGTTCGAGGCTGCCCGCGTTCTCCCCATGCGAGGTGGGATAGAGGTTCAGCCGATAGAGGTTGCCGTACAGGGTGCGGCGCTGAGCCGGAGCGGCATCCGGGGCGTCGATCACCTGCAGCCGCTCGGACCAGGCCGCGTGGGCGGCCGCACGGACCTCCTCGAAGCTGCGCTCGGCGAGCTCCTGGCCGAACGTGCGCCGGCACTGCTCGAGACCGAGATAGCTGGTGACCAGCCGGACCGTGACCCGACGGGTGCCGGGAGCGAAGGTCAGCACGCTGCCCCGGCTCTCACCCCGAGCCTGGTCCACGGAGACCGGCGCGGGATCCACCTGCCCCAGCAGGTACATGCGGGTGGCGCCCTCGGTGCGGACCTGACCCAGTGCCGGGGAGGAGTCGACCCATGCGTGCAGGCGGCCGTCGAAGACGGATCCCGCCGCATCGACCCGCGAGTGCTGGTCGACTCCCTCGACCAGCAGGTGCGGCGCCTCGCTCTGCTCCGGCAGGTCGATCTCACAGATCGCGCCGTGGTCTGTCGGTGCCAGGCGCAGCGTGATGCCGCCGTCCAGGGCGACCTCGTACAGGTCCGGCCGGGCAGTCTCCCGGTCATGGTCGAAGGCCCGGGCCCGGGCCGCTGGGCTCGCATCCGGCGTCGCGCCGAGCAGCGGCATCATCATCAGCTGGTGACGGTCCCCCATCCAAGGGCTGGGCTGGTGGGACAGCGCCATGCCCTGGAGCCGGGGGCGGTTGTCCGGACCGTTGGCGCGGTGGTATTCGTACGCCCACCGCCGGGTGCGCGCGTCGGTCGCCGGAGTGAAGAGAGCGAAGCCGTTGGGCAGTGCGGTCAGCGGCAGAGTGTTCCCGCGGGAGAACTCGCTCGAGGCATGGCTGCCGCGCCGGGTGTCGACCCAGGCCACCGGGTCCTCGAGGGGCGGATCCGCGCGCGGAGCCCCCAGGTACGGGCCGTCGATCCAGCCGGTGAGCATCGCGCCGTCGGCGACCCGCGAAGCATCCGGCCCGCCGATCTCCTCGAGCAGGTCACCTTCGGGATCCGCCGGGGCGTCGAGCACCATCAGCACCTCGGTGATCGTGCGGCCGACGAGATCCTCCAGGCTCAACTGCACGTCATTCCACTGGTCCGCGTAGAGGATCTTCCCGTCGCCGAGTCCGCGGGCGGTGGCGAGGGTCCCGTACTGGTCGCGGGGCGCGATGTCCGAGAGCCGGCTGCCATCGTCGAGCACCAGATCGAGAGCCACATAGGTCGCCCCCCAGGTCTGGGCCGCATCCAGCGCAGGGTGCACGAACCAGCGCAGGACATCACCGGGGGCGATGGTGCGGCCCGTCAGCTCCCGAAGACCCGGGAGGACAGGTGCCACGGCTTCGGCGCCCTCACCGGCGCTCCCTGCGTACCGCAGGGCGGACGGTGCCCGCAGCCCGGCGCCGTCCTTGCTGGTCGGTGATCCCACGGGTCCCTGGTCTGCGGTGACGATCATGCACGCCAGGCTATCGACTGCCCGTCCTCTCGCGGGCCAGGCAGGCCCGGGAGTGGGGAGTCCTCCCCATCGCACGGCAGTGCCGAGTACGGGATACTGACCGGAGACGCCACACGAACCCGGGGAGAAGTCATGGTCTACGCACAGCCGCAGCAGGGGCGCCCGCTGTCCTCGGGACCCGGTCGGCCCAAGCGCCCGATGTGGCATTGGCTGCTGGTCGCCGGCGTCGCCGCCGTCGGTCTGCTGGTGATCGCGGCCTTCGCGATCTTCATCGCCTTCCAGGTGCTCACCCGCGGTAACCCGCAGTCGACTCTCGAGGATTTCTACACCTCGCTGGAGACCACGGACTGCGAGCTGTTCATGGACTCCACCACGGAGGAGTACCGCGACGCGACCGGGTTGACGAGCTGCTCGATCTTCGAGGAGGCGCTGGGCGGGATCACCTCGATCGACTATCAGGTCGATGAGCGCATCAACCGGCAGGGATACGCGATCTTCGAGGTCACCGAGTCGTTCTCCTCGAATGGGGACGACGCCGAGGTCCAGCTGCGCTACTACGTGCGGCGCATCGACGGGCAGTGGGACCTGGACGGCATCGAAGTCGTCGAGCCGGGCGCCGAGCCGATCACCTGAGCGGGCCGTTCCTCGGAACGGCATGACGGTTCCTCCGCGCGGCAGGCGTGTCACCCGAGCGGCGTGGCGTTCCCCCCGAGCGGCTGGGCAGTGCTCCAGCGATGGCTGCGGCAGCGCGCCTGATAGGACTCGGCGCCACCGACCTGCAAGGTGGTGATCCGCTGAGCATCGGAGCCGTCATCGACGAGCCGGGTGTGGAAGGCCGCATCCGCGCCGCAGACGGTGCACACCGCAGTCAGCTTCACCACCTCCTCGGCGAGCGCCATCAGCGTGGGCAGCGGGGCGAAGGGCTCACCGTCGTAGGTGATGCACAGCCCGGCGACCTCCACCTGGATCCCGGCGTCGAGCAGCCTCTCGATCACCGGCACGATCGACGGGCCGAAGAACTGGGCCTCATCGATCGCGACCATGTGGGGTCTGTCCTCACCGGTCGGCACCTGCAGCTCCTCGGCATGCTCGAGCATGCGCGCGGGGAGCGAGCGCCCGGCGTGGGAGCTCAGCCGGTCCGCGCCGCCACGTTCATCCAGAAGGTGGCCGACCACCTCCACCCGCAGCCCGGCCAACCGGGCCCGATGGACCCTCCGCAGCAGCTCCTCGGTCTTGCCAGCGAACATCGGACCCGCGATCACGTGCAGTCGTCCTGCCTCCATGGGGCGCATGTCCTCAGCGTACGCGCGGCCCGCAGAGCCCCACCCAGAGCGCGCGCTCCGCAGTGCATCGCGCCCGCGCTCCGCAGTACAGTGCCGGGATGAGCACACGGCGCCCCTCCCCCCTCGCGGGCCGGAAGCCGACCAAGCAGGACCTCGCCGCCTTCGCCACCCCGGATCCGGACTCGATCGACGATGTGCTGCCCGATCCGGCGCTGGACCCGCCGCTGCGGCTGCTGATCGTCGGCATCAATCCCGGTCTCTGGACCGCAGCGGTCAACGCTCCCTTCGCCCGGCCCGGCAACCGGTTCTGGCCCTCGTTGCACAGGGCCGGTCTCACCTCCCGCCTGGTCGATGCCTCCCGCGGGTTGGCTCCCGAGGACGAGCAGGATCTCCACCGACGCGGCATCGGCATCACGAATCTGATCGGTCGCGCCACGGTGCGCGCCGACGAGCTGGGGCGTGAAGAGCTGCAACGGTCCGGGACGCAGCTGATCGCACGGCTCGAGCAGCTGCGACCGCAGGCCGTCGCGATCGCGGGCATCACCGCATTCCGCTCCGCCTACTCGCTGCCCAAGGCCCGGCTCGGGCTCCAGGACCCCGCCACGGTCGCCGGCTGGCCTGCGAGCGTCGCGCTGTGGGTGGTGCCGCAGCCGAGCGGGCTGAACGCCCATGCTTCCGTGGCATCGCTCGCCGACAACTGGCGCGAGGTCGCCCGCAGCGCCGGCGTCCAGCACCACGACGAGAGCTGATCACCCTCAGCAGGCCGGGCGATCCCCGAGGGTCCCGGGATGCGTCGCTCCCGTGGCCCCGGTGAATCATGACGCCGCAGGAACGAGTGCGTCGACGTAGAGGGCGCCGTCGAATTCCCCGGTCACCGTCGTTCACAGGACGTGCGCGGCGGGGCCGCAGGGCGGATCGTGCAGGGCAGCATCCCTGACCGACGAATGGAGCCCTCGTGTCCCCCAAGCCCCTCATCCTGAACCTGTTCGAGATGAACTGCGTCGGCCATATCACCCACGGGCTGTGGCGGCTGCCCGGCAACAACCGCCATCGCTACACCGACCTCGAGTACTGGACCGAGCTCGCACAGATCGCCGAATCCGGCGGCTTCACCGCGATCTTCCTCGCCGATGTGGTGGGTGCCTATGACACCTACGGAGGCTCCGCCGAGACCGCCCTGCGGGAGGGGCTGCAGATCCCCAACAACGATCCGATGCTGGTGGTCCCCGCGATGGCCGCGGTCACCGAACGCCTCGGCTTCGGCATCACCTTCTCCACGAGCTACGAGCCGCCCTTCGCCTTCGCCCGGCGCATGTCCACCCTGGACCACCTCACCGATGGACGGGTCGGGTGGAACATCGTCACCTCCTACCTGCCCAACGCTGCGCGCAACTTCGGGCTCGCCGACGAGATCGAGCACGATCACCGCTACGAGATCGCCGACGAGTACCTCGAGGTGGTGTACAAGCTCTGGGAGGGCTCGTGGGAGGAGGACGCCGTGGTGCGTGACGCCGAGGCCGGTACCTACGCGGACCCGACCAAGGTCCACCGCATCGACCATGTCGGCGAGAACTTCTCCGTCGCCGGCCCGCATCTCTCCGAGCCCTCCCCGCAGCGCACCCCGACTCTGATCCTCGCCACTGCGTCCCCCGCGGGTGCCCTGCGCGCCGGACGCCATGCCGAGCTGGTCTTCACCCACGGCCCGTTGCTCGAGCGCACCGTCCCGGCCGTGCGCGCCGCCGCTGCGGAGGCCGGCCGCGATCCCGCAGCTCCGAAGTTCGTGGTGCAGGCGGCGGTGATCACGGCCAGCACCCAGGAGGAGGTCGACGCGAAGCTCGCCCTCTACCGGGAGCACCGCTCGATCGAGGGCATGCTCGTGCATCAGTCGGTGCCGATCCGGGCGCTCGAGCACCCGCGGGAGCGGACCATCGCCGAGGCGCTCGAGGCCGAGGGCCTGCCGGCGGACACCCCGGTGGGCCGGCGCGGTCTCTCCTCCACCGTCGGCGAGCTGCTGGACGCCGTCGACGAGGCCTGGCAGGACAGGTTCTTCGTGGCCGGCACGCCGGAGGTGGTCGCGGATGCGATCGAGCACTGGCTCGATGTGGAGGGCATCGACGGGATCAACCTGCGTCAGTACCACTCCTTCGACACCGTGCGCGACTTCGCGGAGCTGGTCTCCCCGATCCTGCGGGAGCGCGGCCGCCTGCCCGAGCTGGAGGGCACTCTGCGCCGTCGGCTGAGCGGGAGCGACCGGCTCCCGGCGGAGCATCCTGCCGCGCAGTTCCGGGGCGCCTTCACGGATCACGGGGTCTGAGTGGCGATGGGCGGGGCCGGATCCGGCCGTTTGCTTGCGGCGACCGGGCGCGCGTGGAAGTGTTGAGCGGACCCAGGCGGGGCGACGAGGCCGAGCAAGGGTGCTCGCTCCCCCGCACGTAGAGCATGTTGGAGGTCACCTGTGAAACTGCCTTGGCTCACTCCTGTCCTGGACCAGACCGGTCCCCTGATCTCGGTCCATCTCGACACCACGCGGACCGATCCGCAGGCCGCCGGCGAGCTCGAGGCGAGGTGGGCACAGCTGCGTTCCCGGCTCGGTGCGGAGGGCGCCCCGCAGGTCCTGCTCACCCAGATCGAGGACTCCGTCCTCAGCCCTTCACCACTGGGCGGTCGCCATGGGCGCTCGCTCTTCGCCTCGGACACCGAGATCCTGGTGGACCGGGTGCTGCCCGTGCCGCCGCTGCAGGAATCCGCCCACCGCGGGGAGTTCCCCACGCTGCTCCCCCTGCTCCGGCTGATCCCGTTCGCGGTCAGCCAGCTGCTGATCGTGGTGGACCGCGCAGGGGCGGACCTGCACCTGCGCTCCCCGGAGAATCCCTCGATCAGCCATGGGACCAATGGGCTGGGCGAGGACTCGACGGTCGAGGGCGGCCACGACGTGCTCCACAAGGCGAGCCTCGGAGGCGGGGCCCAGCACGGCTGGCGAGCGGACAACTACGAGGCTCGTGTCGAGGACTCCTGGGAGCGCAACGCCGACGCCGTCGCCGGCTCGGTCGAGAAGATCCTGCGCGAGCGCCAGGTCGACATGGTGATGGTCAGCGGTGATGTCCGTGCGATCGGTCTGCTGCGCGAGGCACTGGGCCGGGAGACCCGGGAGCGCCTGGTGGAGGTCCAAGGCGCAAGCCGCGGCGTCGCGCTGGACCGCGGCCCGTTCCGCGAGGAGCTGCGCCTGGTCACCGACGAGTTCATCGCGGCCCGCCAACGGGAGCTCGCGGCCCGTTTCCGGGAGAGCCAGGCCCGCGACGGCGCCTCGGTCGGCGGTGCGGCGGAGGTCTGGCAGGCCCTCTCCCGCGGACAGGTCGAGGAGCTCCTGTTCGTCGCCGGCCACGAGCCGGCGGGTATCGAGGAGCTTCTGCGCGGTGCGCTCGCCACCGATGCGGCCATCTCCGCGCTCCCGGAGGATGCCGACGGGATCCCCGAGGGTGTCGGGGCGCTGCTGCGCTGGCGCGATGAGACCACCCCGTCCAACAGCATCGGGTCCATGTCCGGAGATGCTCGCCGCGAGTGATCGCGGCCGAGGAACGGTCCACCGACGGTCGGGGCGCCTGCGCACCGGCCGTCGGTCGGCGGGCCGCTCCTGCCCCGGGGATGTCGACCGTTCGGTTCCCAGCCTCGCCCTCGTACGCGGACTGCGTGAGGATGGGGGCCCGCGGGCAGCCCGCCCGCTGAAAGCACAGCACAGCGACGATGAGAGCAGGAGTGACCATGCCCAAGGCCTGGAGCTCGAAGCGTGAACGCCAGTACGAGCACATCAAGGACAGTCAGATCGAGAGCGGCAGCTCCGAGGATGAGGCGGAGGAGATCGCTGCTCGCACCGTGAACAAGACTCGTGCCCAAGAGGGCGAGTCCGAGGAGGCGAGCCGAACCTCCACGCAGGACAAGTCCCCCTCCGAACGGGGCGGCCAGCGCTCCCACTCCGGGGCGCAGGGGCGCACCAAGGAGCAGCTCTACGCCGATGCAAAGCGTCAGGGAGTCGAAGGACGCTCGACCATGGACAAGGACGAGCTGAAGGACGCCGTCGAGGATCGGTGAGGTTGATGCCACGCCCGGGTCGCAGCACGTCCGCTGTTCTCGCCGCTGACGTCCGGCAGCCGATGTCGGCGCCGCTCCCACTCCCCGCCCAGGAACCAGCAGTACGGTGCGAGATGGCAACGGGGGAGTATCCGCCACGCTGCGGACGTCATCACGAGGACCGTCATCGGACCTCCGGGCGCAGCGGCCCGTCGAGCAGATCGACGGGTGGAGAGACTCGGGTCAGAACTCGACCCAGGAAAGCTCTCCTATGACTGTCTCCCCGCTCGTCTGGATCCTCACGATCGTGGCGGTCCTCGGCCTGCTGGCCTTCGACTACTTCTTCCATGTGCGCAAGGCGCACATCCCCACTCTGCGCGAAGCCGCGATCTGGTCCTCCATCTACGTAGGGATCGCGCTGCTGTTCGGTGTCGGGGTGCTCCTCGTCGGCGGCGGCACGATGGGCGGCGAGTACTTCGCCGGCTATGTCACCGAGAAGGCGCTCTCGGTGGACAACCTCTTCGTGTTCCTCGTGATCATGGGCGCCTTCGCGGTCCCGCGCGAGGACCAGCAGAAGGTATTGTTGTTCGGCATCACCTTCGCGATCATCGCCCGCTCCGGCATGATCGCGATCGGTGCCGCCGCGATCGACGCGTTCTCCTGGGTGTTCTACGCCTTCGGCGCGATCCTGCTGATCACCGCGGTGAAGATGATCGTCGATGAGCTGAAGGACGACTCCGGCGAGGAGGAGAAGGAGAGCTTCTTCGTCCGCGTGATCAAGAAGTTCCTCCCCGCGACGGACGAGTTCGACGGCGACAAGCTCTTCACGATCGAGAACGGCAAGCGGGTGCTCACCCCGATGCTGCTGGTGATGATCGCCATCGGCGCCACCGACCTGCTGTTCGCGCTCGACTCGATCCCGGCGATCTTCGGCCTCACCCAGAACACCTACATCGTGTTCACCGCGACCGTGTTCTCGCTGCTGGGCCTGCGCCAGCTGTACTTCCTCATCGACGGTCTCCTGGACCGCCTGGTGTACCTCTCCTACGGCCTCTCGATCATCCTCGCGTTCATCGGCGTGAAGCTCGTCTTCCACGCCCTGCACGAGAACGAACTGCCCTTCGTCAACGGCGGTGAGCCGTTCCATGGCGTCCCGGAGATCACGACCGGGTTCTCCCTCAGCGTCATCCTCGGTGTTCTCACCGTCACGGTGCTCGCCTCCCTGCTGTCACCCAAGGGCCGGGCGCAGGCGGCCGTGAACAATGCCCACCAGGAGGCGAAGGCGTACATCGAGATGTCCTATACGTCCTTCGAGGAACGGCGCCAGGGGATCTACGACCAGATGATCGCGCACGAGAAGAGGATCGACGCCCTGCCCGTGAAGTATGAGGCCATGGTCGTGGCGGAGAAGAACGTGCGGGAGCTCCTGGCGGACGCCCACCGGATCCATGAGCACCGGGCCGAGCAGGAAGAACGCGGCGAGGGCTCCGACGAGCAGCCCGGGGACCTGGTGGTCACCCGTGCCGACGGCTCGGTTGCGACGGATCCCAGCGGCAACGTCATCACGGTCGCAGAGGAGCAGGCGGCCCGCGCGACGAAGGAGGCCAAGCGCCGCGAGCGCGAGCAGGCCCGGGACGACCACGTCGCAGCGCGCAGGCGCTGAGCTGCAACAGTCCGGTGAGCGGGCGTCCTTCGGACTCCCCGAGGGGCGCCCGTTCTCCGTCAGGGACGTCGGGAAGGTGCGGGCGCTCCGCTGGCCGCCCGGCGCACCGCGACCACGACCAGCACCTGTGCCACGAGGTAGGTGGCCATCACCCAGACGTTGTGCGCCGGGAGCGTGAGCACTCCGAAGGCGTCCAGCGCGATCAGGGAGTCCGAGACCACGAACACCGCACCACCGATCGCCCCGAGCCGCCCCAGGCCGGTGGCCAGCAGAGCCATCGCACAGATCGCCGTCGCGTAGACCATGACTGCAGGCAGCAGCGCACCGGCTCCGGGGGCCGAGAGCACGACGACGACCACCGCCACGAGCAGGTAGATCCACACCGCGCGAGGCCGGCGCAGCAACGAGGCATGCCGCCATGGCCAGAAGGCGACCGCATAGACCAGCTGTGCGATCAGGAAGCTGCCCAGCATGCCGAGGAACCCGGGCTCTCCACCCACGAAGCGAGGGATCGTGTCTCCGAGCCAGGAGAAGCCGAGGGCGATCAGGGTGAGGCGCACGAGGGGCCGACGAGGCGCTGCCGTGCCCGCCCAGAGGGCTGCGGCGAGCAGCGGCATCAGCAGCACCTGGGTAAGCTCGGCGACCAGCCCGATCTCGAACCACTGCGCCGCCAGATGAATGATGCCGATCATGACCAGGACGCCCATCAGAGCTCGCATCGATGTCCCTCCGCCAGCGGTCCCGCCGGTGCCTGCTCGCATAGGACGAGAGTACGTTCCGCCTCGGCAGAGCAAAAGCACTGGTCGCCGAGGGAGGGCGGTGGCACCATGCAGGGATGCCTCCTGCCACCGCCGCCGTCCCACCCGCTGACCTGGACGCGTTGCTGGAGCTCGGCTCCGCCCATGGTCTCGACCTCGACGGCTCCACCCTGCACACCGAGGAGATCGGACTCGACTTCCGGGTGGCGATCGCCCGCGCCGCCGACGGCAAGCACTGGGTGCTGCGCATACCCCGCCGCCCCGACGTGCTCGAGCGCGCTGCGGTCGAGGGGAGGCTCCTGAAGATGGTCGGCCCGCACCTGGGGATCGCGGTCCCAGACTGGCAGATCAGCACCTCCGAGCTGATCGCCTACCCGCTGCTGCCCGGCGCCCCCGGCCTCAGCGTCGAGCGGGATGGCACAGTGATCTGGCACGTCGACATGTCTTCTCCCGTCTACGCCACCTCGCTCGGAACCGCCGTATCCCAGCTGCATGCGGTGGGTACCGAGGCGGCCGCTGCCACCGGTATCGAGGTGCGCTCACCCAGGCAGGTGCGTGAGGGCTGGCAGCGGGATCTCGAGCAGGTCGCCGCAGAATTCGAGATCTCGGCGACGCTGCGGGAGCGCTGGACCGCCTGGATCGCGGAGGACAGCTTCTGGCCGCAGCACTCGGTGCTCACCCACGGCGAGATCTATCCGGGCCACACCCTGGTCGAGGACGACCAGATCACCGCGATCCTCGACTGGACCACCGCCGCGATCGGCGATCCCGCCAAAGATCTGATGTTCCACCAGGTGAGCGCGCCGGCAGACGCCTTCGAGACAGCCCTCCAGGCATACACGGCAGGCGGCGGGCACACGTGGCCGCGACTCGCGGAGCACTGCACCGAGATGTTCTCAGCCGGACCGATCGCCTATGGGCTGTTCGCGCTGACCACCGGGGAGGCAGCGCATCGAGAGGCCGCCGCAGCGGCGCTGAACCCTCCTGCCGAGTCCTGACTCTCGAGGTCGTCCCATGCCTCGGCGCGCCGATCACCCAGTGGCCGGGGTCACAGAGCGGGAGCGGACTCACATCCGCGCGCGACGTGAGCCCCAGGGCGCCCCGTCCCGGCAGGTCACGGACAGGTAACGGGCGCTCTGCCGGTTCATCGGCACGTTCCCCTCAGGTCAAATCTCCGTCAGCACCCTCGGGGGTCCTTGATCCGGGGCCCCCCTCTCCCCGTACGGTGGCGGTCGTTCGAGACGCGAGCTCCGCCCCTGCGGATCCGCGAGACCAGCAAGACCCGCACGACCAGCGAGAGGACGTGTTCATGTCCAAGCACAGCACGCACGCCACCACGACCCCCCGAGCCTCTGCCCTGCGCAGAGGCCTGGCCCGCACCGCAGTGACCCTCGCCGGAGGCGCCGTCGTCGCCACCGGCATGCTCGCCACCGGCACCGCGGCGAACGCCGCGACCGGATGGGACGAGGTCGCCGCCTGCGAGTCCGGCGGTGACTGGTCGATCAACACCGGCAACGGCTACTACGGCGGCCTGCAGTTCTCCCAGCAGACCTGGGAGGGCTTCGGCGGAACGCAGTACGCCTCGAGCGCCGACCAGGCCTCCAAGGGCCAGCAGATCGCGGTGGCCGAGCGCGTCCTCGCCGAGCAGGGCGCTGGCGCCTGGCCCAACTGCGGCTCCGCCCTGAGCGGCGGTGCCAGCACCAGCGACGCCCCAGCGCCGTCCGAGCAGGACGAGGCCCCGAAGGAAGAAGCGCCCGAGCAGAAGCAGCAGGACTCCACCCCGAGCCGCGAGTCCGAGCAGCAGGCGAACCGCTCAACGGAGCGCGAGAGCACCGAGCCCCAGGGTGACTGGAGCTGCGACGGCGACGGCATCGCCGACAACTGCGACGAGAACGGCTTCGCCAAGGAGACCGAGAAGAAGCAGCAGCCCGAGCAGGAGCCCTCCGAGAAGGCACAGCAGGATCCTGCCCCGAAGGCTCAGCAGGAGTCCGCTCCTGCCCCGGAGAAGTCCGCAGGCGAGCCCGGCTCCAAGGCCAGCGGCGACCTCTCGGTCGCGGGCACCCTCGAGGTGGACGGGAAGATCGGCCCGGAGACCATCACGGCCCTCCAGGACTGGCTGAACGTCGAGCAGACCGGCGAGATGGACGAGGCGACCACCCTGGCGCTCCAGGGCTGGGCCGAGACCGGTCAGGACGGCGTGATCGGCGAGAAGACCGTGGCCGGCCTCCAGCACGAGGTCGGCGCCGCCCAGAACGGCTCCGACGAGATCGACGAGGACACCACCGAGGTCCTGCAGACCTTCCTGAACCTCTACTGATCCCTCCCGGCAGCTGCGATCCCACCCTGTGGGCCGCAGCCACCGCGCGGCACCGCCGCAGCTCCCGGCACGGCGGGGCCCCCCACCCCGGGGGCCCGGCCGTCCGCCGTTCGGCGAGTGCACCGCGCGCGTGCACCGCGCGCGTGCGCAGCGCGCAATGGGTGCGAGTCCGCAGGACCCCGGACCCGGAGCGCGGCAACCCACGGCAATTTCCAGGGCGCGCCGGCCTCCATCCTCCAACGTGACAGAGACCCCTCCTCTCGACACGAAGCAAAAGTGCTGGCAGCAGCCCCGTTACCAAGTAGTACAAGATTCGACCTCCCGGCAACCACACTGCAACCTCTGGCAACAATGGCCAATCGTTCAGCGCTCTGGCAAGACTCGGGCCATAGCCGACACCGCTTCTCGCGGCACCCTCGGCACACCGGAGCCACCAGCGACACACCGCGCCTGGTCGCTCCAGCTACTCAAGGATGAGCCAGAAGGAGCACAACGATGAGCACCACCAGCGCACACCCGGGGCAGGGCCGCATGGCCCCGTCCAGTTCGCCGAGCTCGACGGCCAAGCGCCCGTTCAGCTTCCGAGACAAGATCGGCTACATGTTCGGCGACTTCGGGAACGACTTCACGTTCCTCCTGCAGTCCGCGTTCTTCATGATCTTCTACACCAACGTCATGGGCATCAACGCCGCCCACGTCGGCACCCTGCTGTTCGCCGCGCGCATCCTGGACGCCTTCACCGACGTCGGTGCAGGACGCCTGATCGACACCCTGAAGCCCGGCAGGTCCGGCCGGTTCAAGCCCTGGCTGCTGCGCATCATGATCCCCGTCGCCACCGCGTCGTTCCTCATGTTCTCTCCCTTCCTGCAGGACGGCAGCTACGGCGCCCGTCTCGGCTGGATGATCGCCACCTACGTCCTGTGGGGCTCGGTCTTCTACACCCTGATCAACATCCCCTACGGCTCCATGGCCTCGGTCATCTCCAACCAGCCCGGTGAGCGCGCCTCGCTGTCGGTGTTCCGCTCCCTCGGTGCCACCCTCGCGAACCTCGCCATCTCCGTGGTCCTGCCGCTCGTCGTCTTCGTCCAGATCAACGGCCAGTCCGAGCTCTCCGGAACCAACATGATGTGGGCCGCACTCGGCTGCGGCATCCTCGCAGTGGTCTGCTACCTGCTGTGCTTCATCAACGTCGAGGAGCGCATCGCGACACCTGCGAAGGCCAAGGAGCAGCGCGCGAGCCTCGGGCAGACCCTCGGCGCCATGGCGAAGAACCGGGGACTGACCGGACTGATCGCCACCTCGCTGTTCATGCTCATCGCCTTCATGCTGCTCGGCGGCATGATGCCCTACATGCTCAACGAGTACTTCAACAACGGCCAGCTGCTGAGCCTCGTGAACTTCGTGGGCCTCGCCCCGACCCTGCTGCTGGTCCCCTTCGCCTCGAAGCTCGCCAAGACCTTCGGCAAGAAGGAGGTCGGCGTGGTCGGCATGTCGCTGGCCGTCATCGCCGCACTGATCCTGTTCGTCCTCCGCACCGACAGCCCCTACGTGTTCATGGTCGGCTACGCCGTGCTCATGCTCGGCGTCTCCTGCCTGAACATCCTGATCTGGGCATTCATCACCGATGCGATCGACCTCCAGGAGATCCAGTCCGGTGAGCGCAACGATGCCACCGTCTACGGCATGTACTCCTGGGCCCGCAAGCTGGGCCAGGCCATCGCAGGTGGCCTGACCGGCTGGGCCCTGGGATGGATCGGATACGAGTCCGGGACCGGCGGGACCGTCGTGCAGACCCAGGAAGTGCTGGATGGCATCTACAACCTGTCCACCCTCGTGCCGGCCCTGCTGCTGGGCGTCTCGCTCCTCGCCCTGATCTTCTGGTACCCGCTGTCCAAGAAGCGCGTCGACGCGAACGTCGCCCTCCTCGAGCAGCGCCACGCCGAGGCCGCCGCGGCTGCTGCCGAGAGCTGATCCACGCTGGTCGACGGTCCCTCCCGAGGGTCCGTCGACCGCAGTAGGGTCGGTGGGGAGAGAGCTTTCCCCACCGGCCCTTCCCCCACCTCGTCTCACCTCACCCCACGTCAGACTTACTTTTCACCGCGCGACCGCTTCACGGAGCGCAGGGATCCACCACAGAAACGGAGACACCATGTCGGAGAAGAACGTCCGCCTCGGAATCATCGGCCTCGGAGCTCAGGGCGGCATGTACGCCGGCGTGATCGCCGACGGCAAGGTCGCGGGCATGACTCTCGGCGCCATCGCGGACAACGATCCCGCCAAGAAAGAGGTCGCCGCCGAGAAGCACCCGGACGTCCCCTTCTACGACGACTACCTCGCGATGCTGGACTCCGGTGACATCGACGCGGTGGTCACCACCGTGCCCCACTTCGACCACGCGGAGATGACCATCACCGCTCTCGGCAAGGGCATCCACACCCTCACCGAGAAGCCGGCCGGCATCTACACCAAGCAGGTCGAGGAGATGAACGCCTTCGCGGCGGAGCACCCCGAGACCACCTTCGCGATCATGTTCAACCAGCGCACCAACCCCGTCTACACGGACCTCAAGGAGCTCATCGCCTCCGGTGAGCTCGGCAAGCTGCGCCACACCTCGTGGATCATCACCACCTGGTGGCGCCCGCAGGCGTACTACGACCAGTCGGCATGGCGCGCGACCTGGGGCGGCGAGGGCGGCGGCGTGCTGGTCAACCAGGCACCCCACCAGCTGGACCTCTGGCAGTGGCTGTGCGGCACCCCGAAGAAGGTCTTCGCGAAGCTCTCCTTCGGCTTCCAGCGCGACATCGCCACCGAGGACGAGGTCAACGCGGTCGTCGACTTCGGCGACGGCGCGACCGGCAGCTTCATCACCTCCACGAACGACATCGTCGGCACCGACCGCCTGGAGATGCTGTTCGACAAGGGAAAGGTCGTCGTGGACGGCTCCAAGAAGGTCACCATCACCCGCCTCAAGCAGGACGAGCGCAGCCTCAGCGACGGCATGTCGGCGGAGGACGTCGGCCGCCTGTTCAAGGGCATGATCGACACCTCCGAGCTGTACGAGACCGAGGTCAAGGAGTACGAGTCGGTCTGGGGCCAGCAGCACATCGACGTCCTGACCAACTTCGCGGCGAACGTCAACGACGGCACCCCGCTGATCGCGGACGGCGCCGAGGGCATCAACGGCGTGCGCCTGGCCTCCGGCATGCAGCTGTCGGCCTGGACCGGTCGCGAGATCGATCTGGTGGACTACCCGGCCGAGGAGTACCTCGCCGAGCTCAACAAGCGCATCGAGGATGAGGGCAAGTTCCCCGCCCGCGCCTGAGCCGCTGAGCGGTCGGGCCGGTGCCTCCAGGCACCGACCCGGCCGCTTCCGTCATCTCGCATCACGCACCACGCACCACGCACCACGCACCATCACGTTCCTCCGGTGCCGCGCGGCGCCGCCCTCACGACTCGAAGGAGACTCACCATGCCCGTCCTCGGACTCCAGCTCATGATGCTCAAGGACCAGATCAACGAGAAGGGGATGTACGAGGTGCTGCGCCAGGTGCGCGAGCTCGACATCGACGCCGTCGAGGTCTCCCAGGTGGAGATGACCGACGAGCTGATCGACGATCTCGTGCGCGGCAAGGCGGACTTCAACGTCGAGACCGCCGCGATGAGCGCCTCGATCGAGCCCGGCGGCAACGGCTTCGCCCTCTCGACCGAGTTCGACCGCGCCGTTGAGGCCTGCGAGAAGACCGGCTCCCGCTTCCTGCGCATCGGCATGATGCCCTTCTCGGCGATGACCTCGAAGACCGCCACCGAGGAGTGGGCCGCCTCCGTCGAGCCCTACGCCGCCCGCCTCGCCGAGCAGGGCATCACGCTTTGCTACCACAACCACCACGTCGACCTCATCAAGTTCGACGGCGAGCGGATCTTCGACATCGTGCGCCGCGTGGCGCCGTCGCTCCTGTTCGAGGTGGACCTCCACTGGGTCCAGCGCGGCGGCATGGCACCCCTGGAGATGCTCGAGGCCTACAGCGGCGCCTGCAAGCTGATCCACGTCAAGGACTTCCGGGTCGCTCCCCTGCCCCAGGAGATCGTCGACAAGTTCGAGGCGAAGGAGATCGACATGAAGGAGTTCTACGGAGCCTTCCTGTCGCTCGGCCAGTTCGCCGAGGTGGGCCAGGGCAACATGAACTGGCCCGCGCTGCTCCCCGCCGCAGAGAAGGCCGGCGCCGAGTACTTCCTCATCGAGCAGGACGACACCTTCGGCCGCGACCCGATCGACTGCATCCGCGAGTCCCGCGAGTATCTGAAGTCCATCGGCTACTGACCCGATCCCGCCGCTCGGCGGGACTCCTCTCAGCGCAGATCGGGCGTGCAGCGCAGATCGGGCGATTCTGAGCCGATCCTGACCGGATCCTGGCTCGGAACCGCCCGATCTGCCGTTCCTGCGGTTCCCGGCGGTGCCTCAGCGCTGCAGGTAGGTGCGGATCTCCCGAATCTGCGCCGTCTTCGTGGCTCCGGCGAAGCGGATCATGTGGCAGAAGTCGACCCGCTCGTCGCCGCGCACCAGGTAGCCCTCGCAGGCGGCGAGGCGGCCATGGTTCAGCACCATGAGGATCTCCCCTCGCTCTGCGGCGAAGGGCGGCCCTGCGAAGCCGCCGGGCACAGGACTGTCCTCACCGACGAGGAACCAGGTGGCGTCCTCGCGCAGCCATGCGCGTACCGTCGCCTCCTCCCCCGCCGCCCAGGCCGAAGCGATCTCCGCGACGATCGTCATGCGCGGGGAGTTGCCACAGTCTGCGGGAATCGTCATCTCCATGGCTGACACCCTAGAGGTGCTCGGCGCCGCACGCCACGCCCTCAGACCATCGGCCATTGCACCGGCGACGCCGCTGGCCCGGCGAGGCCGCTCCGTCTCCGGAGCGCAGCTCGGGCGGGCTCCGGAGAGGTCAGGGTCGATGGGCGCCGCCGGTGTGAGTCAGGCCTCCGCACAGCATCGCCGTTTCCAGACCCATCTCAGGCAGAGAATTCGATGTCCTGACCGCCACCTGGGCGAACCTGCAACGCGGTTCCAGGGTTCAGGGCGTAACGTCGCCCGCTCCCCCACCTCAGGAGGCACAGTGAAGGTTCCCAGCCAGCGGGCACTCCGGCGCACTCTCGCCGCACTCACACTCACCGCAGCGGTCGCACTGACCGGCTGCAGCGGCGACCAGGCTGCACCTTCGGGCGGCAGCGATCAGGGCGGGCAGGCGCCTGCGGCCAGCGACGGCGGCGGCTCGCCCCTCGCCGGCGGCCAGGGCGGCGAGCAGCCGCAGATGCCGGAAGCCGATGTCTCCGACGTCCCGGATGTCGTCGCCACCGTCAACGGTGAGGACATCACCAAGGACGAGTTCACCGCCATCTACGAGGGCCAGTTCCAGCAGGCGGCGATGCAGCAGCAGCAGAGCGCCGGTGGAGAGGTCGACCAGGCGGCGCTGAAGACCCAGGTCGCGAATCAGCTGGTCGACAATCGGCTGCTGCTGCAGGGCGCGTCCGAGGCCGGTATCGAGCCGACAGATGCGGATATCGACGCGACCCTCGAGGAGATCGCCCAGCAGAACGGACTCGGTTCAGCGGACGAGGTCGTAGCCGCGCTCGAGCAGCAGGGCATGAGCAAGGAGGATGTGCGCAAGGACGCCTCGTCGCAGTTCATGCTCACCACCTACATCGAGCAGGAGGCGGGCATCGAAGAGCCCACCGACGAGGAGCTGAAGACGCAGTACGACCAGCTCGTCGAGCAGCAGGAGCAGGCCGGTGGCGACACCGCACAGGTGCCGCCCTTCGAGGAGGCCAAGGAGCAGCTCGCCCAGCAGGCGATCGCCCAACAGCGGAACGAGGCGGCCACCACCATCGCCGCCGAGCTGCGCGAGGCCGGAGACGTGACGGTGAACGTCTGAGCGCCCTCACCACGTTGACGGCCGGGCCGCTCCTGTGAGCTGACCCGGCCGCTTCTCGTGCACTGCGGGACGGCTCAGACCTCCCCCTTCTTGAGCGCGTCGGCGATGTGCTCGGCCTGCCGGATCGCCAGCGCCACGATCGTCAGGGTGGGGTTCGCGGCGGCGCCGGTGGTGAACTGCGAGCCGTCGGAGATGAACAGGTTCGGCACGTCGTGCGCCCGGCCCCACTTGTCGACCACGCCGTCCTCGGGCCGCTCGCTCATGCGGCAGGTGCCGAGGTTGTGCGTGGAGGGGTAGGGGGTGGTGCGGTGGGTGCTGACCGCGCCGACGGCGGTGTAGAGCTTCTGCGCCTGGGTGAAGGCATGCTCCCGCATCGCCAGGTCGTTGGCGTGATCATCGAAGTGGACGTGGGCGACCGGCAGGCCGTGCTGATCGGTGACGGTGGAGTCGAGCGTGATCGCGTTGGACTCCTGCGGCATGTCCTCCCCCACCAGCCAGCAGCCGGCGGTGTTCTCGTAGGCGTCCAGCAGCCGGGTGAAGTCCGGTCCCCAGGCGCCGGGTTCGACGAAGCTGGCCATGAACGCCGGACCCAGCGAGATGGTCTGGATGTAGTAGCCGCCGGCGAAGCCGCGGGTGGGGTCGTGCACGGACTCGTCTGCGATGTTCCCGGCCATCGTCTCGCCGCGGTACATCCGCACCGGTTTGTCGAACTGTGCGTACACGCTGCCGGTCATGTGGCGCATGTAGTTGCGGCCCACCTGCCCGGAGGAGTTCGCGAGCCCGTCGGGGAACAGCGAGGAGGAGCTGAGGTGCAGCAGGCGTGGGGTCTCGATCGAGTTCCCGGCCACGCACACCAGCCTCGCGGCCTGGCGATGCAGGGTTCCGTCCTGGTCGAGGTACAGCACGGCGTCCACGCGCCCGGTGCGGTCGTGGAGGATCTGGGCGACGTGGCTGTTCGGTCGCAGGTCCAGCTTGCCGGTCTCGAGAGCGCGAGGGATCTCCCGCACCATCGTCGACCACTTCGAGCCGTTCTTGTCGCCCTGGAAGTTGAAGCCGTCCTGCACCGAGGCGGGGCGGCCGTCGTAGGGCTCGGCGTTGGTGCCATAGGGGCCGGTGGCGTAGTGGTGATAGCCGAGCTTCTCCGCACCCGCGGCGAGCACCTTGTAGTTGTTGTTCGCCGGCAGCGGCGGGCGGCCGCCGCGGTGGGTGGAGCCGATCGCGTCCTCGGCCCGGGTGTAGTACGGCTCGAGCTCGTCGTAGGTGAGCGGCCAGTCCAGCAGGTGCGCCCCATCGACCCGCCCGTAGGTGGAGCGGGCCTTGAACTCGTGAGGCTTGAAGCGCGGGGTCGCCCCGGACCAGTGGGTGGTGGTGCCGCCGACAGCCTTCACGATCCAGGCGGGGAGGTTCGGGAAGTCCTTCGCCACCCGCCAACTGCCGGAGGTGGTGCGCGTATCGGTCCAGGCCATCTGATTGAAGGCCTCCCACTCGAGGTTCATGTAGTCCTCGCCCCGCAGGTAGGGGCCCGCTTCGAGGAGCACGCACTCGATGCCCTGCTTGGTGAGCTCGTAGGCGAGGGTGCCGCCGCCGGCCCCGGAGCCGATGATGACGACGGCCTCGGTGGAATGGTCGATCGTGCTCATGAGGTAGCTCCCTTGCTCCCGTTGCTGCTGCTCCTTGTGCCGCTCGTGCTGCTCGCTCGGCGGCCTGTGCCTCCGGCTCTCACCCTGCTCTGCCCGGCGGGCACTGCGGCACCCCTGACACTGGCGGTGGTCGCCGCGCGGGGCAGGTCCGAGACGATGTCCACCAGCGGGTCCCCGTCGTACTCTTCGATCCGGGGGTCCGGCAGCCAGTCGAGATCGTCGAAGCCGCGGTCGATATAGCCGCCCTTGTCGAAGGAGGGGCCCTCGTAGCCGAGCGCCTCCCACACCTCCTCGTCCTCATAGAGGCTGACCACGACCGTCTGCCGCACGAAACCGAAGAAGGTCGTGTGCTGGACGCGCAGCAGCAGCGGCAGCGCCTCCTGCGCGGTGAGCTCGGTGAAGCGGCCGCTGGCGAGCGCCTGCAGGGAGTCGAGCCCCTGGGCGAGCTTGACCCGCATCCAGGTGGTGTCCTCGGCGGCCGCCTGCACGGTGGCCGCGGCCCGCTCGTAGGCGGTCCCTGGCACGCCGTCGTGCGGGAATGCGGCCCGGATGAGGGCGAGGAGCGTCCGGGCGGCGTCCTCGCTCCCCTCGATGTCGTTGACGGTGTCCCCCGTCTGCGGTGCACTCATGGCATGCCCTCCCTGGCGTCATCGGCAGTGATGTGGGACACACGCTAGAGAGGGTTCGTGGTGACGGCAATCGCCGTTATCGCCGAGTGAGAAGTGGCCGACGGGTACAGCGTCTCGCGCAGCGACCTGCCCGCGGCGCCGCCGGGGAACCGGGGTTGAGGGGGAGACGGCCCCTTCGGCTCAGGCGTGGTCCGCGCCAAGGCGGTAGGCACGGCCCGCCCGCGAGGCGCAGGCCCGCAGGCGGTCCTCGACGTGGCGCACACGGCCCGCATAGGCGGCGACCGGGGCGGAGAGCGCGACGGTGCCGATGAGCATGCCGTCGTCGGCCTTGATGGTGGCGGCCAGGCAGTCGGTGCCGGGCACGAACTCCTGGTGCTCCCAGGCGATGCCGCGAGTGGCGATCTCCGCGAGCTGCTCGCGCAGCTGAGCGGGATCGGTGAGGGTGCGGTTGGTGTGGGCGCGCAGCGGGGTGTCGGCGAGGTAGGCCTCCCGTTCTTCGGCCGGCAGCGAAGCGAGCCCCACCTTCCCGAAAGCGGTGGCGTGCGGGCTCTCATGGAATCCGAAGCTCAGCGGGGACAGGCGCGGCGCCTGCGGGGAATCGGAGACGTGCACTACCACGAAGTCGGCACCGCGGTGGATCGAAAGATAGGCGGCCATCCCCAGATCGCGGTGCAGGGCGTGGACCTCCTCGCGCACAGCGCGGGGGACTCCGAGGTGCTCGTGGAGGCCGACGGCCAGGCGGTGCAGCTTGTACCCGAGCGCGAAGCGCTGCTCGTCGCGCAGATGGACCAGGTAGTCGGCGCGGAGAAGCTCCTGGGCGATGCGATAGACGGTGGGCAGCGGGATGCCGGTGACTTCCGCGATTCCGCGGGCAGTGCTGCTGCCGTGCTCGGCGACCGCTTCGAGCACTGCCAGCGCACGGGCGATCTGCCCGGTCGGGGCGTCTTCGCCCCGCTCCTGCTCGATGCTCATCCCGTCCTCTTCTCCGGCACTCTCGGCCGCTGGGTTCATTGTGCCGCAGACGCCGTAAGTCGGAGCCCGATTCTTGTGTTGCGAGAATGGGGCTACCGCGACGGCCGGCCGGCAGGCAGGCTGGCTCCGCACCCCTCTCTGAAAGGACCCCACGATGATCCTGATCAACGTCAAGTTCCCAGTGAAGCCCGAGTTCGCCGACCAGTGGCCCGAGCTCTCGAGCGAGTTCACCGAAACCACCCTGGCCGAGCCGGGGAACCTGTGGTTCGAATGGTCGCGCAGCGTGAAGGAGCCCAACACCTATGTGCTGATCGAAGCGTTCACCGATGAGGGCGCCGGCCCGCATGTGAACTCTCCCCACTTCAAGAAGATGCAGGAGGAGTTCCCGCAGTATCTCGAGGCGACTCCGCAGATCGTCTCCCACCAGATCGACAGCGAGGGCTGGGGCCCGATGGGAGAGATCACCGTCGAGTGATCTGTCCGCGCCGCCCGTGCTGCGGGACCTAGGACCATATTCTCCACAGGATCAAGTAGAGAATGTCGAGTGGATCAGAGCCTCGATCTTCGGGGCGATCGAATCGCTCGTGCAGAACGGGGGCATGATCATCTCTGCCACCCACGACCCGGTGCCGCTGCTGATGCAGCTGCAGGCCAAGCACGGGGACACCTACGCGACCGAGTACCTCGATAAGGGTCCCGAGCGCTGGCGCATCCTGATCCGTCGCGCGGCCTGAGCCCACCGCGCCACGACCGGCCAGCCGACGGGCCGGCGGAGCAGCTCAGTGCCGCTCGCGCCGGCCCAGCGTCGTCACCGGAGCCGCCCCTGGCCTTGCCCATTGAGGCAGCGGCCGGCTGGTCTCGCCCCAGGTGGGCGCGCCCTGCGCATCAGTGCGCCAGGACCAGCAGGCGTGACGGCTCCCGGGCCAGCCGTCCGGGACGTCCTCCCAGTCCTCACCGCGGCCGTAGGGCGTCAGGTCCAGCAGGCCCATCGAGAAGTTCACCCGCTCGTTGCCGCGCCCGGTGGTGCGATAGGTGAGGAACACCCGGTCCCCTGCGCGCAGGAAGCTCGCGAGATAGCCCATGTCGCCGCCGATCGGGGCGGGAGCTTCCCGCGCCGAATACCAGGGCACGCGCCGGTATTCCATGAAGGCGATGAAAGGGTGCACCTCCTCCCAGCTTCCGGTGGTGAGGATCGCGAGCGAGACGCCGTGGGCGTTCAGGTAGGTCGCGTCGTGAAGGTGCCATGCAGTGGTGGTGCAGCCTTCGCACTGCCCCTGGTGCGGGGCTCCGTCATGCCACATGTGCTGGTACACCACGAGCCGGTCACGGCCTTCGAACAGGGAGAGGAAGGGCACTGAGCCGACAGGACCGGTCACCTCGGCACTCCCGTCGATCTCCACCATCGGCAGCCGGCGCCTTGCGGCAGCGATCGCATCCCCCTCGCGGGTATGCGCCTTCTCCCGCACCAGCAGCTCGTCCCGAGCGGACTGCCAGGACTCCATGTCCACGACCGGCGGCCGGCCGGCAGGCCGCCCCGACGACAAGCCCATCACTCGGCGCCCCCGGTGCGATCCCAGGCCGAGCCGGGAGGCTCTGACAGGTAGGTCGGTACGTATTCGAGCAGCTGGAGGCCACCCTCGAAGGTGCGTGCGGTGACGAGGTCGAGGGAGAAGTCCTCGAACTGCTCCCAGATCCGCTCGAGCCCGGTGCGCCCGGTGATGACCGGGAACAGGATGATGCGGAAGCGGTCCACAAGCCCGGCCTTCAGCAGCGAGTGGCTGAGGCGGATACTGCCGGTGGTGGTCAACGGCGAGGTGGCGTTGCGTTTGAGCTCCCGGACCGCCTCGACCGCATCAGTGCTGATCAAGGTGGTGTTCGGCCAGGCCAGGGGCTCTTCGAGGGTGGCGGAGAAGACGATCTTCGGGAGCTGCGCCATCTGGGCGAAGCTGGCCCTCTCCTCTTCGGAGACATCGATCCGTTGGGCCTGTTCAGCCATCCTCGCCATCAGTCGGTAGGTGGTGGCGCCCATCAGGGTCACCGAATCCGGCTGCTCACCGAGCCAGGCGAGATATTCCGGGCTCTCGAGCCCCCACCAGCCCGGCCAGCCCTCCCCGGCGGCGCAGCCGTCCACGGAGAGGATGAAGTCGACCACCAGCTCCCCCGCTTCGGCACCGGGCGCGGACGCGCCACGTGCCCCGCTGGTCCTGCTCGTGCTGCTGGTGCTGCTCGTCTTGCTGGTGCTCGCATCGCTCATCGCGACCGCTCCTCGGAGAGTTCGGCCCCGGCATGCACCGGCGCTCGTTCCCCTCCACCCAAGCACTTGATGAGGCTCCCGTCCATGGGCCGCAGCGATCAGTTCTTGCAGCGGCGGGCACCGCATCGCCAGCGCGCGCACCAGCGGATCACGCACCCGGCGGGCCCCCGAGCGAGTCTCGAGGGGAGCGCCCCGGCTCCGGCTCAGCCCTTCGCACCGCGCAGACCTCGCAGCAGTGTCATCAGCAGGCCGACCGCGACCGCGACCCAGGCAAGCACCGCCACCACCAGTCCCACATCGCCGACCCCCTCGACCAGCGGCAGGTGCTCGACCCGCCCCAGCCGCAGTGAGGCGACGGCAAACATCCCCAGGGGGAACACGATCGACCACAGCGAGGGCGTGTACCGCAGCGGAACCCGGTGGATCAGGTGCCGCCACAGGCCCGCTCCGGCCAGCAGCGGAATCAGCCACAGCGCGAAGCACCAGAAGACCACGACGGTCCCGCCGATCAGCCCGCGGGCGGCGTCGACCATCGGCACCGAGTCCATGGCGAAGATCCCGGCCCCGGCGACCACCGCGATCGCGAGCGCGCCCATCGCGACCCAGTAGGTGGGCTCGAACTGTCGCGGTGTGATTCCGAAGTGCACGATCCGCAGGATCACCAGCACTGCGATCCCGACGTACAGGATCGTCCCCACCGACCAGGCCAGCACGGTGAGCAGGCCCAGCAGGTCTGCATAGGCGTGGGTCGCGGGCTTCAGGCCGGAGAAGCCGACGGCGAGAGACTGCGAGGCGACGGACCAGATGAACCAGCTGCCGTTGGTGCGCGCGAGGATCGGCTCGCCGTCCCGGGTCATCAGCACCTGCCAGGGCAGCACATATCCCAGTACGATCCAGATCGCAGCGCCGACCCCGAGCAGCACTGCGGAAGCAGTGGGGAGCCCTATCTGCTGCAGACCGACCGCCACGACGCTGGCCGCGGCGACGATCGTGAAGTAGCCGAAGGCGGTCTCGGGATTCTTCGCGTCCGCCCGCATCCGATCACGGTGGCGCAGCCAGCGCAGCACGTACAGCGCGGCCAGCACCGCCCCGGCCAGCGCGGCGAGGATGAGGAGGACAAGCGCTGCTTCGTCGGCCCCGACCATCCGCAGCCCCATCGAAACGATTCCGGTACCCATCACCAGCGCGAAATATCCCGGCGCGAGCCCCGCGAGCGCCTGTTCGGCGCGCACTGCAAGAGGAGGGAACGCCGCGGGGGAGGTGGACACGGGACCATTGTGCGCCGGGGTCCCCGCGCCGCGACAATCGTGACCTCGATCAACAGAGACACTCATCCCACCCGCGGGACCTTGCACCCAGTGCAACTTCACCCCTAACCTCGAGCAGGGCGACGAATGCCGCCCGACGAGCGGGACAGCAGCCCGATGAGGATCACGACAGGAGACGTTCCAAGCATGGGGCAGCACAACGGTGGGACCAACAGCGGTAAGGGCTCCGCTCCGGCAGCGGCGAACCCGAATGTCGTGATGGCGGTCCTGCTCGCAGGAGCCTTCGTCATCATCCTCAACCAGACTCTGCTCAACACAGCGCTGCCGGCGTTCATGGTCGAATTCGATATCACCGCGAACGCCGCCCAGTGGGTGACCACGCTGTTCATGCTGGTCAACGGGATCATGATCCCGGCCACGGCGTTCCTGATCCAGAAGTTCACCACGCGCACGATGTTCTCCGCCGCGATGGCCATCTTCATCATGGGGACGATCATCTGCGCCATCGCCCCGGTGTACCCGGTGTTGCTGCTGGGACGGGTGGTGCAGGCCGCCAGCGGCGGAATGATCATGCCGCTGATGCAGACGATCCTGTTCGCGCTCTTCCCGATCCACAAGCGCGGCACCGCCATGGGCACCTTCGGGTTGGTGATCTCCTTCGCCCCCGCGATCGGGCCCACCCTCTCGGGATTCATCGTGGACCACTGGTCCTGGCGGTGGCTGTTCGTGATGATGCTGCCGATCGCGCTCGGGGCGCTGATCTTCGCGCGCTTCACCCTGAAGAACGTCACCGAACAGACCGATCCTCATCTGGATGTGCTCTCGCTGATCCTGTCCTCCTTCGCCTTCGGCGGGTTGCTGTTCGGCTTCAGCAATGCGGGCACTGCCGGCTGGCTGAGCCTGGGGGTGCTCATCCCGCTGATCGTCGGCGCCCTCACGCTGGTGTGGTTCGTGCGCCGTCAGCTGCGGCTGGAAGAGCCGCTGCTCGAGCTGCGGGTGCTGAGCAACCGCATGTTCACGCTCGGCACGGTGCTGGGGATGCTGGTGTTCATGGCGATGATCGGCGGGATGCTGATGATCCCGCTGTATATGCAGAACATGAGCGACTTCAGCGCGATGGAATCCGGGATGGTGCTGCTGCCCGGAGCGGTGATCATGGGTGTCATGTCCCCCGTGACCGGGCGGGTCTTCGATCGCTTCGGTGCCTCCGCCCTTGCGATCACCGGCTTCGCGATCCTCACGGTCACCAGCGTCCTGCTGGCCCGGCTGACCGTCGACACCACCTTCGCGTACATCGCGATCGTCAATGCGGTGCGGATGTTCGGCACCGCGATGGTGATGATGCCGGTGACCACGGCGGCGTTGAACCAGCTCCCGCAGCGGCTCATCCCGCACGGCGCCGCGGTGAACAACACCATGCGTCAGGTCGCAGCGTCGATCGGCAGCGGCGTGCTGGTGACGGTGATGACGACCGCCGCACGGGACCCGCTGGAGTACGGCATGGCCGGTCCCATCCACGGCGTGAACGTGGCCTTCCTCGTGGCCGGTGGGATCTCGGCGGTCGGGCTGATCGGCGCGTGCTTCCTGCGTGGCTCGAAGCCGACCCGCGAGGTCCCGGGCGAGGTGCCGGACGAGCGCTGAGCCTTCGGGACGCCGCCCGGCATGCCCCGAGCGCAGCCCGGCGCTCCCCCTGAATCCTGCCGTCTCGCTCTGCGCGGCGCCCCGCACCCCTTGTGCGTGGCGGCAGGCTTCGTAGACTCGTCGATGTGACTGCGCTCACAGTGCTGCGGTCCCCGCGGCGTTCGGCCTCCACGCAGCCTCCGCGCCGCTCGTCTGAGGAGAGATCATGAGCAGGACTACCGGAACCAGTACCTGGACCGACCTGTCCGTCCAGGACCTCGATGCCGCCAAGACCTTCTATTCGAGGCTCTTCGGCTGAACCTTCCGCGATCTCGGCGAGGAGTTCGGCCACTACGCGATGATCTCCAACAGCGATGGCGCCTCCGTGGGCGGCGCCCTGTCGGTCGCGGGGATGACGGGGCCCGACGGGACAGCGCTGCCCACCGGCTGGGATGTCTACCTCACCGTCGACGATGCGAAGGCCCGCCTCGCCACCGCTCTCGCGAAGGGAGCCACCGCCCTCACCCCGATCATGGATATCGGCACCGACGGCCGGAACGTGATGCCGCAGGACCCCACCGGCGCCTCCATCGAGATGTGACAGGCCAAGGAGTTCGAGGGATACGAGTTCACCGGCGCCCCCGGCTCCCCGGTGTGGTTCGAACTGACGACCCACCGCTATGACGACGCCGCCGCGTTCTACACCGCAGTGTTCGACGCCCAGCTCGTGGCGATGACCGAACCGATGGAGGACGATTCGTTCCGCTACGCCACCAACGGCCCGAGCGAGATCGCCAGCTGGGGCCTGGGCGCGCCGGCTGGCGGATCTACTTCGGCGTCGACTCGAGCGACAGTGCGCTCGCGAAGGTCCTCGAGCTCGGCGGGAAGGTCCTCGACGGTCCGGTCGACTCCCCCTTCGGGCGGATCGCGACGATCGAGGATCCCGACGGCGCCACCTTCCAGATCAGCGCGATGAGCGAGTCCGTTCCGGAGGGGTGATCAGCAGCCTTCAAACATGCTGTGCGTCCTCGTGCCGAGCAGGCGAGCCGTGATGAGTGCGTCCACGAAGTCGAGATCCTTCGCCCTCGCCGTTCCGAGCTTGGAGATCGCAAGATCGTAGGGATCCAGCAAGTGCGGATCTGCGGGTTCCGACGAGAGGAGCTGCCAGCTGATCAGCCGAGCATCGTCATCGTGTCTCGGCACCAGCGAATCCGAAGTTCAGCCTGGTCGATCAGGTACTCGAAGACGTGGGCTTTCAGGAGAGCGATTCGTTCATGCTCCGACTCGGGGCGATGGTCGAGTCGCTCTCGCAGCAGCGGCGTATCGCGCGCCACCAGCGCAACGCGGTGCGCGGACCACTGCGATACCCGTTCCTCGAGTTCCAGCACGTGTTCAGCCAGCACCGAGCTGGCCCCCTCAGCATCCGCCAGATCGAAGAACAGGGCCTTGAGGAGCAACCCGTCGCGCACGTTCGGCTCGGCGTAGGTCTCGGTCAGCCAGCGGCCGAGCTCGTCCAAGCCGGCTGAGGTCAGTGAGTAGCTCGTGCGGCGGAGACGTTCCCCGCGAACCTGCTCTTCGCCTACGATCCATCCATCCGCCTCGAGCTTGCGCAGGAGCGGGTAGATCTGGCTCTGTGGAGCCGTCCATACCCAGCGAGCAGTGGAGTCGAAAAATCTTGTGAGCTCGTAGCCCGACATCGGTCGAGCCTCGAGCACACCGAGAATTGCATGGGGCAGGGACATGCCGGCGATCATAGCCATCAACATCCATGCGTTGACATTTCTATTCATACAGGTATGCTCCGAAGAAGCAACTCCATCGACGGAGGAATCTGATGAGCGAAGACGCCCGATCCCGCTTGGCCCATGCGGCACGCACCGTGGCGAACGCGGGGCTGACCGATGCATTCGGCCACATCACTCTTCGTGACGCACAGTCACTGCTGGTCACCGCCCCGCTCCCCCTTGCCTTCCAACGTCCCGAGGATTCATCAGTCCTGCCGTTGGATACCACCGAGCTCCCGCCCGGCACCCCGAAAGAAGCCTGGATTCATATCGCGATCGCACGTGGGGATCACTCCACCGGTGCGATCTGCCGTGCCCAACCGCGAGCGGTCGCCAAGGCGATCGCCGCAGGGAAGCCGATCCGAGCGCTCGACGGGCACGGAGCGCTCCTCGGCCCCGTGGTCCCCATCTACGACGATTCCCGACTTGTTCGCGACGTCGACGCCGGCATGGCAGTCGCTCACACGCTCGGTGATGCGCCGGCTGTCGTCCTGCGGGGCAACGGAGCCGTCACCCGCGGACCGGATCTCGCTAGCGCCGTCGCACGTATGTGGCTGCTCGAACGCAGCGCCGAACTCGCCCTGGCAGCATCGCCCGATGCGCCGAGCTTGCCTACTGATGAACAGGAATGGTGGCGCGAGCGCGGCGATGAGCTGCTCCCCCGAATGTTTGATTTTCTCGCGCGGTCGCACGAGGACTGACAAGAAATAGAAAGAGAGAAAGGATCAACGATGATCGAACTCACAGATATTGCCTACGTGCGGTCCGGCACCAGTGATGCCCGGGAGGCCGTGCGGTTCGCGACCGAGATCGTCGGCATGGAGTACCAGGGCGAGGACGACGGTGTGCACTATCTTCGCGCCGATGGTCGGCACCACTGCCTCGCGTACGTCGAGGGACAATCCGGGGTGCTCAGCTCCGGGCTCATCGTGGCCGACAGCGCTGCGCTTGCACAGGCGGAGGTCGAACTGAACCTCGCCGGCATCCCCACGATCCGCGGCTCCGACGATGAGGCACGCTCGCGGCGGGTTCGCGAATACATCAGTTTCGATGACCCCTGGGGCAATCGATTCGATCTGGTCGTCGACCAGTTCCAGGATGCCAACAAGGTGCAGTTCAACCGCCACGCCGGCATCACGGAGTTCGGCCACCTCTGCGTCGACGCACCGGACGTCCGAGCCGCTTACAAGTGGTGGAACACGCACTTCAATATCAAGATCAGCGACTGGATCGGCGACTCCGCTGCATTGATGCGCTTCGACCCGGTCCATCACAAGCTGGCCGTCTTCAAAGGCGACAAGCCCGGTCTCTGCCATATCAACTTCCAGGTGGAGAGCCTCGACGACATCATGCGCAGCTGGAACTTCCTGAAGGAACGGGGGGTCGAGATCGAACAGGGGCCCGGGCGCCACCCGCAGTCGACAGCGATCTTCATCTACTTCAAGGGACCGGAGGGGCTCACCTACGAATACTCCTACGGTGTCCGCCGCATCGAGGACGACGAGGAGTGGACTCCGCGCTACTTCGACCCACAGCACCCGATGTCGATCGACATGTGGGGCGGGCAGACCCAGCGCGCCCAGACCCAGTATCAGGTCCGTCGGCCCCTCGGTGACGTCGCGGACGCGTCGGATGCCGAGCACCACAAGCAGGGAGCCTGACATGCCCCTGGTCCAGATCTCGATCGCCGAGGGGCGCAGCCCCGAGCAGCTCCGATCCCTGATGGCAGAAGTGCACGACGCGATCGTCCGTGCTGTCGATGCGCCGCCCGCAAGCGTCCGCGTCCTCGTCAACGAGGTCCCCGGGGACCACTGGCTGTCGGGCGGAGCCACCCTTGCCGAGAAGGCTGCGTCCTCCAATCGGTGACTAACCCGGGAGCGCCGCGCATCAGTGGATGTGCGGCGCTCCTGCATTTGGCGAGCTGGTACGACGAAGCCGGGGTACGAGCTGCTGCTCGTACCCCGGCTTCACGGCCTGACTAGTGGCTGGAGCGTTCCATCTGCATCACGACTGCCTTGGGCTCCGTGAAGAACTCGCGGCTGAAGGTCCCGCCCTCACGTCCGACCCCGGATTGCTTCGCACCGCCGAAGGGGGCCCGGAGGTCGCGGATGAAGAAGCAGTTGACCCAGACCGTCCCCACGACGAGTGCGGCGGAGACTCGATGTGCCTTGACCAAATTCTCGGTGAACACCATGGCATTCAGGCCGTAGGGGCTGTCATTGACCT
The DNA here is from genome assembly GCF_052378395.1 of Brachybacterium sp. AOP29-B2-41. NCBI lineage: Bacteria > Bacillati > Actinomycetota > Actinomycetes > Micrococcales > Dermabacteraceae > Brachybacterium > Brachybacterium sp. AOP29-B2-41. The sequence continues at coordinate 88,062 of NZ_JBQSXR010000016.1, forward strand.
CCCCGACGACTTCCTCTTCCGAGTCGAATGGCGTGATGGTCACAATCGGGCCGAAGATCTCCTCACGCTGATGCGTCGACTCCCGATCTGGTTCCACGATGATCGTCGGTCTGATGAACCAGCCGTCGCCGAGCCCACCCGAGATCTGCGTGCCGTTCGATTGAGGGATCGTATCGAAGTAGCCGCGCACCTTGGTGTAGTGGACCCCGCTCGCCAACGGTCCCACCTGTGTCGTTGACTCCTTCGGGTCACCGACCACCATCGCATTCGCCGCTTCCGAGAAGCGTTCGACGAACTCATCCATGATGGACCGCTCGACATAGATCCGGCTGCCGGCGAGGCAGACCTGGCCCGCGTTCGTGAAGATCGCCTTGATCGACCACTCGACGGCATTGTCCAGATCAGCATCGGCGAACACCACGTTGGCACCCTTGCCGCCCAGTTCGAGACTCACCGGGACCAGATTCGCGGCGGCTGCCCGGGCGATCACCTTTCCTGTGCTCGACTCACCTGTGAAGGTGATCCGATCAACGTCAGGATTCTCGGTCAGTGCCGAACCGACCGAATCCGGACCGTATCCGTGCACCACATTGAAGACGCCGGGCGGGATGCCCGCTTGAAGGGCCAGCCGAGCCATGATCGTGGCGGAGGCCGGTGAGTCCTCGGCGGGTTTGAGCACCACCGTGTTCCCCCATGCGAGCGCGGGAGCGACCTTCCAGCTCTCCAGCATCATCGGGAAGTTCCAGGGAGCGATCGCGACGACGACACCGGCAGCGTCGTACCGCGTGTAGGTGTGGTGCCCCGAGTCCATCGGCAACACCTCCCCCGGTGAGAGCGCTGCGTGATCTGCGAAGAATCGGAAGTTCATCGCGGTGCGCGGGACATCGTTACCGCGACTCTGAGTGATCGGCTTGCCCATGTCGCGGGTATCGGCCATCGCGAGCTCATCGCCGTGCTCCTCGATGAGGTCCGCGAACCGATGGATGAGCTTGCGCCGTTCACCTGCGCTCATCCGCGGCCAGGGCCCCTCATCGAACGCGCGGCGTGCAGCCTGCACCGCTCGATCCGCCTCCACGTGGGTGCCGAGCGCGATCTCCGCCCACGGTTCCCGGGTGAAGGGATCGATACTCGGGAAGACGCGCCCGCCCTCGGATTGCACTTCCTCACCGCCGATGATGTGACCGAAGGTCTCCATGCTGTTCCTTTCCTGCGAGGTGTCGATCAGTGGCGCTGGGGTAGCGCTCGCGACATTGTTCACTGGGACGAATCGATGATCATCGACTCGAGGTCGACCGGATCGGACAATGATTCGAGATCAACCATGAGGTCGTTCCAGATCGAGAGCGCGTCCGCAGTGACCGGGCCTTCCACCCACGTCGGCGCGTTCAGTTCAGCAGCGACCTCCGGAGACGTCTCGCTGTACGTCGTGACCAGCTCGCGCGCACGATCAGGATTTGCCGCAAGCTCAGAGTTCGCACGCTCGAGGGCACGCTGGAAGGCTTCGACCGTGTTCGGGTTGGCGTCGGTGAACTCCCTCGTCATACCGACTCCCGAGACGGGGATCTCGGCTGTCGGCCCGGCGTAGGTCGCGAAGATCTTCTGAGCGCCGGAGCCTTCGAGCCCGGTGAGGAAGGGTTCCACCACCCAGACGGCATCGACGCCGCCCGACGCGAGTGTGGGGCCCATGTCGGGAAAGGCCAGCTCGATGAACTCGACCGAGTTCGGATCGATCCCGGCATCCTTGAGGTGCGTCTTGATGGTCAGATCACCGGTGTTGTTCAGGGTGTTGACGGCGATAGTCACGCCTTCGAGGTCCTCGATCGTGGCGATGTCCGAGCCCTCTGCGACGTAGACGCCGGCAGTCTCCTCGGTGCCGTCGATGCCGAGGGAGACGATGCTGATCCCGACTCCGCTGGCCTCGGCGAGGAGGAACGACGGATAGGTCGCGAAGGCGGCCTGCATCTCACCGGCGATCATGGCGGGGACGGCCGCGGCGCCTCCCTGTGCGGGCTGGGCCGAGACTTCGAGACCCTCTTCTGCGAAGAAGCCGTCCTCGATGGCCAGGAACACCGCAGCATGGTCGATGACCGGGACGATCCCGACGAGCAGCTCGATCGTCTCTAGGTCGCCGTCGGCGGCTCCTGTCGCACTGTCCCCGCTGGAGCAGGCCGAGAGTCCCAGAGTGGAGCCGACCCCGAGTGCGGCGGCTCCGGCCAGCCAGCGCCGGCGGGTGGTGGTGGTGAAGTGATTGTGCATAGTTCCTCCTTGAACGTGCAGATGGATGGTTCAGGTCGGGGGGTCACATGAGATGCGTTGTCATCGCACCGTGGACGGCGATCGTGGTGCCAGAGGTATGGGACGACGCCTCCGAGGCGGCGAAGACGATCGTGCGCGCCACCTCTTCAGCGGTTCCGGGCCGCCCTAGCGCGATTCCACGGACATCACGGATGTGGTGGAGAACGGCGTCCTCCCGTTCTCGGCCGTACCGTTCGGAGATGCCGTCGATGAACCCACCTTCGGCGTCCCACATCGGTGTCCGGGTCGGTCCGGGCGCCACCGCCAGAACTCGGACGCCAAGAGGACCGAACTCCGTGGCGAGTGCTCCGGTGAGTGAGAGGAGTGCCGCCTTGGAGGCGGCGTAGTCGACGAGCATCGGCTCCGGGTGACGGCCCGAGGTCGATGCGACGTTGACGATGACCCCTCCGGAGGACTGCAGAGCGGGGAGCGCAGCCTTGCAGAAGCTCGCTGGAGCGAGCAGGTTCAGATCGAGCGTTGCGCGCCAGTCGTCCATGTCGGTCTCGAGGAAACCTTCTCGTACAGGTGCGGCTCCCGCATTGTTGATGAGGATGTCGAGCGCTCCGAACGCGTCGACGGCGAGGGCCACAGCCGAATCAGCAGCCTCCGGATCGGTGACGTCCCGTTGGAGAACGGCGATTCCGTCGTCATCGAACGCTCGCAGGCGCGCGCATTTCTCGGCCGATCTCTCCACCGCGACCACGAGAGCTCCCTCCTCTCGGAACTGGAGAAGTGTCGCCTCACCGATTCCACCGGCTGCCCCGGTGAGGAGGGCGACGCGACCCGCGATGCCAAGCTTCATGCAGCGTGACGATCGGTGATCGCGGCGTCCGAACCGCTCGGAGCGGACCGGATGAGCCGGGCAGCCTCGCCGCGAAGTCGTATGAACTCAGGATCTTCCTTGGTCGTGATCTGGTCCCGCTCGGCCGGCAGGTGGACCTCGAGAACCGTCTGGACGAAGGTTGGCCGCTTGGAGAGGACGACCACCCGATCCGCGAGATACACGCTCTCATCGATGTCATGGGTGACGAACAGGATGGTCATGTCGAATCGCTGCTTGACGACGAGCACCAGGTCCTCGAGCTCTTCACGGGTCTGGGCATCGACGGAGGCGAAGGGCTCATCCATCAGCAGGATCTTCGGGCGGTACGCGAGAGCTCGAGCGATCGCGACACGCTGCTGCATGCCACCGGAGAGCTGCGATGGGAAGCTCTCCTCGAAGCCCTTCAGCCCCACGGCAACCAGTGAATCGGCGACTCGCGAATCGATCTCGTCCTTCGGCAGGCCGTGACCCTTGAGGGGGAAGCGCACGTTCTTCTCGACGGTCAGCCATGGGAACAGCGAACCGCGATAGTCCTGGAACACCATCGCCAAGCCCTCCGGAGCCTCGGTGATCCGATCTCCTTCGAGTGCGACGGTGCCGCCCGTGGGCTCCATCAGGCCCGCCATCGCCCGCAGCAGGGTGGTCTTGCCGCACCCGGACGGACCGACGATCGAGACCAGCTCCCCGGGATTGACGCTGAAGGTGATGTCCTTGAGCGCCGTCACCGCCTTCGGTCCGGTTCCATACGTATGAGCGAGCTGCTCCACAGTGAGCATAGTCATGTTCTGGTCCCTTTCTGTTTCACGCCGTCTCACGGCCGCCGACACGTTGCCAGTGCAGAATGCGACGTTCGATGAGAGTGAGTACAAGGTTGAAGAGGTATCCGATGATTCCGAGAAGAACGATTCCTGCCCACATATCGAGGTAGCCGAATCCTCGTTGCGCCTGCACGATAGAGAAGCCGATTCCGTTGGACGAGGCGACCATCTCGCTGATCACCATCAGGATCAGAGCGATCGCGAGGCTCGTGCGCACGCCGGCCAGGATCTTCGGCGCAGCACCTGGAAGAACGATGCGTGCGAGCCGATCGGTGACACCGATACGGAAGACGGTGGCCGTGTCGTATTTGAGGCGATCGATCCCACGGACTCCCTCGATCGTGTTCAGAAGGATCGGCCATGCGGTCCCGAAGGTGATCAGCAGGATCCGCATCGAATCTCCGGTGCCGAACAGCACGAGGAACACCGGGATGAGTGCCGGGGGCGGTACGGCGCGCATGAACTGCACGATCGGATCGATGTAGTCCGCGAGCCGCCGGCTCAGACCAATGGAGACGCCGAGGATGACTCCGGCGACCACCGAGATGGCATAGCCGCTCAGCATGCGGCCGATGCTGGGGATGACGTCAGCGCGGACGTTCTCGTTGAGCAGTCCGGTCTCGTTCGGGAACCACAGGGCCGCGGCCCGCTCGAAGATGAGAAGGGGTTGAGGGAAGAACGGAGACGCCGCGAGCATCGTCGCCACCTGCCAGAGGAGCAGCAGGGCGATGAGAACGATCCAGCGAGACGCCATCCGGAAACCTGGACGGGCGACGATCGGGCGCTTGGTCGGCATGGTCCTCGAAGTGATCGTGGGTCGAATGCGAACTGCATCGGTCATAAGGGGACTCCGTCCGTCTTCCAACGGAAGACAAGTCGTTCCGCGCCGACCAGCAGCATGTTGACCAGTACGCCCAGCAGGCCCGCGATGACGGTGCCGCCGAACACGAGTGCGGTGTCACCACCGCCCGAGCTGGTGCGCAGGATGTAGGCACCGATCCCCTGCGCCGAACCGGCGAGGAGCTCAGCACTGATCGTGACGATCAGAGCGATGGAGGCCGAGATGCGGATTCCGGTGGCGGCGAAAGGCGCTGCCGACGGCAGGCTGACGCGGGTGAGGATCCCCAATTGGCTCAGACGGAACGTTCGTGCGGTCTCCTTGGCGATCGGGTCGACGTCACGGACGCCGTAGATCGTGTTGAAGAGGATCGGCCAGAGCGCCGCATAGACGGTGAGGGCGATCTTCATCTCGGCACCCTGTCCGAGAACCAGGATCGCGAGGGGGATCAGGGCGACCGACGGCACCGGCCGCAGAAACTCGATGGCGGCAGAAGCTGCTTCGTTGGCGATGTGGAAGGACCCGAGGACGAGGCCGAGGCCGATCCCGACCGCCGCCGCAATGCTCAAGCCGGCTGCCCATGCCCAGATCGTGGCGCCCACATCGCTGAGGAACACCGGATCCACGAGCAGTGATGCGGTGGCGGCGATCACCTGCGACGCCGAGGGCAGCAGACTCTCCGGGACGATGCCCAGCAAGGAGACCGCTTCCATGATGACGAGCAGTGCCACCGCGCCGATCACGCCTCGCAGTATCCGAGTGCCGGACTTTCCCAGCTGGGGTGCTCGAAGGCTTGGTGGTGAGTCCGCGATGGCGGTCATCGGGGCTCCTCGACCGGCGCGATCGGCAACGTGACGGACCCGAGCGTCGTGAACTCGACCTGGACGTCTCCGCCCGGGTTGACGAACACAGCGTCGGTGAGGCCTCCGGTGAGGACGACCATTCCCGCCTCGATCGCTTCGCCGCGCTCAGCGAGAGCATTCGCCGCGAGGGCCAGGGCCTCGGCGGGGTGCCCCTGCACCGCTGCCCCGGTGGCGGTGTCCACGACGTCGCCGTCGACGCTGAGGACCGCGGCTTCGAGTGCGAGGTCCAGACCAGTCGGGTCTACTCCCATCGAGCTGACGACGAAGCGTGAGCTCGACGCGTTGTCGGCGACGACGTCCGGCAGAGCGAACTTGAAGTCGGTGTAACGGCTGTCGATGACCTCGAGACCGGCATGCACACTGCGCACGGCGGCCATGGCGCCGGCGGCGGTGACCCCTGGCCCGGCGAGCCGCTCGCCCATGACGAAGACGATCTCGGGTTCGACCCGGGGGTGGATGAGCTCACCGGTCACCAGCGGTACGCCGACCTCGACGAGCATGGCATCGGTGATCACTGCGGTCAGAGGCGAGGTGATCCCCATCCTCTGCTGCTTGGCGCGTGAGGTCAGGCCCAGCTTCACACCGACCACCCGCTCGCCCGCGGAGACCTTGCGTGCGATCAGCTCCCGCTGGGCTTCGTAGGCCGTGGGAATATCGAGCTCAGGGTACTGGTCGGTCAACTTGCCGCCATCACGACGCTCGTTCTCCCGAGCGAGCAGTTCGGTCACAACAGCATCGATGACGGTGGAGTCGGTGGGAGTGTTCATCGGGCACCTGCCAGTTCGATCGCGACGTCGATGATCATGTCTTCCTGTCCTCCGACGTAACCGGCCTCGCCCACTCTCCTGAGGATCTGGTAGGCGGGTACGTCGTAGCGCTCAGCTGCACGTTCGGCATGCAGGAGGAAGGAGTTGTACACCCCGTAGCGTCCTTGGACGATCGAGGCGCGGTCGGCAACAGGCATCCGGGTGATGATCGGCTTGAGAACCTCCTCGGCAGCCGCCAGCATCCGCTCCTCGTTGATCCCTGTCGGGATTCCGAGGGCGCCGAACACGGTGGTCAGAATCTCGCTCGGTGAATTCCCTGCACCGGCGCCGAGTGCGCAGAGGGTGCCGTCGATCTGGCGGGCGCCGGCTTCGTAGGCGGCGATCGAATTCGCGATGCCGAGCGAAAGGTTCTGGTGGCCGTGGAAGCCGACCTGTGCATCCGCGCCCAGCTCCTGCACGAGTGCCGAGACCCGGGCGGCAGCCGAGTGCGGCATCAAAGCGCCGGCGGAGTCGACGACGTAGACGCACTGGCATCCGGCGTCGGCCATGATTCGCGCTTGCGCGGCGAGATCGTCGGGGTCGGCCCGATGAGCGAGCATCAGGAACCCCACCGTCTCCATGCCGAGATCACGAGCGGCCTGGAAGTGCTGTATGGACACGTCCGCTTCTATGCAGTGCGTCGCCACTCGAGCGACGTCGGCACCGGCGCTCCGTGCCTCGCGGAGGTCTGCAACGGTGCCGAGGCCCGGGAGCATCAGCACCGCGATGCGTGCACGATCGACCTCGTCGACTGCGGCGGCGACGAGATCGATATCGCGCACCTTGCTGAAGCCGTAGTTGAAGGAGGAGCCATTGAGGCCATCGCCATGAGTGACTTCGATGACCTCGACACCCGCCTTATCGAGGGCACCCGCGACATCACGCACCTGCTGTTCGGTGAACTGGTGTCGCACTGCGTGGGAACCGTCGCGAAGCGTGGTGTCCGTGATGCGCACGAGATCCTTGATCTGGTCGTTCATGCCAGTGCCTTCCTAGACGTCGCGAGCAGTTCACCGACGCGCACTGCAGCGGCGGTCATGATGTCGAGATTCCCCGCCCAGGGCGGCAGATAGTCGCCATTGCCGGTGACCTCGAGGAAGACAGCGACGCGGCCCATTCCGCCCCAGAGTTCGTTCGGTTCGTCGAACTGCGGTTCACTCCGCATCCGGTAGCCCGGCACGTACTGCTGCACCTCGGCGACTCGGCGATGGATTGCGGCGGCGATCGCCTCCTGGTCGGCCCCCGGCTCGAGCGAGCAGAAGACCGTGTCCCGCATCATCATGTCCGGCTTCACGGGATTGAGGATGATGATTGCCTTTCCTCGCTCGGCGCCGCCGACTGTCTCGAGCGCACGTGACGTGGTCTCGGTGAATTCATCGATGTTCGCGCGGGTGCCGGGCCCTGCGGAACGCGAGGAGATCGAGGCGATGATCTCCGCGTACGGCACACGGGTCACGCTCGACACCGCTTGCACGATCGGGACGGTGGCCTGACCACCGCAGGTGATCATGTTGAGGTTAGGGGCCGAGGAGTGCTCGTGCAGGTTGACGGCCGGGCAGACGAACGGGCCGACCGCGGCGGGCGTCAGGTCGATCGCGGCGATGCCGGCCGCTGCATAGCGCGGCGCATTGGCCTGATGCGCCTTGGCGCTGGTCGCTTCGAACACGAAGTCCGGCTTGTCGGATTGAGCCAGAAGCCAGTCGACGCCTCCCGCGCTGGTGCGTACTCCGAGGGCATCAGCCCGGGACAGACCGGGCGAAGCGGCGTCGATCCCCACGAAGGAGTGCACCTCGATGGAGTCGCTGCGCATGAGCTTCATGAGCAGGTCGGTGCCGATGTTGCCTGAGCCGACGATCGCGGCGGAGGGGGTCATGAGTTCTCCTTGTCGGTGGTGCGAGAGAAGCGTGCGTGCACCGAGCCCAGTCGGGCGAAACGCGCTGAGATGCTGTCTCCGGGTGCGACGGGAACAGCGGCGGAGAGTGCGCCCGCCATCACGAGCGAACCGGCCGGCAGCGTTTTGCCGAGGGTGCCGAGTGTGTTCGCGAGCCAGAGCACTCCGTTGAGCGGATGGCCTAGGACGGCCGCACCGGCGCCCGTCGAGGCGAGCTCGCCGTTCTTGGTCAGGTTGCACCCGAGCAGCCCGAGGTCGAACTGCTCGAGTGTCACAGGACGGGTGCCGAGCAGCAGTGCCCCGGACGATGCGTTGTCGGCGATAGTGTCGGCGAGGCCGATCTTCCAGTCGGCGATGCGCGAGTCGATGATCTCGAGGGAGGCGATGGCGTAGTCGATGGCACGGATCGCATCCACGGCCGTGAGGCCGGGACCGCTCAGCTCCTCCTTCAGCACGAAGGAGATCTCGGGCTCGACCCGCGGCGCGACGAACCTGGTGGTGTCGATCGGCTGGGCCGGGTCGAGCACCATGTCGTCGTAGAGGTGCCCGAAGTCCGGGGAATCGACGCCGAGGGCGCGCTGCATCGCCTTGCTCGTGAGCCCGACCTTGAAGCCGACGACCTTTCGCCCTGCCCTCTTCCAGGCTGCGGCCTGGTGGAGCTGCACGTGGTAGGCATCCTCGACCGTCATCCGGGGGTGCGCCGTCGTCAGCGGGGCGATCGGGGCACGGTGCTCTGCAGCGTCGAGAAGCGCATCGCCGAGCGCCGCGTACTGCATTTCATCCATCTCGACTCCATCGTCGTCCGGTTCAGGTCCCGCGTTCTGTGGGGTTGGTTGAATACTGCGCGCACCCACCGGCATACTCCAAGTATGCGATCCACTGAGCGGAACAATCTGGCAGAGCCATCGGCATCGATGGTGGGCCGGGTGACAGCGGTGCTCAGCGTTTTCACACCCCATGAACCTGTCCTGGGTGTCTCCGAGATCGGGCGACGCACAGGGCTGGCGAAGTCGACGACCTCGCGGATCGTCCAGGAGCTCGTCGAGAACCAGTTCCTCGAACGCAGCGGGACCGGCGTGCGCCTCGGCCTGAAGGTGTTCGAGCTGGGTGAGGCCGCGACCCGCCCCCGCGACCTGCGCAAACTGGCACTCGCCTACATGTCGGACCTCAGGAACGCCGTGAACCTGACGGTGCACCTGGCAGTCCTCGAGCGTGGCGAGGTCGTCTATATCGAGATCTTGCCGGCGCGCGGCACTCCCCGCCTGCCGAGTCGCGTCGGGGGCCGGATGCCGGCACACGCCACCGGTGTCGGCAAGGCGCTGCTCGCGTACTCCGACCCGCTCATCGTCGACGACCTGATCGCCGCCGGCCTCCGGAGAGTCGGACCGAAGACGATCACCGAGACCGGGCGCCTGCAACGCGAGCTGGGGCGCATCCGGGCAAGCGGCATCTCCTACGAGCGAGAGGAGAGCGGGCCGGGAATCGCGTGCGCCGCGGCATGCGTGCGAGGAGCGGCCGGCGAACCGGTTGCCGCCATCTCAGCCGCTGGGTGGGAGTCCGACCTCGACGTCCGTCGGATCGGTCCAGCGGTGCAGACCGCCGCCCTTGCCGTCAGCCGCGAAGCAGCACGACGACCCGGGTTGCGCCCGTAGGGTCGCACCCCCGCAGACCTCTCACCATAGAGGTGTTCCGGACAGTGGGACGATTCGGAAGCCCATCTCGTGGGTTCGGCAGCCTTCGGACGGTGGTCGAGCAGGGCTTGACGCTTGATGAGAGCGAATTTCGTCCACGAGCGCCTCCATCTGAGGCATGACGCTCACGATCGCCCGAAGCCGCTGGTCCGGCGGATACTTGTACTTGCGCAGCAGCCGCTTGATCGACGATCGCACCTTGTCCACGTCAGCGAGGCACCCCGCTGGGACGGCGAGGCGCCGTTCGAGGCTGCCGGCGATGCGATCGTGATCGTCGACGAGGTCGCCGACGGCCTCATCCCGGTCCCCCTCTCCCATGACGGCGAGAGCAACTTCGCGATCTGGACCTGGGGAGAGAGCTACCCGGACCTGATCCTCAACGACATCGGCACCTACGAGGGGACCACCCTGCTGCCGGACGGCTCGCTGGGCCTGCAGGTCAACGCCGACGATCTCCATGAACTCACCGGGCCCTCGCCCACCTGGGGGCCGACGTGCAGCCGGGTGACCTCCCTGCACATCGGCACCCTCCTCCGCGTCCCCCACCTGGACACCCGGTGCGGCGCACGTCACACTGAACGCACCCTCGCGGGACACGACGATCTCGTCCCTCCCGGATCCCCTCGGTGACTGCTTGGTCACTTACCCTGCGCCGCATTGGTCTCGCATCCTAAAGGCTCCTAGGGTCGAAAGGCCTGTGACCAGCAAACGCACTCTCGGTCGCAGGCACCCTTCCCACCGCTGGGCCCGTTCGCCCGTGAGAGCAGGTCTGCACCGCTCGTACGTCGATCGAAAGGACCGTGATGGCTGAGGCCACCCCGTCTCCTCATCCTGCAGACTCCTCCAGCACCGGGAGGGACCCCGGCGGTGATGGCAGGTGGCGTGCTTCGACCGTCAGTGCGGCGCCCCCCCGCTCCAGCTCTCCCGTGAACTGGCCGGTGTTCATCGGCACCGCCGTGATCATCGTCGCCTTCGTGCTGTTCGCCGCGATCTGGCCGGGCACGGCGGAGACGGTCATCTTCGGCTCGATGAGCTGGGTGGCGACGCACTTCGGCTGGTACTACGTCCTGACCGCCACGATCGTGGTGGTGTTCGTGCTGATCGTCGCGTTCTCCAAGGTCGGCGGGACGAAGATGGGCCCGGACCATTCGCTGCCCAAGTACAACCTGTTCACCTGGGCGGCGATGCTGTTCGCCGCCGGCATCGGCGTGGATCTGATGTTCTTCGGAATCTCCGGGCCCGCCACGAACTTCCTGACTCCGCCGGATGTCGCGGCCGGGTCTGAAGAAGCGGCCCGCATGGCCCCGCTCTGGACGATCTTCCATTACGGAATCCCTGGCTGGGCGATGTACGCCCTGATGGGCATGGCCTTCGGCCTCTTCGCCTATCGCTATCACCTGCCGCTCTCGATCCGCTCCGCGCTCGCACCGATCTTCGGCAAGCGGATCCACGGCGCCGTGGGTCATGTCGCTGAGATCGGCGCGACCATCGGCACCATCTTCGGCATCTCGGTGTCTCTCGGCATCGGCGTCGTCTTCCTGAACTTCGGGCTCTCGACGCTGTTCGGCATCCCCAACTCCCTCGCAGTGCAGATCGCCCTGATGGCGCTGGCCGTGTTCATCACCGTTCTCTCCACGGTCTCCGGCGTGGACAAGGGCATCCGCCGGCTCTCCGAGCTCAACGTCGCCCTCGCACTCGTCCTCATGGTGTGGGTGCTGGTCTCCGGGAACACCCATCAGCTGCTCAACGCCCTGGTCCAGAACATCGGCGACTTCTTCTCGCGCTTCCCCTCGATGATGATGAACACCTTCGCCTACAACGAGGGCGCGGCGGACTATCCCGCCGATCAGTGGATGGCCGACTGGACGCTGTTCTTCTGGGCCTGGTGGATCGCCTGGGCGCCTTTCGTGAGCCTGTTCCTGGCGCGCATCTCCCGGGGCCGCACCCTGCGCCAGTTCGTCGTCGGCGTGCTGCTGATCCCCTTCGCCTTCATCCTGCTGTGGGTCTCGATCTTCGGCAACGCGGCGATGAGCTTCTTCGGGGACGCGGAGTTCCTGGATCTCGCCGTCAACCAGCCCGAATCCGGATTCTTCAACCTGCTCGAGCAGTATCCCGGTGCGATCTTCACCGTCTCGCTCGCGCTGATCACCGGACTGTTCTTCTACGTCACCTCCGCGGACTCCGGATCGCTGGTGATGGCGAACATGACCTCCAAGCCCACCACCACCGACTCCGACGGCCCGCCGTGGCTGCGCATCGTGTGGGCCGTGATCACCGGTGCCCTGACGCTGGTGATGCTGTTCATCGACGGGGTCTACACGCTGCAGGCCGCGACCGTGATCGTCGGGCTGCCGCTGTCGGTCCTCGTCTATCTGGTGGTGTTCAGCCTCTGGAAGGTGCTGCGCACCGAGCACATGAACCTCGAATCCCGCCAGGCCGCCCTGCCGGCCCTGCTGACCAGCCGGGTCCGCGAGGCAGACGGTGCCGAGCGCGGCTCCTGGCGCAAGCGGCTCCAGCACCGCATGAGCTACGCCAACGCCGAGCAGGCGAGGAGCTTCATCGACACCGTGGCCACCCCTGCGGTCGAGGAGGTCGCGGCAGAGCTGAAGAAGCTCGGCGCGAACCTCGCCTGCCACCGCGGTACGCACCCGGACAGCGGGCTCCCCTTCGTGGACCTCGTCGTCTCCTTCCCCGAGGCTGAGGACTTCAAGTACCAGACCTACCCGGTCGCGTACTCGACGCCCAGCTTCGCGGCAAACCTCGCCGCCGTGCGCGAGACCTACTACCGGGTCGAGATCTTCTCCTCCCTCGGCTCCCGCGGCCGCGACATCATGGGGTACTCCAAGGACCAGGTCATCGCCGACGTCCTGGACTCCTACGATGCACACATCATGTACCTGACCATGAGCACGGAGATCGGCACGGCCACGGGCACGATCCCCGTCACCGCACCGGACACCTGGGCCGATACCGACCAGATCGACAATCACGCCATCGACCCCGCCGTCGTCTCCGACGAGATCGGGAAGAAGGAGAACAATGACTGACGCCTCTGCCACCCTGTTCATCGACGGGCAGTGGGTCCCCTCGTCCTCCGGGGCGACCCGCACCGTCATCTGCCCCGCCGATCAGACCGAGGTCGGCGTCGTCTCCGAGGCCACCGCCGAGGACGTCGACCGCGCGATCCTCGCAGCCCGTCGGGCCTTCGAATCCCGCGTGTGGGCGGACAAGCCTGCCACCGAGCGCGGCGACTTCCTGCTGCAGGTTGCCGATGCCCTCCAGGAGCGCAAGGACGAGTTCGCTCGCGCCGAGGCCTTCGACACCGGCAAGCGCCTGGTCGAGGCCGAGGGCGACATGGACGACATCACCGCCTGCTTCCGCTACTTCGGCAAGATCGCGGGCCAGAACCCGGGCCGCCTGATCGATGCCGGGGACGCCAGCGTGATCTCTCGCGTGGTCCACGAGCCGATCGGGGTATGCGGCATGATCACGCCCTGGAACTTCCCACTGCTGCAGGCCTCGTGGAAGATCGCCCCCGCCCTCGCCTCCGGCAACTCCTTCATCATCAAGCCTGCCGAGCTCACCCCCCACACCACCATCCTGATCGTGGACGTGCTGGACAAGCTCGGCCTGCCCGCCGGGGTCGCGAACCTCGTGCTGGGTGACGGCGGCGTGGTCGGCGCACCGCTGTCCTCCCACCCGGAGATCGACCTGGTCTCCTTCACCGGTGGCCTGGTCACCGGGCGGAAGATCGCCGCCTCCGCCGCGCACGGCATCAAGAAGGTCGCCCTCGAGCTGGGCGGGAAGAACCCCAACGTGGTGTTCGCCGACGCCGACTACGAGGCGGCGCTGGACAACGCGCTCAACGCCGCCTTCATGGACTCCGGTCTGCTGTGCTCGGCCGGTACTCGCCTGATCCTGCAGGACACCCTCGCCGAGAAGTTCGTCGACGATCTCGTCGAGCGCGCCGAGGGCATCGTCATGGGCGGCCCGCTGGACGAGGCCGCGGAGACCGGCCCGCTGGTCTCGAAGGAGCATCGCGACAAGGTCACCGACTACGTCAAGCGTGGGATCGAGGCCGGAGCCCGCCTGCGCACCGGCGGGCACTGGGGCGGCCCCGAGCACGAGCAGGGCTTCTTCTACGCCCCGACCATCCTGGACCAGTGCACCTCCGACAACCCCGCAGTGGTCGAGGAGGGCTTCGGCCCCGTGATCACCGTGGAGACCTTCTCCACCGAGGAGGAGGCGATCGCGATCGCCAACGACACCGAGTACGGCCTGGCCGGCGCGGTGTGGACCTCCAACTCCGGGGTCGCGAACCGGGTCTCGCGGCGGCTGCGCCACGGCACCATCTGGATCAACGACTACCACCCCTACCTCCCGCAGGCGGAGTGGGGCGGGTTCAAGATGTCGGGCGTCGGCCGCGAGCTGGGTCCGACCGGGCTCGAGGAGTACACCGAGGCCAAGCACATCTACGAGAACACCGAACCAGCCGTCACTGGCTGGTTCCCCCGCAAGGGCTGACCCCGCGCACTCCCGGACCACCCCGCCGCGCATCGCGTCGAGGCGGTCCCCCTCCTCCTCCGACTCCCTCCATCGACAGGAAGCAGCAGACATGCCCGCACAGGACCTCCCGTCAGAGAACCCCGTCTCCGAGTTCGACTACGTCATCGTGGGCGGCGGATCCGCCGGGGCCGCCCTCGCCGCGCGCCTCA